>NZ_CP045875.1:1499500-1855500 GCF_009649955.1 Heliorestis convoluta | reverse complement strand
TGCCCATGTTTCTCTTGCGAAGAAATATTACAGGGTCTCTGCCTATTTGCGGTCTATCTCTTTTTCCACTGGGTACTTCTTGACCTGTAAATTCTCCATTGGAAGCCAGTTGGTTGACCATACTTTTTAAGAATTCTGTTGTTTCTTTTTCCTCAAGGGGATGGTAGTTGTTGTTATTTATTTCTTCCTGTAGTTGATTGATTACTTTCGGGCTTACTTCATCTAAGATTCGCAAGGCAGCAGTATATAGTTCTTTCGGATGATCTGTATAGGTAAGTGTAAACTCAGGTATGGGAGGGTCAAAGTGGACTTGAACACGTTGAAGCAGCATGGGATGCTTGATTGTGTTGCCCTCTGTCTTTAACCAGTAGAGTATTCCGTCGCCTAGAATCAATTCTAACTGTTCATTTTCTCGTTCTAATCTAGCGTATAGATTATATAGTCTTTCAAAAATCTCTATCGATCGGCGGGCTGGTTTTTCTTTTAATTGCCATTCATCGTATTTTGTTTTCCAAGCTTTAAATTTCATAATTCTTTCTCGTTCTTCTTCGAATGATACGGTGATGGTTTCATCTAGTTCGTTTTTAATCGTAATGCTTTTGTTCAACTGAAGCTCTTGAAAAGGATCCATATAAGTGCGTGAAATCCAAGGCTCTAATTCTTTGGGTACTTTCGGTGGTAGGGTTTTTTCAGCCCTTTTTATCTTAAAAATAAATTCATCTGTTTCTTCATTTTGATTGACTGTGCCTCTTCGGACACTATCATGTTCTGGTAATTGATGAAGCCAAAAAGTCCAAGAATAGTCGTCAATGTTTTTTTGCACTGGGTTTCGTAGTTGGTTGAGTGCGTGAGCAAAGCGGAATACTTGCAGCAGTTTATCCTTTGCTTCTGTAGATGGCACTGTATTGGCCATATTTTGCATTTGCAAACACCATCCTACCTTGTTTTATCGTTCGTTTGTTCGTAAGGGCTCCTTATTGGGCTATGGTGTCATTTTCCTTTATAGCCTATTAGTGGTTTGATTGTTCTATACGTTTTTGAGGTTTCTATTTTTGGACGAGAAAAATCCATCTTTTGGTAAAAATACTTTTTACCGAAAGATGGATTTCATAGCATTTCTTTAAGAAGATTGCTGCGTTGTGCTACCTTCTCAATTTCTTGAGTTTTCAACCAAACTCCTTTAACCGAAGCAACCGTCGTCCCGCCGCATCTAATGTTTCCTTGCGTTTGGCAAAATTCAATCGAATCCATTGATGAATGGGCTCGCGAAAGAAGCTTGACCCTGGCACAGCGGCAACACCGATTTCCTGGGCCATCCACTCGCAAAATCTATTGTCGTCTTGATAGCCAAAAGGCGTTATATCTACCATGACGTAATAGGCACCTTGAGGGTTCGTGTAGTTCAACCCTAAAGCGTTTAAATATTGAAGAAAAGTATCGCGCTTTTCTTGATATTGCAGCGTTAGATCTTGGTAATAGTCGTCAGGAAAATTAAGTGCTGTCACAGCTGCTTCCTGCAAAGGTGCAGCAGCGCCAACGGTTAGAAAATCATGGATTTTGCGTGCACCATCAATCAAGTGAGGTGGCGCAATCACATAGCCAAGACGCCAGCCCGTGATCGAATATGTTTTGGAAAGGGAACTACAAGAAAGGGTTCGCTGAAACATCCCAGGAAGGGAAGCAAAATATGTGTGCACATAGGGCCCATAGACAATATGCTCATACACTTCATCGGTAATCACAAAAGTATCAAATTCTTCCGCAAATTTCGCGATCAATTGCAGTTCTTCAAGGCTAAAGACTTTTCCACTTGGATTGGCAGGATTGCAAAGTATCAAGGCTTTCGGTTTTTGTTCAAAGGCGCGACGAAGTTCGGCCTCATCAAAGTTATAGGTAGGTGGACGTAAAGGGACGTAAATTGGTTCAGCTCCCGTTAAGATTGTATCAGCTACATAGTTTTCATAAAAAGGTGAAAAAACGATGACCTTGTCTCCAGGATCGCAGATTGTCATCATGGCAACCATCATGGCCTCCGTACTGCCGCAGGTTACTACAATATTTTTCTCTGGATCGATCGGTAGATTCATAAAGCGTGATTGTTTACGAGCCAACGCTTCTCGAAAATTCGGTGCTCCCCAAGTGATTGCATACTGATGAGGCCCTTCATAAGACACTCTATGCAAAGACTCTAACAACTGCTGGGGTGGATCAAAATCAGGGAATCCTTGAGATAAGTTGATGGCGCCATAAGTTTGAGCGACTCGTGTCATTCTTCGAATTACAGACTCGCCAAAATGCTGCAACCTTTTGCTCACTTCTGCCATTGTATACTCCCCTATCTTTTGTAGCTGAGCAGAAGTATATTTTCTATCATCTTGCTTGTCAATATTGTTTATATATGAATCAGAGTAGATCGCGAATCTCGAAATAGGGTACCCACTTCAGTAAGTACTCCCACAGGCCAGTCTAACACACAGAACCAGTAAGCGGCTTTCCTTTCGAGAGATTCATGATCTAAAGGAAAGATCGGACTCTTTCGTGCGCTCTTGAACTCATGGTGGGATAGAGTTAAAATATAGGTAGAATATTACTACGAGGAGCGGATACAATGCAAATCAAACCATCTGCGAGCATTCGGCAGAATTATAATGAAATTGCTGCCTTGTGCAAGTCCACCGGTGAACCTGTCTACCTTACAAAAAACGGCGAGGGTGATCTAGTGGTTATGGATATAGAGGCTTTTGCCCGCCGTGAAAAAATGTTGAAATTGAGGGAGGAACTGCTGTCTGTTGAAGAAGACCGTTTGGCGGGACGCACAGGAGTAACACCCGATGAACTGGACAAATACCTTGAAGGTATTATTGATGAGGTGGAACATGGAAAAGAAACCTCAATATAAGGTGATTGTTTCAGACCGTGCCCGTCAGATGTTGGCGGGCCATATTCGTTTTTTGGCACTTAAAAGCCCTGATGCCGCTCACAAGGTAAAAAACGATTTAATAAATGCTATCCGTTCTCTACATATAATGCCAGAACGTTTTCCCTTTCTGGAAGCAGAATTTATTCCGCCGAATAAATATCACAAAATGTTCGTAGAAAAATGGTATCTGATTTTGTATCAGATCAAAGATCAAAAGGTGTACGTTGACTATATAATCGATTGTCGGCAAGATTATGGGTGGCTGGTCCGGGGTTAATCACATATCAGCGATAAACCGGTAGAAAGAAAGAGAAAGTAGAACCTTTTCCTACTTCGCTTTCAGCCCAGATTGTTCCGTCGTGGGCTGAAACGATTTCTTTGGAAATCGCTAAGCCCAGTCCTGTACCGTTTCTTTGTCTCGATCTTGATTTTTCTCCGCTATAAAAACGGTCAAATATATAAGGCAATTGAGAGCTTGCGATACCTTCACCGTTGTCTTCCACTGAAATTTTGATTTTTTGCTCTTCCAAGGTAGCTCGTAAAGTAACAGCGCTAGCGTGACGAAAGGCGTTTTGCAGTAAATTGGTTAAAACTTGTTCAACTCGAATCGGATCGACGAATAGGGTTGGTAAGTGAGGCTCAATTTCTACTTGAAAAGTTATGCCTACAAGTTCTGCATCATGGCTATATTTTTCAGCCAGCTCTTGTAGCATTTCTGACGCCGGGACTTTCACTTTTTCCATTGCCAAAATGCCTCGTTCTAATCGAGATAGTTCAAAAAGATCATGTATCAACCTTTGTAAGATTAAGGCTTTATCATAAATGACCTGTAAATAGCGCTTTCTTTTCTCGGCATCATCGGCCATGCCATCTAATAGTCCTTCCACGTACCCTCGGATAGAAGCAAGTGGTGTACGAAGATCGTGGGAAACGTTTGCTACAAGATCACGCCTTAATTGCTCTAGTTCCTTTTCCCTCTTTCTAGATTGATAAAGCTTTTCCGTCATTTCGTTAAAAGCAGTTGCTAAGCGACCTAGTTCATCGCCACTTTGAATGGTAAGTCGACTTTCGTAATCACCACCAGCAATTTTTTCTGTCGCTGTGACCATTTCTTGCAAAGGTCTTAAAAGCCATTGTGACAGGAAGAGGGCTAAGAGAAGAAAAACGACAAGGGCTGAAAAAAGAGCTATCAAAAAAGTTACTACCATGTTGCGATAGAGAGGCTCTAGAATTATAGTCACAGGATAGGACAAGATGAATAGCCCTATCTCTTTTCCTTCTATTATCAAGGGAACGATATGATAGTTCATCCGTTCTTCCAAAGGTTCGTTTTCTTTCGATAATACAAAAAGTTGGGCCATCTCCATAACATCAACTTTTTCACCTTCGCGAAGACCAAAATTATCAAAAAGAACGATTCCCTCTTCATTAAGTACCTCTAAGCGGACTTCCGTAGGTATTTCAGTTCGTTCTAGTACAGAACGAGATGCTTCCTCTAAAGAATCTTTCTGCTTATATTCTTCTACCAAGAGCCCGCCTAGCTTTTCTGCATAGAGATAGGACCGTACATCATCGGGCGATTCTAACTTTTCCTGACTCATTAAAATAAAGAAAGAGCCAATCAAGCTAGCAAAGGCACCATGACGGCCAAAAGAAAAATTAAGAAAAGCTTAAATCGAATCCCCGGATGCCATGATTTCATGAAGACTCACCTTCGAACTTATAACCTACTCCCCACACTGTTTTAATATAGCGAGGCTGCGCAGGATTTTCTTCTATTTTTTCACGCAGTCTTCTTATGTAGACTGACAAAGCATTCGAGTCGCCAAAGTAATCGCCACCCCAGATTCGATCTAGCAGTTGATCTTTCGTAAAAACTTGTCTAGGGTGCTCTGCTAGTAACCGTAGCAGTTCAAATTCTTTGGCTTGCAAAGAGACTTCTGTACCCTGTCTCAAAACCCGATACTCTTTCACATAGATTTCCAATCCAGAGAAGCGTAATATATCCTGTTTCTGTGGAACACCTGAAAGCACTGTGGCTCGACGCAACAGTGCTTTTACTCGTGCTACGACTTCACGAGGGCTAAAAGGTTTAACAAGATAATCATCAGCGCCTAGGCCAAGACCGAGTACTTTATCGCTTTCTTCTTGACGAGCACTAATGATTAGAATAGGGATATTGCTATCCTTCCGTAAAATACGGCAGACTTCAAAACCGTCAAGCTCTGGCATCATAATATCTAAAATAGCCAAGTCTGGTTTTGCTTGCTTCGCTTTTTGCAGTGCCGATTGCCCATCATAGGCTGTTAGAATTGAGTAGCCCTCTAAGCTCAGGTAATCACTGAGCAATTCAACGATTTCTTGTTCATCATCGACTATGAGTATCTTTTTCATATTTGAATACTCTCCTTTTCTAACCGCCTTCGATAAAATCGTTCCACGAAAGGTGACGATCCTAAACATCTCTTTTTACGAAGCTGTACCAAGCTAGCGCTTGAAAGAGAATAAAGTAGAGTAGCAAGATGGTCAAGGCAAAGGATACAGTCATCCCTTCTACAGGCGCTATTCCTTCTGCAATCAAGCGTAGATTGGTGTTGGCAAAAAGAAGGTACTTAGACCATTCAAAATTCTGTAATAGCATCATCAATCCCGGGCCCGTAAAAAGTAAAAGGTAAGAGAGGCCGATGGCTAGAGAATTGCTTCTAAAGAGTGTTGACAGCATAAAAGCCAAGGTAGCCATCATCACCGTTTCTACAGTGCTATAAAGGTATAAATCGATAAGTCTGTTTAGATTTTCTTGTATCATGGTAGCTTCAACTAGGTTTGTAACGAGAGGTACTTCGAAAAAGATAAGGGCTGTAACCATAGATGCAATGAACAGTAGAGCTACGACCAGAATGATAAAAAGCAAGAGTGCTATATATTTAGCCCCTAAGATTTTGCCGCGACTTACTGGACGAATCAACAATAGTTTAATCGTGCCATTGGCAAACTCTCCGGCCACAAGGTTCCCTGCAATTACAATAGCAGGCAAGGTAACCATGGCACCAATCTGCGCTGAGGAAAATAGAAAAGACCAGAAGTCCTGTGTTATTCCTGTGGCTAATGGTAAGAGTAAGGCTGTAACTGGAATCAGAAGCAGCAATAACCCTATCATCAACCAGGTGGTTGGGCGCGCATATATTTTCATATTCTCATTTTGTACCAAAGCTAGGCTTTGACGCAAGGAAAGCATAGGGATCATCCTTTCTGATTCATCGTCGTTACTTCTAGAAAACGATCTTCTAAAGTGCTGTTTTGTACAAAGCTTTCTACTTTTTGAACCTGCACTATCTTTCCTTTTTGAATAATGGCAATGCGGTCACAGAGCAGTTCCATTTCCGCAAGTAGATGACTTGATACGAAGACAGTAACACCTTCTTCATGAGCTACTTTTTGCAAGTATTGACGTAGTTCCCGAATTCCTGCTGGATCGAGTCCATTCGTCGGTTCATCGAGTACGAGCAAAGCAGGCTGATGAAGCAAGGCTTGGGCAAGACCGAGACGTTGACGCATGCCCAAAGAATACGTTTTTACCTTGTCATGAATCGCTTCTCCGAGCCCCACAAGCGTAATTATATTCTCAATTCGCTTTTTATCCACGTTCCCAGACATCCGGGCAAAATGAATCAAGTTCTGATAACCTGTCAGGTACATATATAAGTCAGGGTTTTCTATGATAGCTCCTACATGTTGAATTGCTTTTTCAAAATCTTTTTGAATGCTATAACCACATATACGAATCTCGCCTTCCGTTGGTTTCATCAACCCTGTCAACATTCGCAATGCGGTCGTCTTACCAGCACCGTTTGGCCCTAACAAGCCAAAAACCTCGCCTGGTGCAATGGTGAAGGAAATCCCATCAATAATATTTTTTTTGCCTATCTTTTTGGTCACTGTATCAAATTGTACAGTGATTTTTTTCATTGCTACTTCCCCCTTTATCTCCAATCTTCTAATCACTTTTTCTTGGTTTTATCATTTGTCTATATCATAGCCAGTAAATCTTACATACTTTATGTGTAAATCTTAATTTTTTCCTACACCTCTGTACTCTCTTTACTGTTTGGTTCTACCATTTGACCTTAGAATGTGATTTATATTATTAATCAAGCTATAGAAACGTCAGTTCCTTCTTTGTTGAATCAATCCGTTAAAAGGACTTCTTTATGAAAAAAACTCCTGAATCAACAATTAGTAAAAGATTGTTGATTCAGGAGTTTCTTGTTAAGGCTTTATTTCGAAACGTTCACTAAGACAATTTCTGTGAAATCGGTGCAATCATCGGGAAGGGGCGCGGAATCTTCAGGATACGTTATAGCTTCTGTAACAAAATCGCCTGGTTTTGGACTCGTCAGCTCATAGGAAACTGTAAGTGTTCCTGCTTGGCAAGTTACGTCTACAATAGAGATGCTATAACCACCGGTTGGTTTTTCACCCCATGAAACAGTAACCTGATCCTCTTCTACATGGGCTGTAACGTCCGAAGCAACAGGTTCTTCCACAACTGCATCAGCTTTTTGGCCTTCACAACCTGTTCCAAAAAGTAAAAGTAGGAACGCTACGACTGTAAATACTACAAAGATTTTCTTGTTCATTAACGTACTCCTTTCGTCGATCTATACCTTTACTATTCTATCTAATTTATTTTAAATTTTCTAGATGGTTTTGAGCGTTACAAAAGCCCTAATAGCGTAAGCACATAATACCAAATAGCCAAACTAAAAATAGAAAGTGGAATACCGATTCCAATCATCATGGTGGCCAAATTACTTTTTATCTTATAGGTAGCAACAATAATTGCCGCAGTGATCATGGGCGCCATAGCCGCTTCTAATATAGAAACAGTAACTTCCATGCCTGTTTTTCCAGCCAAAACGTACCATACGAGTAAAGTCAACAATGGGGCTAGTATCAACTTATACAGCAAACCGAAAGAGAGAAAAGGCAAATAAATATGTTGTTTCGGCCATTTTAACTGCAAGCCAACACTAAAAAGAGCCAAAGGTGAAACAGTGCCTGCTATACCAAGTAAGGCTAATGATAGCGCTTCTGGCATAACTATACCAAAGTAGTTAATCATCAAGCCAACTATAAAGGCCATAAATGGCGGGAACAAAAAAAGCCCTTTGATAGTATCGATAATACTAGAAGATGATTGAGTCGCTTTTTTTATAAGAAACAAGCCTACCG
This sequence comes from Heliorestis convoluta, assembly GCF_009649955.1. Classification (NCBI taxonomy): domain Bacteria; kingdom Bacillati; phylum Bacillota; class Clostridia; order Eubacteriales; family Heliobacteriaceae; genus Heliorestis; species Heliorestis convoluta. The sequence goes on along the minus strand of NZ_CP045875.1, from coordinate 1,847,348 downwards.
TAGTTAAAATCAAAAAAGTCCCTGGTTGGTCGGCCATAATAGCATACTGCAAGCCTTCTGAGCCTACCAACGTTTCAATGACCGGAAACCCTATAAAAGATGTATTGCCTAACCCTGCAGTAATAATTAGACATACTGTTACTTTTTCAGGCCATGACTTAAGCCATGCTAAAAATGAAAAGAAAAGGTAAGAACCCGCAAAGACCATCCAAGAAGTAGCTATCGGAATAACAGAGCTAGAGTCAAAGGTGACTTGCGGCAGATGATATAGAATCATAGCAGGTAAACTGATGTAAATGATAAATTGGTTAATACTCTTATCCGCATTGACTGGAAAAACATTCGTTCTCCTAAGCAAAATGCCTAGACCCAAACAAACAATTATGATAATAAAGTTGCTCACATAATACCCTCGCTTAGTCCTTTATTCTGTTCACCTTCCCAAGTACAGCAAACACAAAGGCAATACAGCCCGTGAATCGGGCTTTAGGCTAATTTTATTGCTTCTATAGCCTGTGCTGCTTCACCTTTAATCTGGCTAGACATCAGTAGAAATTGATTTTCTATTGTATTACCAAGCTCTTTGTATTCCAATTTTGTCTATATTTTACTATAACTTCTCCGGAACATATAGTCTTAAGCACAAAAAAGCGATTGTTTTAGCTGTAAAACAATCGCCTTGATCTTTATGAAAGAGAGGATGGCAAGCGAAACGTCCCCTTGACACGTTTACTTGCTATAAGAAAGAATTTGTCTAAAAAGCTTATGACCGCCATCAACGACAACATCGTAAGCAGGAATGGTTAATTTATTCGTAAATTCGTCTAATAACCTATCTTTATCAACATAGCAAGCCTGGTAATCATTTGTTGAAAAACGATAGAGAGGATAGTAGGGGTTAACAGTCACTGCAAGAATATCTACGCTTTTCTTGACTCCTACTTTTAGGTCAAGCTTTTTTAGTTTGCCTAGAATATTCCAAACATTCGATATCTCTCCAGAAAGCAAAAGTTTGATAGCATCAGAAAAAAGGAGCTGCTTTCCAGCACTCGAGGTATAGTGATCTGCAAAGTAATTAAAATACTTTTCACCAATTATACCTTGAATATAGAGTGCATCATGATACTTGAAAGCTTCTAGAACTTTATCTGCACCTTTTTCATCTAATACATAGTTTACGAGGCTGGGGTTCGTCGGATTCATAATCGGGAAATTTAGAATATCTACAATTTGTTGCGTTTCCTGGATCAATTGTTGAATGTCTCTGTTTTTAGCAGCGCCTGTTGCCAAAATAATTCCGTCTACTTCAACCATGGGGGCTATCCTATTTAAAGCTCCATCAACCAAGGTAAGGTTGACTTGCAGTTGATGAAAAATATTGATAACCTGCGCCAAGTCCTTGCTTTTATTGGGGCCAGCCAGTAATAGCTTTCCTTTTTCCTTGACCACAGCGATTAGTATTTTACCCAAGGGTGTTGAAATGTTGGTTCGAAGGAGGGTTTTGACTTTCGCGCTGCTGTTTTCCAAGCATTTTTCAGAAATGGCTACGATGACGCCAGGCCATGCTTCAATTTTCGGTTTTGGAAGGCCTGTAATGTTGTCAATATCTTCACCATCATAACCAATGCTGGTTAAACCCAAGGTTATATCATCGTTCTTCTGAATTTCTTCTAGCAAGGCTGAGGTTGTAGTTGTTTTACCAGTGTTTTTCGCAGTACCAGCAATTCCTACAACAATTGGTTTCATGCTTTCTTAATCCGAACCGTATTTTGTCCGGCTCTTCCAGGAAAAGCACCATCTTCTTTGCTTCCTAAGAGACCTGAATATAGGGCTTCTACAAAATCATTCTTATTCGCAACGTCTTGTAGTACCTTTTCTATTCCCACAACGAGTTCTTCTTTCCATTGTACCGCTCTAGGATTCGCTTCAATCTTTGCTTTTCCTAAAAAGCGAAAAGCTTCTTGAACGCCACGAAGTGTATCTATCTTGGAAGGAACACTGATCGGTCCACCTGAATACGCTTCATCTGCCGAGGCGATAGATATGGCATCGATATTTAAACTTTTTGCTAACATGGCATGCAATGAAGTACTTAATGAAGATTGGACGCGATCTTCACTCTGCGTAAGGAAGCCAATGGGAGCGCCAGGCCATATGGGAGCATGGATAATCTCCCGCAAAGCCATAATTTTTGCAACATTAAAATCTACATAATTGTCTTCCATTTGTCCACCTATCATAACTTCTGGTGAATAGGCAAACAAAGGCTGTAAGATAGGTCTCGCTCCCAATCGAACGGCTAGATCAGCGACGATTAACATGCCAGCAAAAGCTTTATAGGCGGGTACACCTGTTAATTCTTCATTCGTAACAATATCAAAAGGCATGTTATATTTGGCAGCGTATTTTATAGCGTGATAACCATCTATTGTTAACCGAGCTGGATCAGTTCCTGCAGCGAGAGAACCGTAGCATATATTGATTTTCGTTAAATCGGCGCCTATTTTTCCCGCTAAAACGACAGTCTCTGCTGTATTCAGTCCGCGATGGGCTCTGACTTGCCATAATGTAGACCTTTCTAAGGCTTGACGAATTCTAGATAGGTTATGTGGAGTAATGACGGTACCATCTTCTGCATGTGTTACGTTACCACCTAGAAAACCTTCCGTTCTTGCTCCCCAAGATGGATCAAAATGTACGACACCATCAGCGCCCCAAGCTTCACTCACCTTAATATGGGCAATGTCCATAAAAGGGCAGCCTGTACCATATTGATTCCATACAACAGGGTCATTGGGGTTGAACTGGAGCTTTTTCAGCACAATCTTTTCTTTCACTGCGTCGATATAAGAATTAAAGCTGGTAAGCTCTTGCTTCGTCAGTTCTCTCGTTTTTGGATGAATTTTTCCTTTTAGATAATACTGCTGCGGTATGTCATCACAGAGTTCTCTGTAATGCTTATAAAATGCTTCGTTTTCCTCATTGTGTAAAAACTTTTCATAATCCCACTCTTGATCCCGTAACTGCGCTCTTTCTACGCCGATAGAAGTTCTATTTTCTGCCCAATTTATAATCTGCTGGCTTATTTCTTGCAGAAGTAGGCCAATTTTATGATGATTGTATTGATAACTATAGTTCGTAGTTATATCCTTTTTTTCCTTAATGATCTCTTTGGATGGGGGCTCATATTCTATGTCTTGCACAAAAGCAACAACTTCTTCTACCGAGGTTCCTGGTCCAAAGCCTGCGTCATAGCCCAGTTCTGCAGCAATTTCTGGTCTTATCGCCATGCCACCAATCCCGATTTTTACCTTGTCTCTCATTCCTGAAGCATCTGCAAGATCAATAAAGCGAGACAAGAGTTCAGCGACACCATAGCCAAGGGTTCTACCTAATAGCAAGGTGTCAAAATCTTCCTCCAAGCAAAGCTTAATGATTTCCTCAGGTGGAGAATCGGGCGGCAGCAGTTTTGTTTCAATCCCTGCTTTTCCTAAACCAAGCTTAATCATTTTTAACCCAATATCGTGAACAGGATCAAGAGGTGATAAAAGTACTTTTTTCGTCACGACTTTTCACCATCCGTTCCTGTAAAGAGCCATCCATATTGATCTCCCGAGCGATGCAAGTATGCTCTGACTCTAACTCTTGCTCCGAAACCCATAAACTCAATGAAAAGAAGATCAATATCTTCAAATCCTAGATTTTTCATCATTTGCAAAGCTAAGCTTTTACCTTGCTCTTCACTTTCGCATGTCAAAAAAGTTTCCACATCTAAGGCGTCGGTAACTCGAGATAAAACGTTCGTCAATACGAGCCCTCCGGTAATGTAGGATTATTAGCGTTGATATATGGTTCGTTGATTCATTGTTCTTCGTTGAATCTTGATTCTGCTGCAAAAAGCTAAAAAGGACTTTCTGCAGCGAAATCAAACTTTGATTATCTTGCTAGATCCTTAGTTAGTCTGCTTTAATTTTCACGATCATCTCAACTTCGCACGTTGCATTCAGTGGTAACTCGTTGACACCAACAGCCGATCGAGCATGGAATCCTTTTTCGCCAAATACTTCTCCCAATAGTTCCGAAGCGCCATTGATTACTTTCGGCTGCATATTATAGTCAGCACTGCTGGCAACAAATCCAGTGAGCTTGACAATTTGCTCAATGTTATCAAGCGTGCCAATCAGAGACTTGATTACGCTTAAACAATTTAAAGCACATAACTTGGCAGCTTGATAGGCCTCTTCTTCAGTAATGTCAGATCCTACTTTGCCTTTGTACTTCAACTCGCCGTTCAAGAGTGGAATCTGTCCAGATGTATATACATAGTCACCAATTTTTACAGCTGGAATATAGGCAGCAACAGGCTTAGGGGCCTCCGGCAATTCTAATCCTAAAGTTTTTAATTTTGCTTCATAGTTCATTTGTTGAGTTCTCCTTTTTTTTATAAATATATTTACTTGGGTGATGAATGAATAGTAAAAAAAACCACAAGAACAAGATGTGAAATGTAATAACCATTACATCACATAAAGCTGTTCCAGCCTGATTGTCCAATAACCGTCAATACCACCTCCTTTCCCTGTAGTTTGCAAGATAAAAAAAGTAAAAACCGCCAGCACAATAATAAGTATTGAAAAAAACAATACTTATCTTGTTCCAGCGGCTTTATTGGGCTCTATAATAGCTCCCTCAACCTCTGAGGTTTTGAGTTAATTTCCCTTTTTTTATAATAATTGTGACCGATATTTCTGTATCAGGATCATAGTCTTTGAAGATTGTTACAAAATCAATCCCTAATTGTTCAACCAAGGCTTTTTTGAGCCTTTCTTTATATTCTTCTAATAAGGCCTGATCAATCAGTCGAGTCGTTATTCTATCTTTTTGATCTAAAGCTTGTAGTGCAGGCACTCTTTTGTTGCGAGTAATTAGAAGGATAGCATCATCAATAACTTCTACTTTCTGCCACAGCAATCCAGTTTGAAAGATTTCCATGTTCGTTTTATTATTGATGGTCTGAATTTGTTGCTTGAAATGGCCTAGTTGATTCATAGAGCCCCCTACGAAATGATCTCGGCTGTATATGTTTCTTTGACTTTGTACAAGTTCGACTTTGTTCAAGGTATTCCTGCTAAGAAATTAATTTTTATTGAAAAATTTATGAGAAAGTGAAACGCTGTCATACTGTGACATGTTTCCTATGTCTATTTGTTATATAATGGTTCCGTAAGCAATATCTTTGATGGTATAATGCGGAAAAGAGTGCGTTGGACTTGTAAAGCTAACACGAAAATAGCTACCCTGTGGTGGGGTCAGGCGTTATGATTTCCTTCCGAACGGACTCATCCCACGCCATGAGCGGCAGCAAGCTGCCGATGGCTGAGGTCTGAAGTCCTCTCTCCAGGAAGTCATAACGCCTGACCCAGGTACATCTTGCTGGTTGTGACTGAGTTTCGGTCATGTAGCACGGGGACGTTTCGCTTGTCACCCATTTTTCATCTCTGGTTGTGTCCAACAGAGCATGGCTGGTTAACTAAAAAAGTAAGTTACTTTTAATAAGGAGGGGGTTTTTTGGCTTATTTCTCCTGGTTGATTCCTGGAAAATCTATTAGCAAAGTAGAACGCAATGGGTCTGTCTATAGCTTGCTTATCTATCATTCCAAAAAGCGAGAGAGCTCTCCCGACCGAATTCTGCTATTAGAAGACCGCTCTACCGTCGCTGTTACTACTATGTCAGATCCTACTTACATCTCTATTGTTGAGAAAGCAAAACACAGTGAACATCCCTTTATTTTTTGGGGCAACTATCTGCTTGATCATTATAGTTACCATTGTTCTGTTTGTAAGGAACCAACGGTCCACTATCCGATGGGTGAGAACCATCGTCCACCGCTATGTCCATCATGCAATTTAGATGTTGCCTATGACTATGTTGAGGACTTGGCTGTGAAATACGCAAAAGCCATCGGACCAGAGGGTGGGTTAGAAGGTTTTTTTGATGAAATAGGCTCCCTTGAAGAAGAGCAACTTTTAGAGAGTAGTTCTTCTATAAACCCTCATGTTGGAGGAAGCGATGTATCAAATCAAGAAAATCTTGAGGCAATTAAGCAGCAGGCGTTTCACGGTTTAATCAGCTTATCTGAGTTATATCGCCAAAAGCCTATCACTGAATTGATTGCTGAACTTCAAGATGGCGAAGTCAAAGCTCAGATGAGTCAAATCCTATTCCCAGGCTTTCATCAGATGAGAAGCAACTATGATTCCTACTTTTTACACTGGGGATTTGAAGAAAAAAAGAGACATCTATTTTCATCGCCAAGTAGTATTGCTTCCTGTCCTGATGAAAAATCTGCACGTGATTTTTTATTCAAAAAAAGAAAAAATCCTATCATCTGTAAAGAAGAAAGCAAAGGAAAAATCTTATCCCTTCGGACTTTTGGATTTCTTATGTTGAAAGACGGAAGCTCTTTTCCCGTCATTATTGTGATGACGGGAGATAACTTAACAAATCTCAAAGAGATAAACTTTTGTAAAAATCAAGATACTTTATTGGCTTTGCCCTTGGCCGAGTGGTTACCCCTATTGATGAAGAAGCCAGAACAAATCTTTCCGATGCAATGCAGAAGTTTAGTAGATATCTCAGGCCTTGGCCATCGTTACGAATGGCCTTCTATAAAGCCAGAGCATCTTGCCCAAGGAAAAGCTTTTGCATTGACAATACCGAACATTACATAATTCTCTCCCTATTGTACAAAGCCATACTGTGTAAAAAGTCTTCCGTACTTTTTGAGGGAGGTCAAGATGGATCAAGCAAAACAAAAAAGAGGCCGGCTTAAGGATTCACCAAGTAAGCGGATGGCGAGAATGATGTTTCAACTGTTTCATAGCTTTCCGGAAGGCGGCATGACATTTGAAGATTTTTTTGATGAGAACTGTCAAGTCGATTCAAGACAAGTTCAACGTATGATTAAAGAACTTAAAGAAATATCAGAAGAAGCAGGTGTAACTTTCCATTCACCCGGTCCGGGACGTCAATCTAAGAGTAATCCTCGCCGATTTCTTTTAGAGCCACCTTTTCTTGCTCACATGAATGAACAACGCTTATTCTGGCTTTCTTTAATGCTTGAAAGAATGGAAAAAAGACCGATGGCCAAAAGTCAAGAACGAAATGAAAATGGCTGGATGCTTTATCATCTTTTGCAAATTCAAAAGTTTAATGAGTACACGGAAAAAATGAAAAAACGAATTCTATACTTTGAGCCTCAACAAAAAAATAGCAGTGATATTTCCTCAAAATTAGATCTCTGCACAAAAGCACTGGGACAAGAGCTCATCATGAGAATTCGCTATAACAATAGAATAAGACGAATTCATCCCCTGGGACTTTTTAATCGAGACGAACGATGGTATCTTGTTGCTTATTGTCTGAACAAAAAAGAAGAGCGGATTTTTCGACTCGATCGTATGAAAGATTTAGAAGTATCCAACGAGCCTTTTGTCTATCCTGAAAATTTTTCACTGGTTCAGCATTTGGAAAATACTTGGTCAGCCATGATAAACCGCTCTGGAAAAACAATAACTGTTCGAATCCATGCAGAAGGTACGGCTGCTGAAGATCTTCGTAATATTCAGTACCATCATTCGCAACAACTGGAAGATAACATCGATGGTTCCGTTACTGCAACTTTTAACGTAGATACCTGGGAAGGTATGATCAGTTGGGTTCTGCGCTGGGGAGCTCTCATTGAAGTGTTGGAACCGCTGTCTTTTCGAGAGCGATTGAGAGAAATTGCTGAGGCTATGGCGGGTAAGTATAGGGAGTAGTTAGTAAAGAGGAGGAATTTTGTGGACAGTCAATTGAATTCAATAATTGAAAAAAGTTGGTATTTATATGTAAAATATAGGGGTAAGGATAACGCTTTTATAGTGAAACCAAGTATCCCAATTTTATGGTTTGGAAATTATTCGAAATATAAAAATAGTCATAAAAAAGTAGTTACTTTAGCTATTAATCCATCTAATGACGAGTTTAAACTAAATAAAGATGATCCATATAGTTTTATTCGCTTTAAGAGAGGTGCCGAGATATACTTTAAAAATAGTCTAAGTAATGAAGATAAATTAATATATGTTGAGACATTAAATAAATATTTTGAAGATGAACCATATAATAGTTGGTTTCGCAGATTAGAAACACCTTTAAATTATATTAATTCAACGTATGGTGGTAAAACAGGTGATTATAGGTACTCAAATTATGCATTACATATAGATTTATGTCCGTTAGCAACACAAGAAAAATGGGGAAAGATTAATAATAGTATTAAGGATAGCTTAATAGAAGATTTTCAACCATTGTTAAACGATCTTATAGAATATTTAAATCCTAGTATTATTATGGCCTCAATTAGTTCTAGCAGTTTAAAGTCACTATTTAATATAAGATCGAAAGAAGATGCTGTCGTATCTTTTGAAAATCAAAGTAACGGCTTTGTTAGAAAGTATAAATATAATGATATTTATATTTATAATGGTAGAAATATGAGAGGAACACCTTTTGGTGCTATGACAAATGAATTTATTCAAGATTCCTTAAGAAAGATGGAGGTGTATTGAGTCTTGCCTAGAATTGTATTGTTTGGTCATAGTGGTGGTGAACATTTAAAAAATTTTATTCCAATGAAGGAAAAAAGCAATAATGATTATCATACTTTTAATTTATCCCAAGCAATAAATAATAGATATATGCCTTGGAATGATGGTGAGCATTATAGAAAATTTATGAAGGCCTATGGAAAATATATTTCTTCGTTAAACAAACCACCTTTATTAGGAGATATCACTTTTTGGGGTGAATGGGAACCTGCTACTACTTTCGAGACTATTAATTATACTAATGATAGTATAAAAGATAATATCATTAGTATTATACGGAATTCTAAGCGCCCAAAATATTTACATCATGTATATAAGATAAAAAAAGAATCAGGTGTTTATCTTCAAAATACAGATCCATATGTTTTTGGAGATAATTTTTTCTATACTAATTGCAAACAACGCGGAGAAATGATTCGACTTCAAAAAGGTGATATTATTTTGTTTGGTACCCCTGGTAAAGTTTTTAACAAAGAAACAGTTTACATGGAACTAGATACTGTTTTTGTTGTTGGAGATAATACTATACACATCAACAAAAGTGATTATCCTCAATTTAATAAATTTAGTGATGAAAAATATCAAATATTTAAAAATGTAGTTTTAGAAAAAATTTTTGAAAGATTAAATAAAAAAAATGGACAATATTTTATAACAGATACTGAAAAAAAATTTATTATTTACAAAGGAGCTACTTATGATAACCCCGTGAATGAAATGTTTAGCTTTGTTCCTTGTCAAGCATTTAATACTGACACGGAAAAATGTTCTTTTGGTAAAATTATTTTAACTGAGAATATTTTTGGACACTTTTTAAAAATTAATCTGAAACCAATTAATACTCCTAATTTTAATTATAATGGAATAACTATCTTAGAAGCTTTCAAAAATCATATAGATTCAAAGGAAGATGATATTACATTAACAAAAAAGTTTTGGCAATTAATTGTTTCAACAGTATTTGAGCAAGGTTGTTATCTTGGAGTTTGGATAAAAGAACCTGCATTAATAAAGTAAAAATCCCATTGCGCTATTTAATTAAATTTAAATAGGACGCAATGGGATTTTTACTTTGTATAATATGATTCACTAAGTTTTAAGTTTATAAATACACAAAGCCACAATGCAGAACCAACAAATGTAAAACGGCAGGATCAACTATCTTTTTGCAATTCTTTTATATTTTTTAAAATATCTTGACTAACAAAAAAGCCGTCTCTACTTCTACTTTTTTACTAGCATAAGAACGGCTTTGTTAGTGTTATCATAACATATCCATGAATAATTCGGAAGTTCAGATTCTAATAATTTGTTATCTACTTAATATTTTCCTCTAAACACGATTTTAAAACATGTCACCACGTGACATGTTTTCTTTTTCTGTCTGTCTTATACTGATTACAGAAAATCTTCTTTGATAATTGAATAAAATTTTTTGGAGGTGTTTTAATTGAAAGCACTACGCAAAGAGTCAACACAATTCAAGGAAGTAATTCTCCCCTTGACGGACTATGAAATGACCATTATAGAAAGTACCTTAAACAGGCTAGCCTTGCATCATCAACTTCATTGCTCCTTTGAACCGGCACGAAGCGAATTAATGATGCAGAAAAAAATCCTGATACCTCATACATTAAAAGGAAAAATGACAAAAGGGAATCAAGTTATCTTTCATTTTATCATCGGCGCTGGTACGGAACGGTCTCTCACACATAAAAGTCGACTTCTCCTCTCCTACCCTGACCGACATGAAGAAGAAGTTAAAAAGATGATTCTAGAAATTTATCATGTTATGAAAGCAGAAATGCCCCATGAATTTATTTCAATGGAGCATTTGTTAGACTACCTTGGTGAAGCAACACGATTAAGAGTTATGTATTTGTCAGACAATCTGCTCATTACAGTTGGCGAAGCGATTGATAGCTTGTTCGAATCATTTTCCTATCGTGGAAAAGCCGAATTTCATCACGATCGCTTTGAACGTCCCGAACGTCATCGTGTGGAAGTCACAGAAGATGTTCATCGTTATATTGCCATGAACAGCTATAAAATTTATGAAAAAAACGGTCTCGTCTTTGCTGTGGGCATTACCAAACAAAACAATGGACGTCACGTCGAGCATAGTATATCTGTTTTTGCACGAACTCAAGACATTGAGTCCATCCAGAACCTTTTTGATTATCGCTTTGAAAAAATGCTTTTTGAAGGTGGCGATATCAAAGGCGGAAAATTTACAGGCGATCAAAAAATCATTCGCTTGGCCGAGAAAGTTACTCTAGATGACATTGTCTTAGAATCCACAACGAGGCAGCAAATTGAGAAAGAGATTTTTCATTTTTTTAATATGGAAGAAATCTATCGCCGTGCTGGCTTGCCCTTTAAACGTGGTGTTGTTCTACACGGTCCACCTGGCACAGGCAAAACCATGTTAAGTAAAATATTGGTTAGCACCATGAAAGAAACGGTCATCTGGGTTAAGGCTGGTGATGTGACTAACACCAAAGATATTGACCGCATCTTCCGGTTGGCTCGCTTAGGAAGACCTTGCATTATCATTCTTGAAGATGTTGATTTGTATGCTGTAGATAGAGAAACCTTTCACGGCAATGGATATACCTTAGCTACATTGATGAGTCATTTGGACGGCTTGGAAGAAAATGATGGTGTACTCGTTATTCTAACAACAAACCGCCTTGAAAGAGTAGAGAAAGCCATTGTCGAACGTCCGGGTCGGATTGATGCTCGAATCTATATGGGTGAATTATGCGTCAACAACATTGCCCAACTGCTTCATCGCAAACTCGGTAGTTTTGAACGACATTTTCCTTCTTTTGAAAGCGTATTACCAGAGAATCTTACTTTAACAGGTGCAATGGCCATAGAATTGTCAACGATGATCTTAAAAAATGCTATCAATCATCAAGTTGAAATCACGAAGAATATGACAACAAATTCACAAATCATCATCGAAAAAGAGCATGTTGATGCCGCATTAATGGAGCTTGAAAGTCGGTTAAGTCGAAAAAGAGTTGGCTTTCGTGAATAGACACGTCTTAAGGTGACACGTTTTCTCTGGAGTAATCTGTTAAAATAATGATGGTTCCTTTTTTAGTTAGAAGATTTCATGAAAAATCATTTCTTAAAGAAGAGAGGGGTAAGCGCATATGGTTACTTGGGGAAAAAACCAACAAGTTTGTGCTTCTTGTCGTTATTGGTCAGGCCAAAGAGAAATCGACTTTTCGGCCAGTCATTTTACTGTTGAAGCAGACGAACAAGGACGATGCAATGGGCCTAGGAACAGTTTTCGTGGAAATATGATGGCTGGAGGAAGTAGTTGTTCCGCTTGGGAAGTTTTCCGCTCTGATGAATGGTAATACAAGATTCGTAAATGAGCACAAGTCTATGTAGACTTGTGCTCATTTTGATCTTTTGCACTATTATAACAAAGCGTAAATAATATTTACCATGGTCCAACACTTCCCCAATGTGAATGTTTCATCAGTCATCGAGTTCTCAGATTTAGCCATAATAATCCATCCATTAGAAGGATTAAATATTTTTTCATAGAAGTTATTTGTCATCAATGATTTACAATAAAACAACAACCACAACACCTTAGTAATTGTACGTATAGCAGTCATATCATCAAAAAAGGAGGGCACGCGATTGCATATAATCCTTGGTCATTGGCTAGATTCTGTCGCTTACCCTGATGCACTGGGTTATAGAGACGCATCAGTAGGTACATTCGTAACAGGTTTTAAAGGCTTCATTGGGGTATTAGAAACGCAGTTAGGTCTAACTTCACCGAAAGTATCAGAAAATCTACGAATTGCAGAATGGCAGGCGTTGATACGCCAGCACGATACAGGCAATATGCCCTTTTCTAAGTCTTTTGAAACAGATTCATGGAATACAGCAAAAGAATTGTTACGCCGTCGTGATGAGTTGGTCTTGGCAGGTTGGGATCCCACGATCCATGTAGGTGGAGGTATATGGATTGATACTCTAGCTCAGTTAGAACGTGCCAATAAGGATGGCAAAAAGGGTTTTCCAGATAGAGTCCGCGCATTGCTAGCTACATTACAAAAAGAAGACCACTTGCCGATTGATAGGATTACAATTGTAGATAAAGACGAAACTTTATGGGATCCTTGGTCTATCAGTTTGATAAATGAGGTAAAACGCCTTGGTGTAAAAGTCCTAAAAGAAGATGTTCTTAAGGAAAAAGAAGAAGAAAAGCCACTTTCAGACTTATCCCTTCTTCAAAAAATTTTAGCGGGCGAAGCCCCTACTGGAGAGGCTCGTGGCGATGGTAGCTTACTTCTAATACGGTCCGAACAGGAATGGGATGGAGCAGACTTTTTAACAAGCTGGTTGCAAGAAAAAGGCTCAGAAAAAACTATTCTAATCAAAGGGAATGGTTCTTTATTCCTTGACGAATATCTACATCGTCGCGGTCTTCCAGCTCCTGGTGTCGATGGATTGTCCAAATGGCGATCAGTTCTTCAAGTCTTACCCCTTACCATTGATACCTATTGGAAGCCCCTACGAATTGAAAGAGTGATGGAATTATTAACGATTCCATCTTCACCAGTCCCTGGGCGCATTCGATATAAATTAGCGAGAGTCTTAGCAGATACACCTGGTATTGGCGGTCCGCAATGGGTGCAAGCCCTTGAGGACGGTACAAAGGAATATGAAGAGCTATGGCTTTCGCAGGAACTTGAGCCATCTGAGATCCAAAAGCGCCGTAAAAGTTTAGACGAGAAGCTTACTTTATGGATAAATCATGATTATTACGACGTGCACGAAGGAATTCCACTTGAAAAATTAATCCAGATATGTCAGAAAGTCAGTCAATGGGCCATGAACCAGAGCCTTTTCACCAATGAATCTATCTATCACCATGTCATGGAGTATGCAAAAGAAGTCATAGAAGGCGTTAAAACACTCGGCGAAAACTCTGTTTCTCGTTTACAAGTGACAAGAATATTGGACTCTGTTATGGGAGAAGGGTCTAGGTTATCAGATTACGTTTCAAGAAGCTTCTTCATGGCAAATGGTTCATCATCCAGGCCAAATCTGGGGCAAAGCAGATACCATTCTCTGGTGGGGCTTTCATAAAAACATGTCCGGACCCCCTATTAGGACTTGGACATCGAAAGAGCGCTCGTGGCTTCACCAGCAAGGCCTTTTCCTTATCGATGAGCATGTAGTGCGCCAGAGAGAAGCTGCTTCTTGGCACCGTGCTGCAAAATTTGCCAACAGAAGATTAATTCTCTTTGTGCCTGCCAAAGTGAAAGGAAAAGAAATTCCAATACACCCTTTTTGGGATGAAATTCGTCACGCCATGGCAAAGGATCATTCTTTGGAAAGCAAATTTACAATCACGGCATCAGAATTACGTAAAAATCAAAATTTTACTCTTGGTGAAATATCTTTTTCAAGAGAAGTATTAACGGGTCGTAATATCCCCGCTCCGATTCGAAATTGGGAAATTTCAGCAAATTCAGTATTACCTCAGGAAGTAGAATCAGCTACGAGTTTTGAACGTTTAGTATCTTGTCCATTGAGTTGGACCCTTCGTTATGTAGCAAAAGTAAGAGCAGGAAATGCACTTTCTATACCACATGAGTCTCTTATTCTCGGAAAAATCGGTCATAAAATTTTAGAAATATTGATTACGGAAAAATCGACTTGGAAAGAAGATGAAGTAAGCAAACGCACAGGAGAACTCTTTGATGAATGGTCTCCCTTGTTAGCAGCACCCTTATTAGAGTTACACAATGGTATAAAAAGAAACGATATGCGTTTTCACTTGCAAAATTCAATGGCACAGTTTTTTGCCCTTTTACGTAACGCAGGTATTCGAATTCATAATACGGAAATCAGTCTACAAAAAAAGTGGTCTGAAACAGTCCAATTTAAAGGCACTCTCGATCTTATTGGAGAAACGGCAACAGGTAAGAAAATACTGATTGACGCAAAATGGTCAGGAAAACCAAAAAAGTACAAAGAACGTTTGTCCAAGCTCTCTGTCCAATTGTCTCTCTATCATTGGCTTTTATCTGATAAAGAGACAGAAGAACTACCTGTAGCTTATTTTATGTTACGGGGTGGTGAATTTTTCTCTCGACCTCATGAGGATATCCCCTCCGACTACCATGTTGATGGCCCTTCATTGCTTGATTCCATTATGACAATACGTAAATCAGTAAATGACGTTTGGTCCCAACTTTCACAAGGAACTGTAATTGCTTCAGGAATAGCAACAACTGCGGAACATGACAACACCTTTACACCCCTTATAGAACCATCCTGTGATTATTGCGACTATCAAAATCTTTGTGGCTCAAGGAGGTTGGACCAATGAGTGAAAAGCTGAAAATATTAAGTGCTGGAGCAGGCGCAGGAAAAACTTCTCGGTTGTCTGACGAGATATTACAAGCGATTCAAAGTGGTATCCCTCCAGAAAATATTGTGGCAACTACTTTTACAACCAAGGCAGCCGATGAGTTGATTGAAAGGGTTCGCCTTAAGCTTCTAGAATCAGGAGACAACAAGTCAGCTACAAGGATTTTAGATGGTTACGTTGGAACGATGAACAGCGTATTTGGACGACTGTTGCGCGAGTTTGCACTAGAGATGGGCTTATCACCGGTGCAAAAGGTATTGGCAGAAACAGAGTCTTCTACATTATTTAACAACATTGCTGCTGAAGTAATCGATAGATACTACCATGATTACAAGCAGGTATTCTTTCGACTTGGTCAAGACGATTGGCGTCAAAAAATATTACGAATCATTGAACTGGCCCGTCAAAATGGATTAGATCCAAGAGATGTAAAAAAATGCGCCGATTACTCCTGGAGCATTATGACTCCTTGGCTGCCAAGTGCATCAGAAAGTCCTGAGCAAATGGATGAAAGATTACGTTCGGCTTTGAGAATGGTCAGACCCAAGCTTCCTGAAGGAGATACAACTAAGGCTACTGAAGAGGTCATTGATACAATTGATAAAACGCTGAGAGAATGGAGTCGCTATGAATCCTTATCTTGGTATAATTGGGCTAAATTAAGCAAATTAAGTCCTGGGGCAAGAAGTCGAGATGCTATATCACCGATTGTTGCAGCAGCTTCCCTTCATGATCGTCATCCGAGATTGCATCAAGATATGAAAGAATGTATCTTTGCTTTATTTCATTGCGCAGCAGAAGCAATGGAGATATATTCCAACGAAAAAAGCAAACGTGGATGGATTGACTTTACTGATCAAGAATCATTGGCTCTTACTTTACTGAAAAACAAAGATAATCTAGAAGTATTACAAGATAGAATTTCTGAAGTCTTTGTCGATGAATTCCAAGACTCTAGTCCGCTACAAATTGCTCTGAATATGCAACTTCTTGAAATTGCAAAGAAAGCCACTTGGGTTGGAGATGTTAAACAAGCCGTATATGGTTTTCGAGGGACTGACCCAGAACTGATGAAAAAAGCTATGGACAGTATTGAAGATGTGAATATAGAAGTACTAGATGCTTCCTATCGTTCGAGGGAATCTCTTGTCCAGTTTGTAAATGCCCTCTTTGTTCCTGTTTTTAAAGCGAAAGGGATATCAGAAGATAAAATCAAATTAGATCCAAAGCGTGTTGACAATGAGAAGCAAAGAGTTTCCATAGAAACATGGTCTTACCAATACCCAGGCAAAACTAGAGGCAGTAAAGAAAAAGATGCGGCTTTCTTAGCTATAGGCGTGCAAAATGTCCTACATCAAAAAGAAAAATACTTAATTGAAGATAAAAAAACTCGCCAACTTCGTTCACTGCAACCAGGCGATATAGCCATTCTCTGTAGATCGAATGAGGACTGTTCGATAGTAGCTGAAGCTCTTTCCAAAATAGGTATTTCAGCGACCGTCGGAGAAAGTGGCTTGTTGTCTACGCCAGAAGTTGTGTATGCAATTGCATCTATGCGCTATTTGGTTGACAAAAATGACACCCTGGCTCTCACTGAAATCATACATTTTTCATCAGATCATTGGAGAGAAGGAGCCTGGTTATCCAATTGGATTCCAAGAGAAAAACAAGTAGCTATTACAGGTAATGAGCCTATTGTCCAAGAATTGTATATAGCTCGAGAAAAAATTGCACAAATGAGCCCATCAGAAGTTTTAGACTTAGCTATCGTAATTGCAAAAGTTGATGAAGTTTCATTGCGATGGGGTCAAAGTGATCAACGCTTAGCAAACTTGGATGCACTCCGTTCTTTAGCTTTACAATATGAAGAAGTTTCAGAAACCAATGGTACAGCTGCAACAACGATTGGCTTTCTTATGTATCTTCAAAATGTAAAAACGAACAAAGATTTAAACCGCATGGGAGAATCAACTGATCACAAAGCAATTCGTGTCTTAACTTATCATAAAGCGAAAGGATTGGAATGGTCTTTTGTTATTTTGAATTCATTAGAGAGATCGTCACAAAGGCAAGGTCCGCCACCGGTATTTAATCAAGTAACAGCAGTTAGTAGAATGCCTTATAAGATAGATGCTCCTCTTAATGGTCGATGTCTTTATTATTGGCCTTGGCCGTACAGTAAACAATCTACAAACGTTGCACTAGACGGGCATGTAGAAAAGGCACCTGAACTACTAAGAAAAAAACAGTTGCTTCTCGATGAAAACCAACGAATACTCTATGTTGGTATGACGCGGGCACGAGATTACCTTGTATTGGCAACCCGTGATTTCTCCAAAGCTTATTGGCTTAAAGAATTAACCGCCAAGGACGGACAAGAAGTAATTGAAAAAATCGCTATTGTCCATGAAGATGAGGATCCATCTGCTCTAGAAGGTGCTGATGGGATAATTCAAGTGAATGACAAATCCTTTCCTTGTAAAGTACGACTTTTATCTATTGTACCATCAGAAGAAGCTGTAGCATCCACGGTAGAGACAGAAGTATTTTATGTAGGAAAAAGAGAAGAAAGTAGAGTATTATTACCTGCACGTTTTAATCCCAGTGAACAAAAATTTGATCCAAATCTGAATGATAGCGAGAGCGGCCCCCAAGCACAAAAAAATATCGACATAAACTTATCTAAAATACATAGCATGGATAATCGCCTCCCACTATCAGGTAAACCAGACATGGCAGTTCTCGGTGAAATGGTTCATGCATTTTTAGCTGCAGATAATCCCGCAAAATCGAAGACCGAGAGACAGGCAATGGCTCAAGCACTTCTACAAAGATATGAAATCTATGGGCTGTCAGAAGATTCATTAATACAAGCTACCGACCAGCTAGAACATTTCCTGTCGCAGCATTACCCAGAAATTCTCGAAAGACATCGTGAATACCCTGTTCATTTGCGCCAAGGTTTGCAAAAGGCAACAGGATGGGTTGATTTGTTACTTCGTACACCCAAGGGATGGGTGATTATAGATCATAAAACCTTTCCAGGCAAAGAATCAAAATGGTTATCCCACGGTATACAGCATCTACCACAACTTCGGATTTACGCCGAGGCTCTTTATAAAGCAACAGGTTGTTCCGTCTATGAAGCATGGATTCATATGCCTATCGTTGGAGCGATGATATGCTTTACGGAGGAAGAATTGAAGCAAGAAGGCAACATGAAAAAATATTAATAAGCTGTCATATGGAAAATAGCTCGCTCAGCAACATTGGCCTTATGGCTTATGGCGAAGAAATAGGTTATGAAAAAGCCTATGAAAAACTGAAAAGCATACGTTCCATTGTTTGCCCAGATCGTAGATTTCGATCAATTATTCAATCTATAATAGCTTCTAATCAAAACAGATGATATAGACAATGCATGTCAGGCGCACTAAAAAAAGACTGACCTCTCACAAGTCAGTCTTAAAAATGTGCTATCTGCGATTATCCACTCTCAGTTGATTGCTTAACATGCGAACATATGACAGTTGTCTTATAACCACAGTAAAGGCTTCCTTAATCATAATAGAATTCGTCTATAGTAATTTTTTGCCACCTGCGCTTGCCCCCCCCAATTAACCTAGGTACCTACTTCACGGGTACGCAGGCTGATGCTTCCAAATTTCTTCCTTTTTGATTGATCCTTTATTTCTGTTGATAAATTCGGACTAGGTGTTTAAAAAATTGTATTAAAGTGAAGGAAAGGGGCTGTTTTAGAGGTCATGATTAATGAATTACAAAGAAAGTTAGATGAGAATGTAAGACTTGAATTTAAAAATAAGATGGAAGAATTTCTTTTCGAATATATAAATGTACAAAGTAAACAGGACGAACTTCGTGATATTTTACGAAAAAAAGCAGAATTTTACAGGAAGTTTCCTCGTGAATCTTTATGTTCTATGACTGTTGAGCAATATGCTTATTTTGAAAGGAATTCGTTTATTTATTGGGTAGTATTTGAATTGGAAAAACTAGGTAGCACAAGAAGTCTTTTTATTGATGCAAGAAACTTTACAGTCGTATACAATAGAAACCAGCAAAAATATATATATAATCAACGTTTTGCTTCTTTAGATGATGCTTGGAATAAATTAAGGAATGACATCATTGAACTAATTGACGTCTGCGATGGTAACACATTAAGAGCACTTAGTTCAAATAATTTACTTTCAAATAAGTATTTACTTAAAGGTAAAATAGCTTATCTCTACCATCCAAAGAAGTTTCTACCTATTTATAATAGAGCTCATTTGTTATATTTTTTATATGAACTTGGTATTATTAGTTCACGAAACGAAAGTGACTCTCCTTTTTCTTTACCTGGCACTGGTAGTTTAAGACTTAATCTTCTATTGAAAAATATTATATATGAAATAGGAAGAGATGGTTGGAATGATCCAAAGGTATCAGATCTTTGGAATAGTAACTATAACTTTTTAATTGGTATATTTCTTTATAAAATAATGTCTCCACCTCGTATGCGCTAAGTAAACATTTAATGAAAATACTTCACTTCTTTAGTTGTTCTGTATATAAGAGTGGTCCCATATGGTTCTTAGCATAAAGGTCATTCTTAATTTAAACTATGCTATGAGAGCTGATTACAACTCAAAATTAACTTCTTTCAGTAGATATCTTTCTTTTTCATAAGACTGACTTCTTTAAACCCTCCACATACTTATTTCAAAACATGTCACCCCGTGACATGTTTTCTTTTTCTGTCTGTAATATAATGGTTATGCAAGATGTTCTTTGAAAATTGAATAAAGTCAAGTATTAAAAATGCCATGTTACCTTGAATAACTACAACCTTTGTTCTATAAATTTCTAATGAAACGAATAGGAGGATGATTGTATATGGCCACGAAAATTTTCCCCTGGTTATATTTAGGTGGCGAAGAAGAAGTAGAAAGCATAATTGATAGAGTCGATATTTGGATCGATTTTCGAGATGAAGACATTGATAATCTATTTATTAAAATTCCAGAAAATGTAGTCGTAATTAGAATGCCTTTTTTAGATGGTGATGAAAAAGCTGCTAAAAAAATATACCCCATTGCCAAATTAATTATCGATACTGCAAGAAGACAAAACAAGAAAATATTGATTAGCTGCCATATGGGAATATCTCGTTCTGCAACATTGGCCTTATGGCTCATGGCTGAAGAAATGGGTTATGAAAAAGCCTATAGAAGACTGAAAAGCATTCGATCCATTGTTTGCCCAGATCGTAGATTCCAATCAATTATTCAGTGGATAAAAGGTTCTAATCAAAACAAAAACCATATGTAAATGAAATTTAGGAGGTGCGGTGATGGAGTCACTTTGTTTCAACTTAAAAAAGCATGTAGAAAAGTTGGCCGCTGAGATCGGGCCAAGAAATTACAGCTATTACAACGGATTAGAGCAGGCTGCTGATTATATTCATGAAGAACTTGCTTCAATGGGATATGAGGTTCAGATTCAGGAATTTGAAATCTCTCGTAAGGATGCTCCCATAGGAAGTCCGCTGTCTTATCGCAACATTATTGCCATAAAACCAGGGATAGCCACACCCGATGAGGTTGTCATTGTGGGAGCTCATTATGATTCCTGTGGAGATAGCCCCGGTGCAGATGATAATGCCAGCGGTATCGCTGGTATGCTCGAATTGGCACGACTGTTGAAAAATGTTCCTTTACAGAAAACTGTTAAATTTATTGCTTTTACCAATGAAGAGCCCCCCTTTTTTAAGTCTCCTTATATGGGCAGTTTTGTTTACGCTCAAAAGGCTCGCCAACGGAATGAAAAGATTAAACTAGCCATTATCTTTGAAATGATTGGCTATTATACGGATCAACCGCCTAACTGGAGTCACTTCGGTGATTTGGATGGTATCTTAAGCACGATAGCCCCAAGTGATAGCAACTTCATTGCTGCAATCGGAAATTCCAATGAAATTGCTTATTTAGAGCGCATGGATGCTGCATTTAATCAGAAATCAACTGTACCGATGATTACCAATCGTCAAATCATCCCTCATGGCCCATTGATGGATATGGATTTATCCGATCACTGGTCATTTTGGGAAGAAGGTTATCGGGCTGTGATGATTACCGATACAGCCTTTTACCGCAACCCGCATTATCATACTTTAAGAGATACCCTTGAAACCTTAGATTATGAAAAAATGGCTCAAGTTGTATCGGGCTTTTCTGCGGTAATGCAAGAAATCGATAAGACATAGACAACCCATGCCTGGCGAGCATAAAAAAGACTGACCTCCCACAGGTCAGTCTTGAAGAAATTAGAATATCAGTCATTAACACAAGAATATTTATTAACGTCTATAGTTTTCAACAAAGTAAAAGGAAAGGAGATAAACGATGCCTGAAATAACATGTGCTATCTGCGAATGCCCACTCTCCGTCGATTGTCTAACATGCGAACATATGACAGTACACAAAGGTTATGTAGGCTGTAAAATTTCGGATGATCCCGATGCCGAAAGTCCTGAAGTTTGTCCACTGGAATTTGTAGATACTTGTGAAGACTGTGAAGACTAAGGTTATCACCATTACCGAGCCAAGGGGACGTTTTGCTTGCCATCTTATGCACCATGGCTCAAGCAAGCACAAAAAGGCGATTGTTTTACGCTAAAACAATCGCCTTGATCTTTATGAAAGAGAGTATGCCACGCGAAAGGTTCCCCCGCCACCCTCCTAATTGCGAATTAGCAAAGCCTTTTGAGGAATGTAGTATTCCGAAAAATCACCTGTCTGGAAGACATCATTGATTTCCCAATATAACGAGCCATCGTTATTAAAGGTTAAGGTAGCCGTTCCAGATACATCACCATAACCACTGTCCCAAAGAACAACCACTTGATTGGAAGAGACAAAATCTCCATAAATGGATACATCATAGCCAATATCGAGTCGGTTACCAAAATAAGCGTAGGCTGCATGATTTCCGAGTATGGTGTCCTCAAATCTGGAGATATCTAGTGCCAATCCCCAGCCTTGCTCCTCGTTCTCATAAGACCAAATACCGGTAAATTGATTGGAAGATGCCGTTTCATTCGGTTGTTGATAAGCACCGGTATTGACGATGACAGCATTTCTAGATGAATCCCAGGTTACAGTGGCTCCAAGCGCTTCTGCTAGAGGTCTTGCTGGAACGTAAGTACGCTCATTAATAAGCATCGGCTTGTAGTCAAATTGGTCCGTTATGTCTGTTCCATTCACAATAAGCCTTATTTGTGGTGCTGCCATTGTAACTGTAGCAAATAACATAGAGCCGATCAGAATGCCTAGAATGAGATAGAAGATTCTTGATTTGAGCACCCTTATTCCTCCCTTTTATTAATGAATCGTGGTAAGACAACCACATTATAGCACACAAGATAGATCTCTCAATCTCTATTCGATACTAAACTTTTTTATAGGCATTCTCTTTTTTCTATTTTCGACGAATCTCTGCGGCTCCCATGACTCATTTCTTAAGCATCCTGTGGAAAGTCCGAGTTTTTTAGGTCAAACGAAATTGCTTTGCTTTATCTTCTAAGATTTGAGCAATTTCTTTCAATGTATCAGCACTTGCTGCTAATTCTTCCATTAAGGCGCGTTGTTCTTCCATAGATACAGCCGAAGTCTGACTATCTTCGGAGTTTTTACGGGCAATTTCATCGATAGTTAAAAAGTTTTTCACAATATCGTCGCCTTTTTGTGTCATCATACGAACTGCAGAAGCCACTTTTCCAATCGCTTCTGATAAGACCTGGCTATTGTTTTCAATAGAAGCGAAGGACTGCCGTGCTCTTTGAACGACGACATTACCGACTTCAACTTCTTGGATGCCTGCTTGTGCTTCTTCCGTAACAGCCGTGATTTCCTTGCGTATATCTGCAACAATACGACGAACTTCTTCCGATGATTCTTTGGCTCTCCAACTCCTCAATATACCAACGCTTCTTCTTCCCCCCGTAACACTCTCAAAGCACCAAAAGCCAAGGCTTCCATTTCCATTTCGCCTGCATAGACAACGGTTGGAGCAATAAATGAAACTCTTTCTCTCAATGTTTGAATTACCAAGTCTGAGTGAGCCATGCCACCTGTGAAAACAATGGCTTCTACTTGTCCCGATAAGACAGTGGCCATGGCGCCAATTTCTTTGGCAGTTTGATAAAGCATTGACTTAAAAACCAATTCGGCTTCTTCATCACCATCGATGATCCTTCTCTCGACTTCTTGCAAATCTTTGGTGCCTAGATAGGCAAACAGGCCCGCTGAACGAGACATTTTCGCTAACAAATCTTTTTCTTCATACTTTCCACTGTAACATAACTGAACCAGTGCGCGCGCTGGCAAAGTACCGGTTCGATCGATGGAAAAAGGACCTTCCTCCATAGCATTGTTAACATCAATGATTTGGCCTTTTTGATGAGCCGATACGGAAATACCCGTGCCCAAGTGCACAACAATCAATTGCATTTCTTCATACTTTTTACCTTTTGCGGCGGCTACTTTCCGAGCCACTGCTTTGCTGTTTAAGACGTGACTTAAGCTTGTGCGAGGGAGTTCCGGCCATCCGGAAAGGCGAGCCAATGGATTTAACTCGTCGACAGACACAGGATCGACAATGTAGGCTTCTTTCTTTAGTGGTAGAGCCATATGATAGGCTAGGAGAGCACCTAGATTCGAAGCATGCTCCCCTCGCAATGCTTGCTTTAGATCTTGCAGCATCTTTGCGTTCACTCGATAGGTGCCACCTTGCAAAGGCTTTAGCAAGCCACCGCGACCAACGACAGCATCGATAGAAGACATCGCAATCTTGCCCTTACTGAGTCTGTCTAGAATCAGTTGTAAACGATAGGGTAACTGTTCGATTACCTCTTTATAAGCACTGAGATCTTCGGTAGCGTGTCGAATATTATCAGATAGCAACACTTTTTCGTCTTCGTAAAGAGCTATCTTGGTTGATGTGGCACCTGGATTGATCACCAAAACTTTATAAGCTTTTTTCATTCGTTCCTTTTTCCACACCTTTCGAATATCTTCAGGGGCTTTTTTTATGTTCCCACCGATGCCACCAGCAGCTCGAGAAATTGTAGCGTTTTTGTAACAACTAAAAAATAAACGCTCTTTTCGCCTTTTTACTTCCTAGGAGCCCTTATTATTTTCAAGCAAGATAGAAAAAATAAAGGCAATCATCAAAAAACAGGAAGGAAATCGGCATGGTAAAGGAAGAAAAAACAGTCGCTCGCTGGCTTTTAGAACAGCTTCATGCTTACGGTGTACGAACCATTTATGGGGTTCCTGGCGATGGAATTATCTATTTACTCGACGAATTGGCACGATTCGATGGCATTCGTTTTTTTCCTACGCGCCATGAAGAAGCAGCTGCTTTTATGGCTGTAGCGCATGCTAAATTGACGGGGCAAATCGGCGTTTGCACCGCCACGGCTGGGCCAGGTGCCGGTCATCTAATCAATGGTCTGGCAGATGGAGCCGCTGACAATGTCCCTGTTCTTGCCATAACAGGACAAGTTGAATCCTTCTACGTGGGTACATGGCACAAACAATATATTGATTTGGTAGGTATGATGAATCCAGTTGCCGAGTACAGTGCCCAGCTTACAGCGCCTGATGCCATTTTGCCTATGACAGTCTATAGCGTAAGGACAGCTCTAGCACGACAAGGCGTCAGTCATCTCTCGATTCCTAAAAATCTTTTTCCAGCACCTTGTAAAGGCAAAGTTCGTTCATCAGAGCCCTATCTTCTAACACCCAGTAGAAGTGAAGAAGAAGTCATCGATGGTCTTTTGCCGCTATTGCAGCAAGCGGAAAAGCCCGTAATACTGGCCGGTCAAGGGACCCTTGCTTATGGTGATCTTTTGCGACGCTTTGCAGAACATTATGAAGCTGCTGTCATTCATACCTTGCCAGCAACGGGTGTGATTTCTCATCATCATCCTCTCGTTGTAGGCGCTCTTGGTAAAGCAGGCCGAGAAAGCTCGGCTGAAATATTATATCAAGCTGACTTATGTCTTAAAATTGGTGCGACCTGGTGGCCTAGTGGTTCTGTGCCTTCTAAGCTTCCTGTAGTCCAAATCGATTGTCGAGCTGATAACCTAGGTGGCGCCACAGATCTTCTTTATGCGGTCGCTGGTGATGGTGAAGCAATCTTAAGCAAGTTGTTATCACGACTGCCCAAAAAAGATCGCCAAAGCTGGCGTAATAGCATCGAAGCCGCCAAATCAGCCTGGCTAAGTCGCTATACAAGTTATGCCAACCCTGCAACGAAGGAGCACCAGAATCTTGATCAGGTTACGCCTTCTCCCCTCCTGCCACAGCGGATCATGGAAATTTTATCTGAAAAAATTGATCCACAAGCCTTGGTTGCTGTCGACGTGGGCGATCACACGCTCTGGTTTGCGCGCAACTTTTTGGCCAGAGAACAACGAATTCTCGTCTCCGGCAAATGGCGCTCTATGGGATCTGCCTTACCCTATGCTATAACAGCCAAAAGCTTGATGCCCCACAAGCAAGTGGTTGCTTTGATCGGTGACGGTGGTTTCTTAATGAGTTGTGGTGAAATGGTAACAGCACGGCAAGAAAATCTTCCCGTGAAAGTTGTCCTTTTTCGCAACAAAACATTGGCCACAGAAGAAAATCGCATGCGAGTCGGTTCTTTAATACCCCTCGGCAATGCTTTCGAGCCACCTGATTTTGCTGCCATGGCTCGTTCTTGCCGTTGGCAAGCCTACCGCGTTGACAATGAAGAAGCTTTGCAGCAAGCACTTCATGAAGCATTGCATTCTCCAGAGCCGACTCTGATCGATGTAGATACAGCCAATCCCATACCACCAGGCACAAAAGTTTAATTTATTATAAAGCAAAACCAGCCCGGTTGCTCAGCAACATGAGGCTGGTTTTTTGTAGTATGTTAAAAGGCTACAATAGACTTTTTGCCATAATCATATTTAGATTATTGAGTAGAAAAGTGCTCCCTCAGGAAAGGCACGCTTTGCGGCTCCAAAAAGCCGCTCAGTATGGCTTCATCGTTCCTGTTATAAAAAGCAATTCGATAACTTTCATTCTGACTTTCCGCAGTCTGAGGTCGCCCTAGTAGTTGTTGCAGGCATACTTCCAGTTCATCTTGCTTAGAAATATCAATCCCTGGAAGCAGCTTCGGATCAACCCAATCCCGTTCCTTTCCTATTTTCACGACTCTGGCATAGGCGATATCTTCTGGTAGAATGCGGGCGTCTTGCCAGTAGCCCTTTTCTCGAAGCCATTGTTCTAATTCATGATAGTGTTTCTTCCAGCTTAAATGCATGACTTCGTAAGACTCTTTGCCATCAATTTGGAACGTCATATCGACGCCGTACCGATAGGTCATCTCTGGAGAAGTTACATCAACGAGACGCCAGAGTTTAATATAAGCCCAAGGTTGGATTTCGTCTTTCATTTGCTCATAAGATTCTCTTTCTGTTTCCTGACGCAGAATAGTTACTACTTCATGAATATGAGCTGGTTCAGTAATAAGGACTGTTCTAGAAAGACCCTGGGGTTCGAAGACAATCTTCTCAAGCTCTTGCTCATCAACGTTGAAAATAGCAAAATGCATCTGTTTGTATTCAATCGCTTCATAAATAGGCTTTTGGTATTGCTCATACTCTTCTTTCGGAATTGCATACTCTCGGTAGAGGGTTTGGCCATTTTTTAATTGATAGGCAAAAGTCAAGTTGTAATAAGACTGTTTGTTCTGATTGTCCTCTTTGTTTTTTATAATTGCTTCATGAAGTTGTACCACTTTTTCAATGTTTTCTTTCTTCGTAATGAAGCTTTGTTCTTCGGCACCATCTCTCCAGCGAACATAGGTGAAATAACCGCCTTCTCCAATGTAGAGCTGCTCTACTTGATCCACCGGAGGAACTTTCCTTTCATATCCAAAGATATCTGCTTCAAGTCCAGCGAGCAAAGCAGCCATAATCAATAGATAGACAAGATAATTTTTGAGGCTTGCCAAAACCTTGAGCGATTTCTGCAGGATGATCTCAGCGACGATGTATCCGAATAAGGAACCAACGATATAACCGAAAATTGCCCAGCGAAAATCATTTTGAATATCCCAAAAGTACAAACCGCCCAGAAGCATGGTGCAAAAAGTGACGCCATATTTGAAGATGGGCTTCAGAAAGTCAAAGGCGATGGCTTGTGTGGCTGCTTCTGACTTCCTTTTGTTGTAAGCCAAGATGGTAAGCACAAATAGAATCACCATGGCCAAGAGATAGGCCACAATCTCTGCAGTACCTAACATATTTCCGTCCCGCAACTCAAAAAGGCGAACAAATGGCGTAAAGTACTCTAACATTCTGCCGTCTTGCATATAGTATTGTGCTTGAAACCCATATAGCAAGTGTTCTACATTAGACAGAAGTAATACCGTTAGGCCGACAGGTAGAAACAAGGTAATGTAGGTGAGCACACCTTGGGCAACAGAAGTGCCTGTGACCATACCCACAAAAAGAGCAAAGAGAAAGATGGTTAGACTTAGCAAGATGATCGTGCCGGCCCACTGCACAATATCGATAAGAGCATAGTAAGTTTCGAGGTTGTAAGCAGACAGGGTGATCCAAGATAGCAAGCCTGTTAGAAGTACGGGCACCACCAAGAGCAAAGTACCAGCTACGACATGACTGGTGTACAGAGTCACTCTTGTTAACGGCAAAGCGTGAACCATATCAACAGAACGCTTTTCCTGAAGATAGCGCAATAAAAAGATAGCTGTTAGAACCGGTATGATTAGAATAAAGAATTTTACTATTTCTCCTTGAAAATAAAAAAGAGGCTGAAAAGGATTGGAGAGATAGTGTATACGTTCTTCTAGCTTATTGAGATGCATGATGATCTGTAAAGGTATAGCGAAAAAGAGCAAAAGAGTGTAGATAATTCCGATCCAGTTAAAGCGCTTCAAATCGTTGAGAATGATCCCTTTATTCGGCCACAAGTTCTTCAACAACATAGCCCATACCTCCCATCTCGTAAATGAAAATCTCATCTAAAGTCAACGGGAGTAGATCGAGGAGCAAAGGCTGAAATTGTTGAAAATGCTGCAATATCTCTTGCTGCTCGCCCCTTACAACGAAAAGGCTCACACTGCCCCGCTTTTCATGGTAGAGAATCCCTTCTTGATCCATGATTCCGTCAGGGAGGTCTCCTTGAAAGGCAATCTGGACTTTATGTATTTCTTTCTTCAGATCATCGAGCTCTCTTTGTAGGAACAAATCGCCCTGATGAAGGATGCCGATATGGTCGCATAGGTCCTCTAATTCCCTGAGGTTATGGGAGGAGATCAGTACCGTTAGTTCCCGCTCAACAATATCGTCAATGATCAGCTTTTTTACTTTTTTGCGCATGACAGGATCGAGACCGTCTAAGGGTTCATCTAGGATTAAGATTTCTGGCATCGTTGAAAGGGCCAACCAGAAAGCGACTTGACGCTGCATGCCCTTGGAGAGACTCGTTACTTTTTTCTTTCTATCGATTTGGAATACATTGAAGAGCAGTTGGTAGCGCTCTTCGTTCCAAGTGGGGTAAATCATTCTGTAGTACTGGGCCATATCTTCAATGCTATGTTGAGCGAAAAAGTACAGTACATCAGGAATGAATTGAATTTTTTCTTTTACTTTGACGTTTTCAAATACCCCTTCTCCGCCTATGCGCACTTCGCCTTGATCTTGTTGATAAATGCCAGCCAATATTTTTAACAACGTCGTTTTACCAGCTCCGTTGGATCCTACGATGCCATAGACAGAGCCTTTATCGACTTTTAATGATGCTTTTTTTAACGCTTCTAGCGATCCAAAAGATTTACTGACTCCGGTTGCTTCAATCATTGCTTTCCCCCTGACTTCGCTTGCTTTCCCCGTGACCTCGATGATTCGCTGCCTCTGTAACCCATCGACAGATCTCCTCTTGGGACAAGCCCAGATACATCGCTTCCACTGTAATCTTTTGCAGCTCTTTTTTGAGCACTTCTAGCTTTTCACGATTAACCTGGTCTTTGATAGGTGCTACAAAGCTCCCTTTCCCCTTCACGGAATAAATAAAGCCTTGCCGTTCTAGTTCTTTGTAGGCTTTCTGAATGGTGTTGGGATTGACTGTTAATTGACTGGCTAATGTGCGGACGGAAGGCAGTTGTTCATCAGGCTTTAAAACTTCACGAACGATTAATTCTTTGAAGTTATTTACCAATTGCTCAAAGATGGGCAAGCCACTGCGCAAATCTAATTCAATCATATTCGCCCCCTCGTGTCGACTGTACTAATACACGTGGTACAGTTAGAGTGTAGCAGTTCTTGCTGAAAGATTCAATAGGCAATTTGTCATTGCTTCTGGAAATTGACATTGAAAAAAGCCAGGCCTGCATTAAGGCCTAGCTCTGTGTTCTCCCTATCAAAAAACGGTTACATAAATGATGCAAATAATTTGGCTATTTCTGATAAGGCATTATTGGCTAGTATTGATTTATTTTCAAAACTTTGCTAAAATCATAAGCGTTTAGGACGAAGAGGTCTGATGGCAATTCATCAGGTCTCTCTTTTTTTTTGAGGAGGTATAAAATATGGAAATCGATACTTTTTTTATGGCTTTCACTTTTTTGGTAGTAGCAATCGGTATCGGTTCTATCGTTGTAGGAATGAATATAATGAAGCGAAAGCAACAGAAAGAACCACAGCTATTAACAGCACTACAAGCGCTCGCGAAAGGTGACTTAAGGAAAAAGAACTTACCAGTAGCAATATCCCCTTCAGCACAAGCTTTGCATGATGCTTTTCACTTCTGGCAACGTCAGATTTTAGATGTAAACGCAACGGCCGGTCCTGTTGCAGGTGTGGCCGAACAGTTACGTGTTGATTTGGAAGATGTGGAAAAAGGAAATCAACGATTAACAAGCAACGCTAGTCAAATCGATACAATGACCCAGGAGGCATCTGATACGTTGCTTTCAGCTGATAAAGCCTTAGAGAAAACAATTGAAGCATCTAAAGTAGTTTCTTCCATCATGGATCATATCTATGGGCAAAGTAAAACCAATCGAACCTTGACGAAAGAAGGTCAAGAAGCTTCTATCATAGTGCAAGAACGAATGACCAGTATTGGTAGGCATACTTCTGAGACAAACGAGGTACTAAAGCAACTGGAACAGTTGGCTTCTCAAATCGATCAAATCACAGCCACGATTGGCAACATTTCCGCTCAAACACAGCTCTTAGCACTTAATGCATCCATAGAAGCAGCCCGTGCTGGTAAAGCAGGCGCTGGGTTTGCCGTTGTAGCTGGTGAAGTACAGGTTCTTGCTGAGCAATCTGCGCAGGCTGTTCGCAATACCAATCAGACCTTAGGTGAAATTCGACAAGCCATTGCTAAACTCGTTCAATTTTCGGAAAAAGGTATGGAAGCGGTACAGCAAGGCTTGGTAGCTACTTCTGCCATCACACAAAAGTTTGACAGTTTCGTTCAAGCCATTGACAAAACCGATCAAAGCATTCATCAAGCTGTTGCATCTCAACAAAAACAGGTAGAAATAATTTCTCAGACAAGCGAAAGTATGCATAGAACGGTTGAACTATTTAGTCATGCTTCAACAGGTGTAACAGAGATTGCCCGTAATGTGGAACAACAACAAATCCTTTTACAACAACTTAGTCAGTTAGGTAGCGTATTACATCGCGAAGTTAATGTATTAACAGAAGTTACTGATAATGTTCAGATGCTCGATGAAAATAACGTCAGTCTAGAGAATATAAAAGCCCCAATTCAAGAAAAGCTTGAAAAAGCTTTTGAAAAAGCCAATGAAAACATATTAGAACCAGCTCTTCATCTCCGTTTGGCTGAAGATATCAAAAGTACTTGTTCACAAGTGGAAGCTGTATATAGCACCCGAAATAACGGTACTTTCATCGTCTCCCTACCACCTGCCGCGCTTACTAACGCTCAACAACGACCCTGGTGGCAAGAAGCTATGAAAGGTCGTCACTATATTTCCAGTCCTTATGTTTCAGCTATCACTCGCAACTGGTGTGTTACCTTATCCTGGCCCATAAAAAATCAAGACGGCATTGTCATCGCAGTTTGGGGAATCGATGTGACAGTACAAATGTAGCATTAGAAGTTTTCCCCCTGCCTCCAGCTATTTGGCTTCTTGAACAAGTTTTGCTACTCCAACCCGCTAACTTCCCGCTCCAAAGCCGTCAAATCTTCCGCCGAAAACCAAAAACGCTCACTGCAAAAATGACAAACCACTTCAGCGCCGCCTTGCTCTTCCCGCATCTGAGCGAGCTCTTGGGCACCTAAGCTCTTCAACATTACCGTTAAGCGCTCTCGATCGCAGTGGCAATAAAAAGCAGGCTTTTTCACAGCCAACACTTTTTTCTCATGACCTGGCAAAAGCGGTTCCACCAGATCGGCGAGATCTTTGCCACTGGCGAAAAAGTGACTAATAGGACCTAAAGCTTGAATCTGCTTCTCTATATCTTCAATTCTTTCTTCACTTACACCGGGCAATAGCTGCAATATATAACCGCCCGCTGCTTGAACTGAGCCATCTTCGTTCACCAGCACACCCAGCGCAACGGCGGAGGGTGTTTGCTCTGATGTAGCAAAATAATGGGTTAAGTCTTCGGCTATTTCTCCACTGACTAGAGGCGCCGAACCGGTATAACTTTCTTTCAGTCCTAGATCGCGTGTCACATGAAGATGACCGGTAGAACCAACGGCACCACCTACATCAAGCTTTTCCGGTGATTTAGAAGGCCAGTCGAGGTCAGGATTCTGTACATAACCGCGAACTTGGCCTTGACCGTTGCTTTGCGCTACTACAGCGCCTAAGGGACCGTCACCAAGAATGCGCAAGGTAATCTTTTCATCGCCTTTTTGCATCGCTCCAATTAATAGGGCAGCCGTCATCGTTCTACCAAGTGCTGCTGTTGCTGTGGGCCAGCTATTGTGACGACGTTGCGCTTCTCGCACCAAGTCTGTCGTTCTCGCTGCAATTAAGCGAATTTGCCCTTCTTGATCGGTGGCCCAGATCAACTGATCATCCATCTGTACTATACGCTTCCTTTCCCAACGGTGTAACGGAGATACCGTATTGTTCATAATTCGTTTCATCAAAAAGATCGGTTCGTAGCCCAACCGGAATGACTGTGTCGGCATTTTGTAAAGCTGCGATTTGCAAAGACTGCGCTACAGCCAGTGCAGCGGCTGCGCCAGCTTGTCTCACTGAAAAACTTCTAGAAAGAGCAGAAGCAAGAATCGCAGCAAAAAGATCGCCCGTCCCGAAAGCTTTTTTCGGCACTGCCTTCACTGCAACTTCCCAAGCGCCTTCTCGATGCAAAAGAAGATTGTACAGGGTCTGCTCGTTTCTATCTTTCCGCCAGCTGGTCACAATGACCCAACTCGGTCCTTGGGCCAGCAATTTTTGAGCTCCTTGAAAAAGAGTCGCACAATCTCTCGGCGCAGCTTCTTCTGGTAAAGGTGCCGTTTCATTTTCTGCTAAAACCATCAACTCAAAAGGGTTCGGTGTAATATAGTCGGCTCGCGGTAAAAGCTTTTCTCGAACCACTTCAACCACTTCAGGCGAGACATAAAGACCTTGTGGATCGTCGCCAAGAACAGGGTCAAGGAGATAGGGCAAATCTTTTCTATGCTCTAACCACTTGGCTAGAATCTCTCCTTGACGAGGCGATCCTAAGAAACCACTGAGCAGAAAATCAATTTCTCGATTTTCTAAAGCTTTCAAAAGCTGATAAAACAATGTCGCTGGTACTTCCCCGCCTCGTCGAGGACGAATGGCACCGTGAGCACCGTAATATACCGTTGGAATCGGCAAGGGTTGAACAGCACAGTGTAACATGCCAGCTACGACAGCACCGTTGCCGACAAAACCTTGCGCAACCATACTTTGTATCGATACAATGGCAGGCACTTTACTCATCATTATTCCCTCAATCGGCTACTCGTCCAAGGCGGCCATAAGATTGGCCATTTCTAAAGCAGACATGGCTGCTTCCCACCCTTTATTACCGGCTTTCGTGCCAGCTCTTTCAATGGCTTGCTCAATAGAATCAACGGTGATCACACCAAAGATAGTAGGCTTGCCTGTCTGCATATTCACTTGTGCTACCCCTTTGGCCACTTCACTGCAGACATAGTCAAAATGAGGTGTAGAACCGCGAATGACAGCACCTAAGCAGATCACAGCATGATTCTTTTTCTCAGCCAACTTTTTCGCAGCCAAAGGAATTTCAAAAGCGCCAGGCACCCAAGTTACCGATATATTTTCTTTCGCCACACCATGACGATAAAGTGCATCAAGAGCACCTGATAATAGTTTACTCGTAATAAAATCATTAAAACGGCTCACTACAATGGCAAACTCTAAACCTTCACCTAAGAGATGACCTTCATAAGATTTTTTGATTTCCATAATCTTTATAACCGCCTTTCCTATTTTGCCTGTACTAGGACTGTTCAAAAAGCATATGACCCAGCTTTTCTTCTTTGGTATGCAAGTATCGCTCATTTTCAGGCGCACAACCTGCCACGATGGGCACTCGTTCCACAATCGACAGACCATAACCTTCTAAGCCTTTGATCTTGCGAGGATTGTTCGTCATCAGTCGAATCTTTTTCACCCCGAGATCAACGAGAATTTGTGCACCGATGCCATAGTCTCGCAAGTCAGCTGGAAAACCTAGCATTTCATTGGCTTGTACCGTATCAGCACCTAGATCTTGTAGTTTGTAAGCTCGAATTTTATTGACCAGGCCAATCCCTCGTCCTTCTTGACGCATATAAAGGACAATTCCCCGGCCTTCTTCTTCAATTCTGCAAAGGGCAGCCGCTAATTGATCGCCACAGTCGCATCGTTTGGAACCTAACACATCGCCCGTTAAACACTCTGAGTGAACACGGACGAGTAGGCCCTCTTCTTGATCCGATAGATCGCCTTTGACAATGGCCAAGTGGCAATCTTTGTCGAGAAGACTCTCATAAGCAACTGCCTGGAAATCGCCGTACTTTGTGGGCAATTGAATGGTCTCTACTTTGCGAATTAACTTTTCTTTCTTGCGACGATACTCAATCAGATCAGCAATGGTGATCAACTTAAGATTATGTTTTTCTGCAAACTCAATCAACGCGGGCACACGAGCCATTGTCCCATCATCGGCCATGATTTCGCAGATAACGCCGGCTGGATAGAGGCCTGCCATTTGCGCTAGATCAACGGCCGCTTCAGTATGGCCTGCTCTTGTTAAGACACCACCATCGCGAGCTCGTAAAGGAAAGATATGGCCAGGCTTCCGAAGATCAGCCGGTCTTGTCTTCGGATCCAGTAAGGCTTGAATGGTCTGGGCTCTTTCAAAGGCTGAAATACCGGTTGTGCAAGTAGAAGCATCGACAGAGACTGTAAAAGCCGTCTCCATTCGGTCGGTATTATTTTGAACCATGGGATACAGTTCTAAGCTGTCTAGGCGTTCCCCTGACATAGGTACACAGATTAAGCCTTTGCCATAGGTCGCCATAAAGTTAACCGCTTCTGGCGTTGCTTTCTCGGCAGCCATTAAAAGATCGCCTTCATTTTCTCGATCTTGATCATCTACGACAATCACCATTTTACCAGCTTCTATATCAGCAATTGCTTCTTCTATACGATGAAAAGGCAAAGGAATCACTCCTCTATAATAATTAAGAGCCATCGACGATGAGCCTTTCTAATACCCCTGCTCCATCAAAAACTCTTTCGTTAGCTTACCCGCCCCAGCTTTTCTCTTACTCGAATCAAGGGGACTTGGAACAGACAAGAGCCGCTCTACGTATTTCACTAGCATATCCCCTTCTAGATTCACAAGGTCCCCTTTTTTCTTTATGCCCAAAGTCGTTTCACCGGCCGTATGCGGGATCAGAGAAACGGTAAAAGATTGATCTAAAACTTCCACAACAGTGAGGCTTATACCATCAATGGCGATAGAGCCTTTCGGAATCACATATCGAAGCAATGCTGGTGAACAAGCAATTTCTGTAATGACAGCAATGTCAACTTTTTTCTGGCCCTTTATTGTGCCTACTTCATCAACATGGCCAGAGACAATATGACCACCGAGGCGGTCGCCCATCCGCAGAGCACGCTCCAAGTTGACATAGCTACCTCTATAGACCTGGGCCAAAGCGGTGCGCTGTAATGTTTCATCCATAATGTCAGCCACAAAATAATCTTTTGTAAATTCGACGACTGTCAAGCAGACGCCGTTGACAGCGATAGAATCGCCTAGTTTAACGTCTGTAAGTACTTTTTGGGCTTCTACTACGAGTTGAGCGGAACGAGGTCCTTTGCGAATATCTCGTATCTTCCCTAGCTCTTCAACGATTCCGGTAAACAAGGGCCCACCTCCTGTAGCGTTCCTTCAAGTAGCCAGTCTTCACCGGACCGTCGGCCTTGCCACTGTGACAATTGCCAGGCCTGGGCCATTTGCTCAAGGCCCATACCGCCCACAGGTGAAGGTGCCTGGGCACCGCCCACGATTTTCGGCGCAATAAAAACAGCCAGTTGATCGACCATTTTGGCTTGAAAAAAAGCGCCATGTACCGCTGCGCCCCCTTCAACAAGGAGAGAGGTAATGCCTGCTCTACCGAGTCGCTGTAGCAGATAGGCTACGTCGATTTTGCCAGCTTCATCAAAAGGGCAGATCCATACTTCAGCACCTTTTTCTTCTAAAGCTTTTATTCTTTCCACAGGCGCCTTGTCTGTAACAGCAATCAGGGTTTTCCCTGGTCCATGTAAAAGCCTAGCTTGTAAAGGGGTGCGAGCCTGGCTGTCTAAAATAACTCGTAGTGGATGTTTCTGCTCTTGCCGCGGAAAAGTCAGATCAAAATCTGCGATACGCGTTGTTAGCTCTGGATCGTCGGCAAGAACCGTACCTATGCCTACAAGAATGGCATCTCTTTCTTGCCGCCACTGGTGCACCTGCTGTCGACTTGCCGGCGAAGAGATCCATTTACTATCACCCTGAACAGTTGCGATTTTGCCATCTAAAGTCATCGCCCATTTGGCTAGCACTTGTGGGCGCTTCGCAGTGATCCAGGTAAGAAAAGGTTGATTGATTCGAGCTGCTTCTTGGGCCATCAACCCAACATGCACATCAATGCCTTGTTGCTTTAGCTTGTCCAAGCCTTTCCCAGCCACTTGCGGATTGGGATCTAACATGGCCATGCTGACACTTTTGACACCGGCTGCAATAATGGCGTCTGTACAAGGCGCCGTTCGCCCAAAGTGACTACAAGGCTCTAAAGTAACGTAAAGGGTAGCATCTACCGCCTCTTGACCTGCTTCTTGGAGAGCCACTACCTCTGCATGGGCTGTTCCTGCTTTTCGATGATAGCCTTCACCAATGATAGTACCTTCTTTGACAAGAACGGCACCGACAAGTGGATTGGGGCTTGTGTTGCCTTTTGCTTTCAGAGCCAACTGAAGGGCTCTTTCCATAAATTTTTGTTCCTTCATTGTTTCCTACCTTTTAGCCATTGACAAATAAAAAACCTCGAGGCTATCTTTCCCCGAGGTTTCTGAATGCAACAGACTTCGCTGATCCTGCTTATAAAAAAGCAAAAAAAGCATAACCTTTCCCTCTCTCATCCAGACTATACTGTCGGCTTCGGAATCTCACCGAATCTGCTCTTTAGGAAAGAGCTCGCGGGCTATACCGCCGGTAGGGAATTACACCCACCCCCGAAGGAAACTTTACTATTTAATTGGATAGTTTCTTTAATTATCACGATTACTGATAGCAATTATATCCTTTTCTTCGGATTCAGTCAATCATTGTATCAATAAACCTAAAGTTTCACAGCCTATTCCGTTTGTCCTGCTTCTCCTTGTTTCCGTAAAGCAACAACTTCTTGCTGAATATCTTTAGCACCAAAAATGGCGGATCCTGCTACGAGTACATCAGCACCAGCTTGCACGACAAGAGGCGCATTGGTTCGGTTGATGCCACCGTCAACTTGTATCTCAAAGTCCAATTGGTGCTCTTTCCGATATTGGGCCAAGGCCTTAATCTTTGATAAAGAAGAAGAGATAAATTGTTGACCGCCAAAACCGGGATTGACAGACATAACAAGAACCAGATCGACCATCGGCAATACATACTCTAGACTTTGCCAAGGCGTTGCTGGATTAATAGACACTCCGGCTTTTACACCTTTTTCTTTAATAAAAGAAATGGTTCGATGTAAATGTTTGGTTGCTTCCTGATGCACCGTAATCAGATCGGCGCCTGCTTGAACAAAGTCAGAGATATAAAGATCTGGAGACTCAATCATAAGATGAACATCAAAAAACATTTTGCTTTTCGGCCGTAAAGAAGCGACCACAAGAGAACCAATCGTTATATTGGGTACAAAGTGCCCGTCCATCACATCAATATGAAGATATTCGGCACCACCTTTTTCTACTTCTGCCACTTGTTGACCGAGTTGAGAAAAGTCTGCTGATAATATGGATGGTGCAATTTTAATGCTCATTCTTTTCTTCCTTTCCCTTTGCGGCGATCTTTTTCCATAACTTCTTCTAGAATCAAAAGGTAATTCTCATATCTTCTAGGATGAATCAAGGCTTGTTCAAGCGCTTCTCGCACGGCACAGTCTGGCTCTGTACGGTGTAGACAACTTGTAAAGCGACATCGTCCTGCATATTCGGCCATGTCAGGAAAAAGCTGTGCCAGATCAGTTCCCTTGATATCTGGCACTTGCAAAGTAGAAAAGCCTGGCGTATCAGCTACCAAGGCGCCGAAAGAGAGTCGCAATAATTCCACATGTCGCGTTGTATGCTTGCCACGACCTGTCTTTTTGCTCACTTCACCTGTCTTTAAGGCCAAACCGGGCTCTATGGCATTGAGTAAGGTAGATTTTCCTACACCGGAAGGGCCTGCTAGAACGGTAATCTTTTCTTTTAAGATTGCTTTTACCCCATCAATGCCTTCCATTGTTTTCGTTGAAACGACGATTTGCTTTACTTTTGTAGGAATAAAGCGCTCTTGTGCTTTTGTGATACCTTCTTCAGTGGCCAGATCGCCTTTGGTCCAGATAAGTACTGGCTCAATCTGTTCTAGGTACGTGAAAAGAAGCAAGCGATCGATCAAGGTAAAGTCTGGATTGGGTGAAGTGAGCGAAAAGACAAGCAAAGCTTGATCTACATTGGCAATCGTCGGTCGTAATAGTTCATTTTTTCTTGGAAGAACTTCCTCAATAGCGCCTTTTTGATCATCAAAAGAGCTTATTATAACCCGATCGCCTGGTAAAAAAGTTTGTCCCTTCTCTTTTTGCCGAAACTTACCACGTAAAGAGCAAGTAAACAGGGTCTC
Source organism: Heliorestis convoluta (assembly GCF_009649955.1). Lineage (NCBI taxonomy): Bacteria > Bacillati > Bacillota > Clostridia > Eubacteriales > Heliobacteriaceae > Heliorestis > Heliorestis convoluta. Next base: position 1,808,826 of record NZ_CP045875.1, on the reverse strand, counting down.
TTCTGCTAAGACGTAATAAAAGCCAGAATAGCCTTTAATGATCGTACCTTCTTTTCCTTTTGAATTCACAGATACCCTCCTTGCGATGCCACTTCGCTTTTCGTCTATTCTACTTTTCGCTCTAATACTTTTTCACCGTTAATAAAGCCTTGAATCGTTGCTTGACCTGTATATTCTACCTGTTGGCTGACTGTATCTCCGCCTTTGTGTGTCCCTGCGTATACTTCTTTTGTTTGTTCTCCTTGGATCAGCAGAATCCGTACAGGCGCTTCAGAAGATTCTTCGGGAATTAACAAAGTGATAGGTGTTACTTTTTTCTGTTCTTGCTCTTGTATCTGAACTTCAGCCATCGTACTAATTGTAATCCTTACCGTAGCACCTTTATCAACTCTACTGTTTGCGGAAGGATCTTGTGATAATACAGTGCCTGCATCATGACGATCGCTTTTTTCTTCTTGTTGCTCGATCTGAACTTCAAGAGGTTTTAACAGCGTTTTGGCTTCTTCTGCAGATAAACCAATCAGTGCTGGCATAAGACCCTGTCTTTGTGGTCCTTTGCTTATTCTCAGCTCAATGACCGTGCCTGCAGGTTGCTCTGTATTGGCGGCCGGTCTTTGTGATAAGACAGTGCCAACAGCACCCCGCTCGCTATACTCCTCTGTAATTTCATAAGCAAAATCTGCTTCTTGCAATCGAAGAATTGCTTCACGCTCTGTCATGCCTGTCACAGGAGGAACGGGATGTAGCTTGGGTCCCTGGCTAACGGTTAGGCGCACTTCTCTTGTTTGCTTGACCATACGATTGCCTTCAGGATCTTGGCTAATGACGAGATCTCGAGCAACTTCACGATGATGAACTGCCTCTACTTGTACTTGTAGCCCTTCTTTTTGTATGGCCTCAATGGCTTCCCTATAGTGCATGCCTACGACGCGAGGTAACATAACCTCTGGTACATTCATATAGCGCTGCCAGGCAAAAGAACTGGCGAAAGCAATGAGAGCAAGGAGTAGCAAAGAAGAAAGGAGCACTTTCCAGTTCACGGGGGAAGAAGACTCTTCTTGAACTTTTTTGGCTTTTTGCTCTGTCTGAGGCGTTTTATTGCTCTCACTGACTCGATCTTTTTCTAGTGGAATTGGAAGATCCAATCGCATGGTAGGGCTATCATCGTCAAGAGGCAGTCGTCCTACTATAGTGCCAGTAAAAACATGCTCCAAGTCTTCTCGCAATGCTCTGGCATTGTTGTACCGGCGCTCTGCACTTTTTTCTAAAGCACGAAGTACAATTTCTTCTAATGCCTGGGGAACTTCTTCTTGAATCTCTGATAGGGCCTGTGGTTGTTCTTGAATTTGTTGCAAAGCAACAGCAATGGGCGTCTCACCTTGAAAGGGGACTCGACCGGTAAGCAATTCGTATAAGACAACGCCGAGAGAGTAGATATCTGATTTTTCATCCACAGGAAGTCCACGGGCTTGTTCGGGCGAAAGATAGTGAACAGAACCTACAATGGTTCGATCCATGGTCATGGTATTTTGTGTGGTAGAGCGGGCGATGCCAAAGTCTGTTACTTTCACTCGGCCTGAATTGGTTAGTAAAATATTGTGCGGTTTAATATCTCGATGAATGATCTTGTTCTCATGGGCATGTTCTAAAGCATCACATATTTGGCGTGCCAGGTTCACAGCTTCTACGGGAGGCAAGGGCCCCCGACGACGAATCACTTCTTTCAAAGTCGGTCCGTCGATATATTCCATCACTATGTAATCTGTCTCGCCTTCTCTTCCCACATCATAGACGTTTACAATGTTGGGGTGGGATAAAGAAGCAATGGCTTGTGCTTCCCTTCGAAAACGACGAACGAATTCTTCGTCATTCGTTAAGCCTTCTCGTAAGAACTTAATGGTAACAGCTCTTTCTAGAAGTCGATCCCAGGATTTATAGACTTGGGCCATGCCACCGCCACCAAGATATTCTACGATTTCGTAGCGGTTTCCAAATAAGCGCCCTTTCATTGCGACCATCCTTCCTGATCCTCATGCCAAAGGATTAGAAAGGTGACGTTGTCGTGGCCGCCTCGTTCTAGTACAAGCTCCATCAGTCGATCGGCACTTTTTTCTAAGACATCTCTTTGAAAAGGTTGAACCATGATTTTAAAAACTTCTTCAATTTCCTGTTCTGTAACGAGATTCGTAAGTCCATCTGTACATAAAAGAACGAGATCTTCATAAGCCCATTTTTCTTCTATCAGATCAACTTTCACTTCTGCATGGGTCCCTAAGGCTCTGGTAATGACATTTCTTTGGGGATGGGCTTGGGCTTCTTCTTTCGTAATCTTACCTTGGCGAACCATTTCTTCTACAAAGGAGTGATCCAGTGTCAACTGATGCAGCTTTCCCAGACTCATTTTGTAAGCTCGACTGTCACCGACATGGGCAATCATAAGCGATCCTTGAGATACAAAAAGTGCTGTTACTGTTGTACCCATTCCTGATAGCTTTGGATTTTTTTGAGACTCTTGATAGATTTGATAATTCGCTTTTTGACAAGCTATTTCCAATTCGTGAATCCCTTTTGCCTTTTCTCTTTCTTCTTGCCAGTATGAGGCAATTGCTTTAACAGCCAGCGCACTGGCTACCTCACCGGCTTCATGACCGCCCATCCCATCGGCAACGACGAAAAGTCCATCGTCACAATCAATGAGATAACTATCTTCGTTAGTCTTTCGAACGCGCCCTACATCCGTTCGGACGATCGATTGTACGGGACATTTCATCTTCATCCCTCCTTCTTATTTTGCTTTTGACTGCGTAGTTGGCCGCAAGCAGCATCAATATCGGTACCTCGTTCTTCCCTAACGACTGCTTCAAGGCCCCGTCGTTGTAATTCCTGCGTGAATTTTTGTAATGATTCTTTGGCCGGTCGGAGGGCACCGCTCGATTGCACGGGGTTAACAGGAATAATGTTGAGATGAACAGGCCATTGATGAAAGGTTTTTGCCAATTTTTGAGCATCTTCGAGGCTATCGTTGACACCTGCAATGAGAGCATATTCGACAGATAGACGTCGTCTTGTTTTCTCCCAGTATCTTTTACAAGCTTCTAGAACTTCCTTTAAAGGATAGCGGTCATTGACAGGCATCCAAGTGCTGCGTAAAGCTGGATCGATGGTATGAAGTGAAAGAGCCAAGTTAACTTCCCATCCTTCTTCAGCAAATCGCTCTATCCCCGGGACAACACCTGCTGTAGACACAGTGATGCGGCGTTGACCAATGGCTTGTCCTTGGGGATGGGTAAGGAGGGCAATGGCTTTTTTCACTTCATCATAGTTGAGCATTGGTTCTCCCATGCCCATAAAGACAATATTGGTTACCTTAAAGTCCTGCTTTTCCAGACGCTTTTCGTAGGTAATATCTAAGACCTGCCCTAGAATTTCTGCTGCTGTCAGGTTGCGAGTAAATCCTTGTTGACCCGTTGCACAAAATTTACAGCCTAAAGGGCAACCAACCTGTGTTGAAAGGCAAAGCGTAACCCTTTGACGACTTTGTCGTCGCTCATAGGGCATGCACACTGTTTCGATGCATTCACCGTCTCCAAGTTCCCATAGATATTTTTCTGTACCATCTCGCGAGATCTGCTTTGCTTTCCTCCGCAGAGGCTGCAGCAACTTTCTTTCTTCTATCTCTTGTCGTAACCCTTTGGGCAGATCGGTCATTTCATCGGCCCTCTGGACAGCTTGCGATTGGATCCAAGTAAAGATTTGTTTGCCGCGATAGGGCTTATGACCCCATTGTTGTATATAAGAGCCAATTTCTTCCGGTAGCAACCCTCGCAAAGGGGGCATCGATGAGACCATGGTCTACTTCCTCCTTAGACGAGCTACAAAAAAGCCATCAGAATGGTATCGATAAGGCAATATCTGCCAGAAGCCTTTCTCAATTTGACGCTTTTCTTCTTCTGAAAATTCCAAAGGCGGCAGATAGGGCATCAATTCGTCTCTTTCAAACTCTTGATGTCGTTGCAAAAAATCTTTGACCTGTTGAAAATTTTCTTCCGGTTCGATGGTACAAGTGGAATAGACAAGGGTTCCACCCGGCTTAAGAAGAGGTGCCAGACCATCTAATATTTTGGATTGCAGGTTACGCAAGGAATCGATATCTTTCTCTGTAAGACGATAACGTAATTCTGGCTTTCTTCTTAAAACGCCCAAACCGCTACAAGGTGCATCGACCAGGATTCGATCCACTTTGCCTATTAATTCCTCCGGTGGTTTCTGAGCATCGATGGCTTTTATTTTGACGCTCTTTACACCCAGACGTTCGCAATTCTGACGAATCAGGCCCATTTTGTGAGGATGAATATCCCAAGCATGTATGATAGCTTTATCATTTGATAACTCGGCCAAGTGTGTCGTTTTGCCACCGGGTGCTGCACAAGCATCAACAATAATTTCACCTTCTTGGGGCGCCACAATCGGCGCTATAACCATGGAGCTTTCGTCTTGTACTGTAAATAGACCTTCTAAAAAACCAGGCAAAGCTGTAATGGCCGAAGAGCCCTTTAGTGTAATGCCTTGGGGAGAAAAGGGAGAAGCGTTGGCTTCTACATCCTCTTTTGCAAAGTCCTCTAAGAGTCTTTTCCGGTCCCTACGCAATAGATTGGTTCGTAGCGTTACCGTCGCAGGCTTATTATTCCATTCACAGATAGCTCTTGCCTTTTCGAGGCCATATTGTTTGACCCATCGTTCTACAAGCCATTGAGGATGGGATTCAACCACAACAAGATAGTCGATGGGGTTTTTATCCCAGCTAGGCCAGGGAATTTCTCTTTTTCTGACCAGTTGCCGTAAAACACCATTGACAAGAGAGACAAACTTTCCTTTGGCCAGTCCTTTGGCTTGCTCTACCGTTTCATTGCTGGCCACAGCATCGGGAACGCGATCGAGAAAAAGAACTTGGTAAAAACCAAGTCGAAGGAGACGACGAATTTCTTTAGGCAATTTGCCAGGCCTGTCTAAAAAGCAATTGATCGCAAAGTCTAAGGCATTTTGTCGTCGCAATACGCCGAGAACAAGCTCTGTAACAAAGGCTCGATCCATCCTGGCCAGATTGCTTTTGTTTAATACATGAGACAATTGCAAATTGGCATAAGCCTGTCTTTCTTCTACAGCCGCAAGCACCTGGTAGGCCCATTGTCGAGCAGATTCTTTCATCGACACACCTCTAGCTAATAATTTTACTGGTCGTCCTTTTTTTAAGCATTCTTTCCGAAGTAGGCGAACTATCTAGCGTCCAACTCGCTCTATCGCCATAAATAAAAAAGCGAATGGCTTGTTCAACTCTATCTAAATCGACGCGGGTATTACAGCAGGGCCCTTCCGGCCGGTCGTTTAAAACGCCAATAACGGGAATTCGATCGATATCTTGAATGCCACTTGTAAGGTCTCTTTCACAAGCTACAGCGACAATGGCTTTTGGTCTATTTTCCAGAATCATTTTGCGAGCCCAAGTTCCTCCGGAAGCAATGGTCAAGACGACACCATAGCGATTGGACAACCGCTTCAAACCATCTATGGGGCAGCCGCCGCATTCTTTGCAGTTGTTAATATCGAGAGTAATCTTATGGGGACAACTTGTTTTCTGTAAACAATGAGGCCCTAGGATCATCACTCGTTCCGGTTCCACTTGAAAGTCTCTTGTTCGGATGAGTTGATTGCTTACTTCAATAAAACTGCTTTTTAATCGGTCCGAAGAGATACCTAGTATTTTAGCCAGGACCAGTGCCAAAGGGAATAAAACATTCGTAGCCATGCGAGTCCATCGATACAGTTGCGGTATTGCTCTATCTTGCCATATGGAGAAGATCATAGCGCCAATTCCAAAAGCAATGATTAAGATAAGGCCCAGAAAAACAAGGCCCACCAAACCAATCAAGGCCTGATTCCATAAATGCTCTTGATAGTTAATGGTGTACCAGCCAACTAATAGAAGGAACAGCACGGTGACAAAGCTTACAACCATTAAGCCAATAAACAATCTTTTACGTATATGCATCCTTCTTCACCTCTCCTGGCAATGATGGCTAAAAAGTCTAGGTGAAACAATAACCTTTTGAGATCCTTCTCCCGCGAACATAGGCACTGGCCGTCATGGTTTTACTTCCTGAAGGACGAAGCTCTTGCAGCCAATAAAGTCCTTTTCCCGTTGCAATAGCCACTTCATCTCCGTCAATGGCAACAATTTCACCAAGTTGACCCTCTTCTGTCGCAAGATGAAGCCCTTCTATGCGCAGTCTACCTTTCACCACTTTCACAACTTTGCCCTGGTCCTCCATATATGCACCCGGCCAAGGTGTTAGGCCACGCACTTGGTTGTGAATGGTTTCTGCATTATAATGCCATTGGATCTTTTCATCTTCTCGATGAAGCATGGAAGCATATGTAGCCTCCTCATGATTCTGAGGAATCCTTTTTAATTCTCCTTGCTCCCACTTTTGCAGCGTTTTCACAAGCAAGTCAGCACCAACAAGGGCCAACTTGTCATGAACATGCCCCACCGTATCATCAGGATGGATCGCAATCTTTTCTTGCAACAACATGTCGCCTTCGTCAAGGCCTTCACTCATTACCATGGTTGTAATACCTGTTTCCTTTTCACCAGCTATGACTGCTCGATGAATCGGTGCCGCCCCACGATAGGCTGGCAATAAGGAAGCATGGACGTTGACCCAACCTAGTGGCAACGATTCTAAAAGAGGAAGCGGTAAAATGCGACCAAAAGCCACGACAACACCAAGATCAATCTTCTGTTCTTTCAACTGCTCAATAAAAGAATCATCGAGTTTCACAGGATGGTATACAGGAATTCCTAATTCCTGGGCAGCTATTTTCACAGGACTGGCACTTTTCTGCTGCCCTCTCCCCCGAGGTCGGTCCGGCCGTGACACCACAAAGGGCACCTCAAAGCCCGCCTCCACAAGAGCACGCAAAGACGGAACAGCAAAATCTGGCGTCCCCATAAAAACAATGCGCATTCACTATCTCTCCCGTCTGTCCCGCAAAGGATTGGATTGAACCCGATCAATAAAAAGAACTCCATCAAGATGATCAATCTCATGCTGTAGAGCTCGACTCAAAAGCTCTGTCCCTTCGATAAAAAACTCTTGGCCCTGGCGATCTTGGGCTTTTACCTTCACCCAACCATGGCGCTGCACTTCCTCGGTATAATCAGGCACGGAAAGACAGCCTTCTACCTCCTGAATAGTGCCTTTATATTCCACCAGAACAGGGTTTACCAGTTCAATGGGCCCCTGACCGACATCAATGACGACGACACGCTTACCAATGCCTATTTGTGGTGCCGCCAAACCAACACCATTGGCCGCTACCATTGTTTCTACCATATTATCAAGCAGACGACCTAGATTCTCATTAAACTTTGTTACCTCTCTTGCTTTCTCACGAAGAGCTGGATGACCTACCGTTAGTATTTCATAGACAGCCAAAATATTTCCTCCTTACATAAAATGGACATTTCTAATCGGTTCCATCGATAGAAAGGCTTACAGCCACAGCAGCCTTCCCCTTCTGACCTTCTCGGTACGTGGTCTGAACCAACCGCAATAAATGCCGCAAAGGCTCTGCACTATGACGATGATCTTGGCGAGCTGTCACGGTCCAACGAAACTTCTCTTCCACGCGATGAATCGAAGCAGGCGCCGGACCCCAGACATCAAGTTGAATCTTTTCCCTAGCACTGATCTTTTTCAATAGATCTGTCCAATATTGGGCCACTTGAAGCACTTCTTCGTCTTTCAATCCTGTAAAAAGGATTTGCGCAAGCTGGGAATAAGGTGGATAGACAAGCTTATTCCGAATCTCTAACTCTCGGTAATAAAAAGAGAGATAGTCATGCTCTTTAACAGCTTGTAGACAGTAATGCTCAGGACAATAACTTTGTAAGATGACTTCTCCTGCTTTTTGAGCTCGACCGGCTCGACCGGCTACTTGAGAAAGCAACTGAAAGGTTCTTTCGGAAGCTCGAAATTCCGATACATAGAGAGACGCGTCGGCGGCCAATACACCTACAAGGGTAACTTGGGGAAAGTCTAATCCTTTGGCAATCATTTGTGTCCCAATAAGAATCGGCGCTTCGCCACGAGAAAATTGTTCTAATACTTCTTCCATGCCTTTTTGCTGTGCCACATCTCGATCGATTCGCAAAACAGGAACGCTAGGGTAGAGCTCTCTTAGTTCTGCTTCAATTTTTTGCGTTCCTGTCCCAAAAAAGCGAATGGACTTGCTTTTGCACTGTGGACAAAAGGTCGGAACAACTTCTTTTTGTTGACAATAATGACAGTGTAATTTTTCCCCGGTACGGTGATAGACCATCGAAATAGAGCACCGAGAACACTGCACTGTATAGCCACAGTCACGGCAAAGAACGAAAGTGGAAAAACCTCGTCGATTCAAGTATAAGATTACCTGCTCTTGCCGCTGCAATCGTTCTTCAATGGCTTGACGCAAAGGTCGAGATAGCATACCTCTGTGGCCTTCTGCTAACTCTTGGCGCATGTCAATAATATGGACAGGGGGCATGGACTGTCCGAAAGCACGCTTTTTTAATTCTATAAGCTCGTAGATTCCTCTTTTGGCTTTTTCGTAACTTTCCAGCGAAGGCGTTGCTGAACCTAGCAAAACGGTAGCTTGATGGTAAATCGCTCTTTGAATGGCTACGTCTCGCCCATGATACTTTGGATCTTTTTCTTGTCGATAGGAAGGTTCGTGTTCTTCATCAACAATCACAAGACCTAGATTCGGTAAAGGCGCAAAGACAGCCGAGCGAGCTCCAATAACAATATCTATTTCACCAGAGGCAATTCGTTGCCAGTGCTGTCGTCGTTCTGCTTCCGGTAAAGCACTGTGTAAAACAACAACGTTAGAGCGACCGAATCGCTCACCCAATCGGCGACCTGTTTGTGGCGTTAAGGAAATTTCAGGAACAAGGTAAAGAACCTTTTGCTTACGAGCTAACACTTTCTTGGCTGCTTCAATATATACTTCAGTCTTACCACTGCCTGTAACACCATGGAGTAAAAAAACTGCAAAAATTCTTTCTTCAATCTTTTCTATAATTCTGCGAAGAGCAGCTTGTTGTTCCTCTGTAAGTATTTTCCCCTCGCTTGTTTCTATCTCTGTAGAGGGCTTCTCTATTCTTTTACTTTCTTTTCTGTCTGCCAATACATTTTTTTCCAGGACCAGTCCATCTTTTAGCAATCTTTGAAGCGCCCGCACAGGGCCTTCTTCTTGCTGTGCTAACAAAGTTTTTTTCTTGATCTTTTGCCCTGGCGCTCTATTAAGACGGGCTAGTAGTGCAGCGCTATCAGGATCAAGGCCTTGCCAAGCATAGAGCTCTTCTTTTGATAATTTTTCTGGTAGAACAATCCAAGTCTGTGCTTTTCTCTGCACACCTACTGGTGCCAGGGAGCGTAAGATATCCGCTTGAGAACAAAGAAGTTTTCCTGACAGGTAGGGCACAAGAGATAATAAGTCGTTTTCTAGCTTATATTGTTCATTCAGAGCTTCAATCTTGAGTAAGCTCTTCTCATATAAATCAAGAGGCAATGTCTCTTCGATCGCCATAATCCAACCGCGAAGAAGTCGGCGTTGAAAAGGCACGTATACTTCCATGCCTGGTGCTACGGTGGCTCTCATTTCTTCCGGAATGAGATAATAAAAAGGACGATCTAAATTTTTATGGGTGCTATCAACAATAACCTGGGCGTACCCTCTATTGACGAAGTCCTTTTCCGAAATAGCCACCTCCAACTGAAAAGGCAATCCATCATCATTATAACAAAACTTTACCTTTTAAGCCAAAGAAGATAGCAAAGTGAATGTCCTGAAAGCATAGAAAAGCCCAGAGCATAGGCTCCAGGCTTTGCCACTATCTTTACAAACCCGTCATAACCAGTCGGGCACAGTATTGATGAAAATCAACTTTTCGTTCTAAAACAATGAAGACCAGACTACAGACTCGCGAGTCTCTTCAAATCTTCTACTTTATCAAGTCTCTCCCAAGGAAGATCAACGTCCGTACGTCCAAAGTGACCGTAAGCCGCTGTCTGACGATAAATAGGTCTTCTCAGGTCAAGGGCTTTGATAATGCCTGCAGGACGAAGGTCGAAGACTTCTTTAACCCACTCTTCGATTTTGGCTTCATCCACTTTCGCCGTTCCGAAAGTATCAACCATGACGGATACAGGTTGCGCAACGCCAATGGCATAAGCAATCTGAATCTCGCAGCGGTCCGCTAAGCCTGCTGCAACAATGTTTTTCGCCACATGACGAGCCGCATAGGCTGCAGAGCGGTCAACTTTCGTGGGATCTTTCCCTGAGAAAGCGCCACCACCGTGACGAGCCATACCACCATAGGTATCAACAATAATCTTCCGTCCAGTGAGACCGGCATCACCTTGGGGACCACCGATAACAAAGCGACCTGTGGGGTTAATAAAGTATCTTGTCTGATCATCGAGCAATTCACCAGGAATAATTGGCGCAATCACACGCTCAAAAAGATCTCTTTTAATCGTCTCCAGTGTTACTTCTGGTGAATGTTGGGTAGAAATAACGATAGTATCAACTCGAACAGGCTTATTGCCTTCATATTCAACGGTCACCTGTGTTTTACCATCTGGACGTAAGTATTCCAATTCTCCCGTCTTACGCACTTCAGCAAGGCGACGTGAAAGCTTATGGGATAAGGAGACTGGCATAGGCATTAATTCAGGTGTCTCATTGGTTGCATAACCAAACATCATGCCTTGGTCGCCCGCTCCGATGGACTCAATTTCGGAGTCGCTCATCTCTCTGCCACGGTCTTCTAAAGCTGTATCTACACCCATCGCAATGTCAGGAGATTGCTCATCGATGGAAGTGAGTACGGCGCAGGTTTCGCAGTCAAAACCAAATTTCGCACGAGTATAGCCAATTTCACGTATGGTTTGACGAACCACTTTGGGAATATCTACATAACATTGTGTTGTTATTTCCCCAGCCACGAGAACAAGTCCTGTCGTTACCGATGTTTCGCACGCCACTCGAGCCATGGGATCTTGTGCAAAAATAGCATCTAAAACGGCATCAGAAATCTGATCCGCCACTTTATCAGGATGGCCTTCTGTTACAGACTCTGAAGTAAATAAACGCCGACGACTCAATATACGCTCCTCCTTCAATGGCTCATCGCCATCTTTCGATATAATGTTGTATAAATCTACACTTTCCTAGATTAACAAGGAAAGCCACGAAATTCAAGAGTTCTCTTTTACTATTGTTTATGCCAAGACTGTGCAATTCGTTTCCATATCTCTTGCGCTACTTCTTTTTTTGTCATAATCGGAAAGTCTTCTCTTTGACCGTGCTTGTCAAAAAGAGTGACAATATTGGTATCTACAGAAAAGCCAGCACCCGGTGCTGTTACATCATTGGCAACAAGAAAGTCTAAGTTTTTGGAGAAAACTTTGTTTTTTGCGTATTTTTCCAAGTTATGAGTTTCTGCTGCGAAACCAACAAGGCATTGATGCTTTTTGTGCCGACCCAATTCCGCCAAAATATCAGGATTTTTTACCAATTCTAGCGACAAGGTCTCGTCTTTTTTCTTTATTTTCTGTTTCTGTTCTTGTGCAGGTCGATAGTCAGCCACGGCGGCTGCTTTAATCACAATATCAACGTTGTCATAAAGATCCAGGACGGCTTCTCGCATCTCTTGCGCACTTTCTACGGCAATTTTGCGAACCCCTGGTGGATTTTGTAAATTCGTAGGTGCTGAAACTAGAATGACTTGAGCACCCATGGCTACAGCCGTTTCTGCCATTGCATAGCCCATTTTGCCTGATGAGCGATTGGTGAGATAGCGAACCGGATCAATGGCTTCTCTTGTACCGCCAGCCGTTACGAGCACTTTTTTTCCTTTTAGTATCTCTTTTGGCGCCATAATTTCTTGAATCTTCGCCATAATTTGGTCTACCTCAGCCAGTCGACCTTTACCAACGACGCCACAAGCCAAGAGGCCTTCGCCAGGCTCTACAAACAGTATGCCCCGTGCGCGGAGAACTTGTAAATTCTCTTGTACAGCTCGATGATCGTACATATTGACATTCATGGCAGGGGCCAACAAAGTTGGCGCTTTCGTAGCCAGTAAAGTGGTCGTCAAAAAGTCGTCGGCAATACCTGCCCGTAACTTACCAATGAGATTGGCTGTAGCAGGAGCAACGACGAAAAGGTCTGCCGCTTCTGCGACAGACACATGCGCTACTTTCCATTCCTTCGGTTCTTCGAACATATCCGTAATAACTGGATTCCGAGACAAGGTCTGAAAGGTTAGAGGCGCTACAAACTTCATGGCCGAAGTTGTCATAATCACTTGGACCTGGCTACCTGCTTTGACTAGACGACTGACCAGATCGCAAGCTTTGTAGGCCGCAATCCCACCTGTCACGGCGACAATAATCTTTTTCCCTTGCAAGCATTGATTGTTCAAGGTTATTTAAGGCCGCCCTTCGGTTGTTCATACTTTACTTTACCTTCTACAATTTCTTGCAATGCCAACGTCACGGATTTTGTGGCTTTATCTTGCTCTGACAATGTTTCTTTTTTTTCTGTCAAAACGCGAGCTCTTTTGGCCGCTAAAACGACAAGAGCATATTTGCTGTCCACTTTCTCCATCAAACGATCGAGAGATGGTTGGTTCATTTTCGCAAGGCCTCCTCTATATGGAAAAAAGTAGCTTATGATCGATAGATTCGACTCCGCTCTGCAGCCACAATGGCTTGCAAACGTTCTGTCGCTCGCTCAACCTCATCATTAATTATGCAGTAATCATACTTGTCAATATACTCAAGTTCTTCAGAAGCCAAGCGCAAGCGTTTTTGAATCACTTCTTTACTATCGGTGCCTCTACCATAAATACGTTTTGCCAGTTCTTCCAGTGATGGCGGTGCTATAAAGATAAGTGCTGCTTCTTGATAGTGCTTTTTGACTTGTAAAGCTCCTTGAATATCGATTTCTAAAAGAACATTTTTCCCCTGACTTAGAAATTCTTCCACTTGTTTTCGTGGCGTTCCATAATAATTATCGTACACTTGTGCCCATTCTAAAAAAGCATTTTCATTGATCTGCTGGATAAAATCTGCCTTTTTCATGAAAAAATAATGGGTACCTTCTACCTCTCCCGCTCTAGGCAACCGGGTAGTTGCAGATACGGAGAGCTTGATATCTTTTTCTTTTTCTAATAAGAGACGACAGAGCGTCCCTTTTCCAGCACCAGAAGGTCCAGAAATAACGATAAGTACGCCTCGATTCAAACGAGCTAACCAAGAATCAAGGATTTCTGCACCTCTATTCGTTTCCATCCTCTCCATGTTGGCCCGACTCCTTAACTGAAAGTCGATGAGCTACCGTTTCAGGTTGTACTGCTGATAAAATGACATGATCGCTATCTACAATAATCACAGCCCGTGTACGTCTACCATAAGTAGCATCAATTAACATGCCCCGATCTCTTGCTTCTTGGATAATTCGCTTAATCGGTGCCGACTCAGGACTTACAATTGCCACAATCCGATTGGCCGATACAATGTTACCAAAACCGATATTGATCAGTTTTATATCCACAGCCTTATCCCCCTAAGTCAGTATCGCGATAATTGTCTGCAACGCAGTGCGAAAAATCTTCTATGTGCCTAACTCAGTTGCTCCTATCAGAACTTTCTTCATAACTTATTCCACGTTCTGTACTTGTTCTCTAATCTTCTCTAGTTCACTTTTGAAATTAACAACCTGTCGTGATATTTCCAGATCATTGGCCTTTGAACCGATAGTATTAATTTCTCGGTTCATCTCTTGAACAATAAAGTCAAGCTTTCGCCCAACTGGTTCTTGTAGTTTTAATGCTTTTTCAAATTGCTCCAGATGACTGTTAAGACGAACCAGTTCTTCTGTTAGGCTAACACGATCGGCGAACAAGGCCACTTCCATGGCTAACCTTTGCTCATCTACAGGAACTTGGTCTAGATACTCGGCAATCCGCTCCTGAAGCTTATTCTTATATTCACCAACAAGCAAAGGTGCTCTTTTCTGGATCTCTTCTATCAACTGCCTGAGATAGTCTAGTCTTTTTAGAAGGTCTTCGGCCAGGGCCTTTCCTTCCTGTTCTCGCATTCGCAAAAGTTGTTGGAAGGCTTGTTGAGAAGCTTGCATGGCTAATTCTGAAAGTGCTTCCAGATCTTCTTCTGCTTCTGTTAAAGAAACCACTTCAGGAAGCTGTATTAATTGATTGACACCCAAATCAGACGAAAGTCCTAGTTCATCGGACAACTCTTTCAAAGATTGATAATACTGTAGCGCTAATTTCTTGTCAACCTTTACCTTTCCACTTCCCTCACCAAGCTGTTCTATGTTGACAAAAACATCAACTCTCCCGCGAGACAAGCCTTTTTGATAGAGCTTCTTAATACCTTCTTCAAGAGCTAGATAGGTTTTAGGGATTCGTACAACCACTTCTAAATACCGATGGTTCACAGCTTTTACTTCGACTGTCACTTGTTGACCAGAACCGGAAGCGCCTCCACGACCATAACCGGTCATGCTTTTTATCATGCTTTCGGGTCACCTCTTTTGTATTCTATCATGAAGCTGCCTCTTAGGATAAATATGGAAAAGAGGCCGGTTTCCCCGGCCTCGATCAAAGCAATTTAAAATTCTATCGTTCCAATCGCTTCTTTCGTACGTGCCAGCGCTTCACGAATCGACTCTTTCTCAACGGTAAGAGCGATTCGGAAATAGCCTTCCCCGTATTCGTTATAGCCGATTCCTACCCTGTCCCTATAGAATGATTTATTTCAAAGGATAGGTCCCTTGAAAGACTTCTACAGCAGGACCTGTCATAAAAACTTTATTGCTTTTCTCGTCCCATTCTATTGCTAAACTTCCACCAGGCAAATGTACCGTTGCTTTACGATCGGTGTAACCATGTAGTACAGAGCCCACGATGGTAGCGCAAGCGCCCGTACCACAAGCCAAAGTAGGACCGGCCCCTCTTTCCCAGACATGCATGCGTACTTCATTCTTATTAACGACTTCTACGAACTCCACATTCGTTTTCTTGGGAAAGAGAGGATGCTTTTCAACGATAGGGCCCCATTCGGTCAGAGGTGCTTCTTCCACCTTATCAACGTAGATCAGGCAATGGGGATTGCCCATGGAAAGAGCCGTAATCTTGACAGGGTTTCCCTGAATATCGATTTCCTCTTCCACAACTTGATCCCCTTCTCCTGTCATAGGGATTTTGCTGCGTTCAAAAATAGGTTCTCCCATATCAACTTTGACACCGACAACTTGGTCATTTTCAACTTGAATCTCTGGCACGATAATACCGGCTAAGGTCTCAACTTGAATTACCTTATCTGTAACAATCGATCTTTCGTAAACATAGCGAGCAAAGCAACGAATGCCGTTACCACACATTTCTGGTTCAGAACCATCAGGATTCAGAATGCGCCATCCAACGTGGGCTATCTCCGATGGAAGTACCAGAATCAATCCATCGGCACCAACCCCATAATGACGATCGCAGACTTTTATGGCCACATCTTCCCAATCTGTCCGTTCTAGCAAAGGACTTTTTCTAGCATCGACAATTACAAAATCGTTGCCCAGTCCATGCATTTTTACAAATTCCATTCTGCAAGGACCACCTTTCTACTATATTTTTACACTATAATTCATTGTCTACTTTACGACTCGACCAGGTCACTTTGGAGGAGCGATTCGATCGAGCTATCCAGTGCCAGAGGCCTGCCAAGAAAAGCCATCCACCTGCAAAAAATAGAATGACCAACCAGTGGGTCGCTTCTAGAGGAACGGTTTGAAAAATGGCTTGTAGCGGCGGAACATAAACGACTGCAATTTGCATCAGCGCTGACAAGGCGACAGCACCAATTAAGTAAGGATTGCTTGTCCAACCGAGCTCAAATATAGAATATCTTTCAGAACGACATTCAAAAACATAAAAGAGTTGAAAAAAGGTTAAAGTGCAAAAAGCCATCGTTCGAGCTAAATCAAGATCACCTAGGTAGATTCCGTAAGCAAAAACAGCGAGCGTAGCAATGCCACAGTATGTTCCCCAGAATAAAATCTTCTTCGCTAAGCCTCTCGAGAAGATGCTTTCTCGAGGATGGCGCGGCGAGCGCTCCATAACATCCTTTTCAGCCTTTTCTAACCCTAAAGCCATAGCTGGCAAGCCATCGGTCACGAGATTGACCCAGAGCAATTGAACAGGCAACAAAGGCAAAGGCATGGCCATTAAGCTCGCTAAGAACATGACGAGAACTTCTCCCGTATTGCAAGATAAAAGATAGCGAATGAACTTCCGTATGTTGTCATAGATAGCTCGACCTTGTCGCACCGCTCCAGCAATGGTAACAAAATTATCGTCGGCTAAGACCATAGAAGAAGCTTCTTTGGTAACATCAGTGCCTGTACGCCCCATCGATATTCCAATATCTGCTTCCTTTACAGCAGGTGCATCATTCACACCATCGCCAGTCATCGCAACGACATGTCCTCGTTCTTTGAAAGCCCGGACGATCCTTAGTTTGTGTGCTGGCGATACCCTGGCGAAAACAGCAGTTCTTTCTACTCGCTCTGCGAGCTCACGAGGGCCCATCTGATCGAGTTCATGGCCTTTGACGACTTCCTCTGATCCCTTGGCAATGTGCAGTTCTCTCGCAATGGCCAAGGCTGTTACAGGATGATCGCCTGTAATCATAATCGTTTTGATCCCAGCTCTTTGACAACTTTTTACCGCTTCTTGCACACCCGATCTTGGTGGATCCATCATACCTACAAAGCCAAGAAAGATTAAGCTTTCTTCAGCCCTAGAAGCATCATCTTCGTTATGCTCTATAGGCGGCAAAGGTCGATAGGCCAGCGCAAGGACACGTAGAGCTTTTTGCCCCATCTTCTCGCTTATTGCCATAAGCGAGTCTTTATCTTCGTCCGTTAAAAGTTCCCTTTTCCCTTCCATTTGTACAGAAGCACAGCGTTGCAAAACTTGTTCCGGTGCACCTTTTACGTAAGAAAAAAAACGCTTCCTGCGGTCTTCTACAATCACAGCCATTCTTTTTCGAGTGGAGTCAAAAGGAAGCTCTTTGATTCTTCTATATTCTTTTTCTACATTTTCACGGTAAATTCCTGCTTTAGCACTTAAAACCATTAAAGCAACTTCTGTTGGATCGCCTTGCCCTTGCCATGTCCCCTTTTTCGCGCCCAAAAAAGATGGTTGAGGCGATTTTAAATAAGCATTATTACAAAGGGTTGCTGCCTGTAATAACTCTGTTACAGGCTTCTTATTCTTCAAAATCTCTCCACGAACTCGAAAAGCGCCGATGGGCTCGTAGCCTTGTCCTTCTACCATAACAGTACCCATAGGACCTGGCAAAAATATCTCACGAACGGTCATCTCATTCTGGGTTAACGTGCCTGTTTTGTCAGAGCATATTACGGTAGCACAACCTAAGGTCTCAACAGCTGGAAGCTTTCTTATAATCGCTCGGTTTTTGATCATTTTTTGTACACCAATGGCGAGTGCGATCGTGACAATCGCTGGTAAACCTTCGGGAATGGCTGCTACAGCAAGGCTGACACCTACGAGAAGCATGCGATAGATAGGTTCTCCCTGCCACAAGCCAATGAGCACAACAAGAGTACAAACAAAAAGACAAAGAGCCACAAGAGTTTTTCCTAGCTGTTCTAAGCGTCTTTGTAGCGGTGTCATTTCTTGATCTACCGATTCTATTAAATGTGCAATATGCCCCATCTCTGTATCCATAGCCGTTCCGACAACGATACCTTTTCCCCGACCTTGTGTTACCATCGTTCCTGAAAAAGCCATATTGTAGCGATCCCCTAAGCTTGTCTCCTCTTCATCGATAAAGCCACATTCTTTACGAACAGCGATTGATTCACCTGTTAAAGCGGCTTCATCTACTTTCAATTCTGTCACTTCAATTAAACGAAGATCGGCAGGAACGCGATCACCGGATTCTAAGAAAAGAATATCGCCGGGCACAATCTCTTCTGCTGCAATCGTCTTTACCTGGCCGTCACGAAGAACTTTTGCCTCCGGGGCGGTTAATTTTTTTAATGCCTCTAAGGACTTTTCTGCTCGATATTCTTGTACAAAGCCTAGGATGGCATTCATGATCACAATCGCTAGAATGGTTAAGGCATCAATCGTTTCACCTAAGAAAAAAGAAAAAATTGTAGCACCGAGTAGAACAAGTATCATAAAGTCTTGAAACTGCTGGATCAACTTTTTCCACAGCGGCTCTTTCATCGCTTCGGCAATTCGATTGGGACCTACTAAAGCTCTCCTGTTTTTCACAACTTTCTCTTTTAGACCTTCTACCAGATCACTTTCAAAAAAATCTACCACTTCTTCTACCTTGCGTGAATGCCATGACTTTTCTCGTAAAGACGTCGGCGTTGGCCGGCCTCCTACGCTGCCATCTTTCTCCATGACCATCCTCCTCAACTAGAGCCCTTACCTCTTTGTCTAATGACTATGATCAGGAAAAGCTTTCCATGCATAGTGTCCAGTGAGAAGTCCCTCGAATAAAGGAAGTTATAACAATACAATTTCTCAATTGCTCCTACCAAAGAGACCATGGTATGATCAAGTGACTTAAAAGGAGGATAAACAAGGTGGCTTTAGATGGAATCACATTACAGGCCCTTATTCAAGAATTGGAAGATCTCCTTCCGTCAGGGCGAATTGATCGGATTGTTCAACCTGAACCAGAAGAAGTTCATCTTATAGGAAGAACTGGTAGCAAGAATTGGCGTTTGTTGCTATCGGCCCATGCGATGACGGCTCGATTACACCTCACCAAAGTGAACAAAGCAAATCCAGCGCAACCACCTCTTTTTTGCATGGTATTACGCAAGCATCTTGAAGGAGGACGCATACAAAAGATCGAGCAAATCCCTTGGGAACGAATTGTAATGATCACCATAGAGGGCAAAGACGAGTTAGGAGGCCGAACAGAGAAAAAACTAATTCTAGAGATCATGGGCCGTCACTCGAACCTGATTCTACTGGATAAAAAAACAGGACAAATCGTTGATGGCGTACGACGATATAGCCATGCCATCAGTCGCCATCGCGAAGTTTTACCAGGGCGTCAGTACCTTTTACCACCAGCACAAAACAAAGTAGCACCCCATCCTTTAACCGATGAAGAGCTAGCCCAAATTCTTTATAAAGACGGCGATAAAAAGGTACAAAAAAGCCTGCAAGAAAATGTCGCAGGCTTAAGTCCAGAAACAGCCCGAGAAATTTGTTATCGTGCTGAATTGGATGAGCAAATCAAAGTAGGCCATTGCGGCAACTATGAGTTTCGTCGTATCATTATCGCTTTGCAAGAGTTACTGCAAATTTTTGAAGAAAAAGATATTAAAGGCAAGATATACAGAGAAGGAGAAACCTTAAAAACTTTCTCTCCCTGGCCCCTTCATCATCTCAGCAAAGTATATGAAGAAGAAAAAGGGAGCCTTAATGAAACAGTAGATGGCTTTTATCTGGGCAAAGTAGATCTAGAAAAAAGAAATATCTTTCGTCAAAGCCTTCAAAAAAAAGTTGCCGCCGAGTGGGATAAGCTACAACGAAAGCAAAAAAGCCAAGAACAAGATATTGAAGAAGCAAAAAAAGATCTAATCTGTCGTACCTGGGGCGATCTTATCTTTACCAACTTGTACAAGCTACAAGGTGGTGAAGAAGTTTTCGTAGCCACCGATCTAGAAAAGCCCGAAGTAAGTCACACCATTATCCTAGATCCCGCTCTTTCAGCGACAGAAAATGCCCAAACCTTTTACAGCCGTTATAACAAAGCAACGGCAACAGTCCTCCAAGCAACAGAACAGCTCACAAAAACAAAAGACGATCTTCGCTATGTTAGTTCCGTACTGACCACATTAGAACAAAGTGAAACAATAGAAGATCTTTTCGAAATCAAGCAAGAACTAATTCAAGAAGGCTACTTACCGAGAGAAAAGGAACAAAAAAGTACCAAAAAGCATTCAAACAAGAAAAAAGGACAAAAGGACAAAAAAGCAGCCCCACTTCCAGAACCACTGACAATTCTTCATCCCGAAGGCTGGACCATTTTGGTAGGGCGCAACAATCGTCAAAACGACTACCTAACGATGAAAGTAGCACGAGATAAAGACCTGTGGTTACACACCAAAGATATACCAGGCGCTCACGTGCTCATTCCACGACGTGATGGTAGAGAAATACCCTTATCTGTTCTTGAAAAAGCAGCCACCTACGCAGCCTACTATAGCCAAGGTCGTCAAAGTGCAAAAGTGCCTGTCGATTATACGGAACGTCGTTATGTACGCAAGCCAACAGGTGCCAAGCCAGGCTTTGTCATCTATGATCATCAACAGACCCTTTGGGTTAACCCTCAAAGCATTGTAGAAGGCTCATTCCAAAGATAACAGTGATATACTTGAAAGTTCAAAAAAATGTGTAATATCTTAATTACGTAAATTTTTTGTAAATACTTGTTCTTTTCTGTCAGATCCTATACAATGTTAAACGGTTATGGCGAGGGAGGGAAAATGTTAGCAAGAACATAGACAGAGAATCGCAAAGGAAAACTAGAGAAAAATAAAAATTTCTTCGGGCTATCAGCCATGTTATGGGGTCTTCATTTTAAAAACATTTTTTCGCAGTTTAGAACAAGAACGCTGAAAGCAACGTATGTACCAATGGCTGTAGAAGCTCGATCGTTCAATATGTTATCAAAAACATATTGATGTGCTCCGTTGCAACAATGAAGGAGGAAACTAATGAATTCATCATATCGTGGCTGGTTAGTCGTATTAGCTGGATTTGGGATTAACCTTACACTCGGTATCCTATATACTTGGAGTGTTTTCGCCAAAGAACTGACCGAGAAGCTGCAATGGACAAACACAGAGGCCACGCTGCCTTACACCTTGGCCATTGCTATGTTTGCCTTGTTGATGTGGCCTGCCGGTCGTATGCAAGACCGTTATGGAGCTCGCATTGTAGCGACCGTAGGTGGTGCTCTTTGTGGTATCGGATTGATCATTGCCAGTCTCTATCCCTCACCAACAATGGTTATGCTCTCTTTCGGAATTTTAACTGGTTCAGGGATTGGTTTGGCCTATGCTGCTGCTACGCCTGCAGCCATTAAATGGTTCCCACCAGAGAAGAAAGGCTTAATTACAGGAATTGTTGTTACAGGTTTTGGTGGAGCTGCTGTCTACGCTTCTCCATTGGCATCATACCTGTTAAATACCTATGGTATCCAGCAATCATTCTTAATTCTTGGTATTGCTTTTACCGTTGTTAGTGTACTACTCGCTCAATTTCTTGTTCCTCCACCAGCACAAGAAAGTACAAGTCCTGGTGCCGGCGCATCTGCTGTCACAGCGCAGGCCCGCCAGTACAGTGTTAGCGAAATGACTCGAACCCCTCAATTCTACTATCTCTGGTTTATATTTGCGTGCATTGCCATGTCTGGCTTAATGGTAATTGGTCATGCTGCGAAAATTATGAGTCTAAGTGGCGCTAACTGGGGCTTTATCCTTGTCGCTATTCTTGCAATTGCCAATGCAGGCGGTCGCTTAATGTCTGGTGCTTTATCTGATAAATTAGGTCGAACCAAAACGATGACCTTTGTTTTCGCACCTGCTGCTATTGTCTTAGGAGTACTTAACTTCTTAGACTCCCCCTACATGATTGCTGCAGCTCTCATTGTTGTTGGTTTTGCCTATGGTGCATCCATTGCTCTAGTGCCTGCTACAACAGCAGACTACTATGGAACGAAAAACCTTGGTACCAACTATGGTGTTGTTTTCACTGGTTGGGGTGTTGGTGGTGTCTTCGGTCCTATGTTAGCTGGCTATATGGTCGATTCTACAGGCACCTACACCGTTGCATACATTGTTGCAGCAGCCTTGGCTGCCGTTGCAACAGTCCTCTCTATCATGCTAAAAGCACCTGTTGAAGAGCCTTCGGGCAAGAAAGCCTTGGCGTAAAGTCTACACTCCTTACTTCGCCTTTTTACGGTACGAATCTACCTCCCTGACACAGGGAGGTTTTTTTTATTTAGAAACGGAAAAAAGCCCCCATAAATCCATCGATTATGGGGGCTCTACGCAGTCATAGTCATATTCCCTTGTTACGTATGGGCCGCTCCAATTAATTCTTGGATAGAGGAGAGGCCTTCTCTCTCACAAAAAGATTCAATTCCTTCCACAATATCCATTGTAGCTCGCGGGTTGGTAAAGTTGGCTGTACCAACAGCGACAGCAGTAGCACCAGCCATGATAAATTCAAGGGCATCTCGCGAGGACATAATGCCACCCATCCCTAAGATAGGAAGAGATACAGCTTTGTAAACTTGATAAACCATTCGTAAAGCCACTGGCTTCACAGCAGGTCCCGACAGACCACCAAAGGTATTGGCCAACTGAGGTCGTCTTCGTTCCACATCAATGGCCATACCTAAGAGAGTGTTAATTAAGGCCACTGCATCAGCACCGGCATCTTCCACAGCTCTCGCCATTTCTGTAATATCGGTGACATTCGGCGAAAGCTTCACGATGACAGGCTTATTGGTATGCTTTCGTACCATTTTTGTCACATCAGCAGCCATACAAGGGGAAGTTCCGAACTGAATGCCACCTTGCTTCACATTGGGGCAAGAGATGTTGACTTCAATGGCTGCAATGCCTGCACATTGGTCAATAATTGCAGTAAGATCTCCATACTCTTCTAGTGTGTTTCCGCTGATATTGACAATAACAGGTGTTCCAAGAGGCTCTAAAGGAGGCAAGTGATTTTTAATAAAAGCTTCAATACCAGGATTCTGCAAGCCTATGGCATTGAGCATTCCGGCTGCTGTTTCAGCCATACGCGGTGTGGCGTTGCCTTCTCGCCCTTCTAAAGTGGTTCCTTTTACCACAATTGCACCTAAGCGACGCAAATCTACAAAAGGCTCAAATTCAACACCAAAGCCGAAAGTCCCTGAAGCCGTTGTTACAGGATTTTTCATGGCTAGGCCGCCAAGATTTACAGCTAGATCAGCCATCCCAGATCACCTCTTTGCTCCAGAAGACGGGGCCGTCCGTACATATTTTGCTATGAGTCCATACTTTGCCTTCTTGTTCTGCTTTTGTCTTACAGACACAGGAAAGACAAGCACCAAGACCACAGCCCATTCGCTCTTCTAGGGATACTTGGCAAAGCCATCCTTTATCTGTAGCCAGTTCATGAATTGCTTTAAGCATTCCCATGGGTCCACAAGTATATAGAATTGGTTGGCGCCCTTGCAGAGGAAGGGTATCGAATAGGTCCGTCACTCGACCATAGTGACCGCAAGAGCCATCTTCTGTCGCCAGATCGACGAAAACACCTCTTGTTCTAAAATCATCGACAGCAACCAATTGTTCTTCACAACGTCCACCACAAAGCAAAATACCAGGATTGCCTACAGAGGACCAAGCTTCTGCTAATGGTAAAAGTGGGGCAATTCCAATTCCACCAGCCACATAAATCGGAACAACCGATTGAGCAGGCACGTTCTTATCGCCAGGTAAAGACCAACCACGCCCCAAAGGACCCCAGATCTCTATCTTTTCACCAGCTTTGCACTGTGCAAGGAGGGCTGTTCCTCTTCCTACCCGATGATAGAGTAAAGTAACAGTACCTTCATGGGGATCAATATGATGAAGGCTAATGGGACGAGGGAGCAAGGGATCGTAAGTAGCACTAACTCGAACTTGGAGGAACTGGCCCGGCCGAGAACGGCGAGCCAGCTCAGGTGCTACGAGTTGAATTCGAAAAATATCTTTTTTTACTTCTATATGGTTCAGCACAGTGGCTTGATGGATTAGAGGCTGCATCCAATCGCCGCCTTTCCTATTGAGCCAAATATTCTTGCAGAGGAATCATATCAAAATCATTGCCTTTGCGGATTTCCTTTAGCGTTTGTAACAGAACAGAAGTTGTATCTAAAGAAGTTAAGCAAGGAATGGAATGCTCTACCGCAGCACGGCGAATCTTAAAGCCGTCTCTTTGCGGTTCTTTTCCTCTTGTCATGGTGTTGATAATGAGCTGAATCTTATCTTCTTTGATCAAGTCAATAATATGGGGTGAACCTTCGCCAATCTTGTTGACAGCTTGTACAGGTACGCCAGCTTTTTGAAGAGCCTCTGCTGTACCGCCTGTAGCGATGATAGGGAATCCGAGTTCGTGGAATTCTTTGAGGATGGCGATAGCTTCATCTTTGTCTTTATCAGCAACGGTCGCCAAAACAGTGCCACTCTCTGGAATGTCCATGCCGCCACCGACTAAAGCTTTGTAAAAAGCTTTGTGGAAGTTGGCATCGACACCCATCACTTCCCCGGTAGACTTCATTTCAGGTCCAAGGGAAGTTTCAACGTCAACCAATTTTCCGAAGGAGAAGACAGGCACTTTAACAGCTACGTAAGGTGGTGGTGGTACAAGTCCGCCTTCATAACCCTGTTGCGCCAGTGTCTCGCCTAATATAATGCGCGTCGCAATGTTAATCATAGGAATATTGGTAATTTTCGATAGATAAGGCACTGTACGGCTAGAACGGGGGTTCACTTCAATTACATAGACTTGATCGTCATGGAGAACATATTGAATGTTCAAGACGCCTCTAACGTTAAGGTGTAAAGCGAGCTTGGTTGTATAGTCAACAATTGTATTAATAATTCTTTCGGAAAGGTTGTTCGCTGGATAGACGGCGATAGAGTCTCCGGAGTGAACGCCCGCTCTTTCGACATGTTCCATAATGCCAGGAATGAGCACTCTTTCGCCATCGGCAATGGCATCAACTTCGATTTCTTTTCCAATCATGTATTTGTCTACAAGCACAGGATGCTTGGGATTCACTTCTACAGCTGTTGTCATATAGCCAACCAGTTCATCGTCATTATAGACGATTTCCATGGCTCGACCGCCAAGTACATAAGAAGGACGAACAAGTACAGGATAACCGACTTCTCGGGCCACAGCCAAGGCACCTTCAACAGATGTAGCTGTTTTTCCCGGTGGTTTTGCAATGTCCAGTTCCGTCAAGACTTGGTCAAAGCGATCGCGGTCTTCGGCACGGTCAATATCATCGACAGATGTCCCTAAAATCTTATAGCCTGCTTCAGCCAGTGGTGCTGCTAGGTTAATGGCTGTTTGTCCACCAAACTGTACAATTACACCTTCAGGCTTTTCTTTGTTCAAGATGTGAATCACATCTTCAGGGAGAAGTGGTTCGAAGTAGAGGCGGTCTGCTGTATCGAAATCGGTAGATACCGTTTCTGGGTTGTTATTAATAATAATTGATTCGTAACCTCTTTCAGCAATGGCCCAGAGAGAATGAACGGAGCAGTAGTCGAACTCAACACCTTGACCGATACGAATGGGGCCAGACCCAAGTACAACCACTTTGGGGCGGTCCGTAACGTTTGCTTCGTCTTCTTTCTCATAGCTAGAGTAGAAGTAAGGCGTTTCAGCTTCAAACTCAGCGGCGCAAGTATCAACCATTTTATAGACCGGTTGAATCTTCTCATTCAGGCGATATTGTCGAATCGTTACTTCGTCGATAGCTACAATTCGAGCCAGATCAGCATCGGCAAAGCCCATCTTTTTCGCTTTGGTTAATAGGTCTAGAGGAATGGCTTCTACCGTTTGGCCTTTATATGTGGCTAACTCATTTTCCATGGTGACAATATTTTTGATTTTGTGGAGGAAGAAGAAATCTATCGCCGTAATCTCGTTGATTTTTGCAACGGTCCAACCACGACGGAAAGCTTCGCCTAGGACAAACAAACGACGGTCGTCGGCTTCGACGAGAGCTTTCGTAAGATCTTCATCAGAAAGCTTGTCCCACCCTTTCTGATAGAGACCTTCAACACCCATTTCTAAAGAACGAATGGCTTTCATTAAAGCAGCTTCAAAATTTCTTTCAATGGCCATCACTTCACCTGTCGCTTTCATCTGTGTGCCAAGACGACGGTGAGCACCTGTGAACTTATCAAAAGGCCAACGAGGAATTTTCATGACTACATAATCGATGGTTGGTTCAAAGCAAGCGTAGGTTTTTCCGGTAACTGCATTGGGAATCTCATCAAGGGTCTTACCAATGGCGATTTTAGCCGCCACTTTGGCTATCGGATATCCCGTTGCTTTCGAGGCTAAAGCAGAAGAGCGGCTTACACGAGGATTCACTTCAATGACGATATATTCGAAAGAGTCCGGATGTAAGGCCAGCTGTACGTTACAGCCTCCTTCAATTTTTAGTGAGCGAATAATCTTAATAGAAGCAGCGCGAAGCATCTGGAATTCTCGATCCGACAATGTTTGTGTAGGCGCTACAACGATAGAATCACCGGTGTGAATGCCCACAGGATCTACGTTTTCCATACTACAAATGGTGATGCAGTTGTCAGCACTGTCGCGCATGACTTCGAACTCAATTTCTTTCCAACCTGCTACACTGCGTTCTACAAGAATCTGGCTAATCGGAGAATGCTTTAAGCCACGCACAGCGACTGCTTTGAATTCTTCCATATCACTAGCAATTCCACCGCCTGTCCCACCTAAGGTGTAGGCAGGTCGGATAATTAAGGGAAAGCCTACTTCTTCAGCAAAAGCGACAGCATCTTCTAAGGTCTCTACAATCGTTGATTGCGGAACCGGTTCGCCGATTTCTTCCATCATTTGCTTGAAAAGATCTCGATCTTCTGCTTTTTCAATGGCAGACAAAGGTGTTCCTAAAAGACGAACGTTCAGCTCTTCGAGGATACCTCGTTCCGCAAGAATGCGTGCTACGTTCAGACCGACTTGTCCACCCAGTGTTGGCAGCAAGCCATCTGGTTTTTCTTGTCGTATGATTCTTTCCACAAAATCAGGTGTCAATGGCTCAATGAAGACCCGATCTGCAATGTTGGCATCTGTCATAATCGTCGCTGGGTTGGAGTTGACAAGAATAACTTCAAAGCCTTCTTCTTTAAGCGCACGACAAGCCTGTGTCCCTGCATAGTCAAATTCTGCGGCTTGCCCGATTACGATAGGGCCAGAGCCAATTACCATTACTTTGCGCAATTCTTTTCTGTCAGACATACTAGGCCTTCCTTTCACGATTCTCGTCAATCATTGTTATGAACTGATCAAAAAGCATGTTGCAATCTCCGGGTCCTGGTCCTGCTTCAGGGTGATATTGAACTGAAAAAGCAGGTGCATTCTTAAAGCGAATTCCTTCTACGGATTTATCATTCATGTTAATATGAGTCACTTCTACGTATTCAGGCAGTGTATCTTGATCAATCACATAGCCGTGGTTTTGACTTGTAATATAGATGCGGCCTGTTGATAAATCTTTAACGGGCTGGTTACCACCACGATGGCCAAAAGGTAACTTGTAGCTTTTGGCACCCGATGAAAGAGCTAAGATCTGGTGTCCTAAGCAGATGGCAAAGATGGGTTTGTATCCAATGAGCTGACGAACTGTTTCAATGGCATAGGGAACAGCCATAGGGTCTCCCGGCCCGTTGGAAAGCATAATTGCATCGGGGTCCAATGCTTTTATGTCTTCAACTGACGTGGTAGCTGGCACTACAACAACTTCACAACCGCGCTCGTAAAGAGAAGAAATGATACTTTGCTTGGCACCAAAATCCATAACTAGGACACGAGGGCCATCACCCTTTAAGGTATAGACTTCTTTTGTCGTCACTTCTTCAACGAGTGATTGTTCAGAAATAGCGGGGGAACCTTTTATTTGTTCTAAAAGAGCAGGAATGTTAAGCTCTTCTTGGCCGCTTACAATGATACCTTTCAGTGCACCATGACTGCGAATTTTACGAGTTAAGGCTCTTGTGTCAATCTCAGCAAGAGCAACAATCCCTTCCTGACGCAAGTAGCTATCGATAGGCTGTTCACATCTCCAGTTAGAAGGTTCTTGGGCCCACTCTTTTACGATGAAGCCACGTAAGGAAGGCTTCTTTGACTGAAAGTCATCTTTGTTAACACCGTAGTTTCCAATCAAAGGATAAGTCATCACGACAATTTGACCACAGTAGGAAGGATCGGTGAGCACTTCCTGGTATCCTGTCATCGAAGTATTGAAGACGACTTCACCGGTTTGCTGTCCTGTTGCTCCGAATGCTTTCCCTTCCCAGATAGAACCATCTTCTAATAGTAAGTATCCTTTCAAGTCCATGCCCTCCATTAGTCTACAATTCGTCAACAATTTCTCGATTCTTCATCACAATGCGCCCACCAACAAGAGTGTAGATGGGCCAAGAGCGAAGCTTCCACCCAAGAAAAGGTGTGTTTTTTCCTTGGGAAGCCCAACCGTCAAGGGTGACAGTTTCTTCTCTCTGGGGATCAATGATTGTTATATCGGCAGGTGCGCCGACTGCTAAAGTGCCACCCGGAAGGTTGCACCGCGCTGCTGGATGAACTGTTAATGCGGCTACCATTTCGTTTACCGTTAGAACTTTATCTTCTATTAACTCACGCCAGTATATGGGCCAGGCTGTTTCTAAGCCAGAGATACCAAAAGGCGTGTAGGCATATTCACGTGCTTTTTCTTCCGTAGTATGTGGGGCATGATCGGTTGCTAAAATCGTCAAGGTTCCATCACGCAATCCTTTTTTCAAGGCCTGACGATCTTTTTCCGTCCGCAAGGGTGGATTAACTTTCGTAGCACTGTTGAATCCTTCCACCGCTGCATCGGTAAGGGCAAGATGATGAGGGCAAACTTCACCTGTCACATCAACGCCTCTTGCTCTAGCCTGCTTGATGATTTCTACAGCACCGGCTGTTGACACATGGGCAATATGAATCGATGCACCGGTAGCTTCTGCTAACATAATATCGCGGGCCACGATGATATCTTCGGCGACAGTAGGTATGCCTTTAAGCCCTAGCAAGGTAGACCAGTAGCCTTCATTCATTACCCCTTCGTGGACGAGATCGTCATCTTCACAATGGCAAATGATCAACCGCTCACACATCTGGGAATACTGAAGAGCTCGGCGCATAATATCGCTGCGAGCAACGGTCTTGCCATCATCGGAAAAAGCGATAGCACCGCAAGAGGCCATGTCAGCCATTTCTGCCAACTCTTGTCCTTGTAATCCCTTGGTAATCGCACCAATCGGATAAACTCGGACAAGGCCTGTTTCTTTCGAGCGTTTTAATAAAAATTCTACTCCGCTTTGACTATCACAGACAGGCGTAGTATTGGCCATGGCGGCAACAGCGGTAAAGCCGCCTCGCGCTGCTGCACGAGTTCCCGTAGCAATCGTTTCTTTCGCTTCACCACCCGGTTCGCGTAGATGACAGTGGAGATCGATTAATCCAGGAATAACAAGCTTTCCTTCTGCATCGATGACTACATCGTCTTTCGTTGCCTCTTCTGCTAAAGCAAGAGCATGACCTACAATCTGTCCATTTTCAATTTTTAGATCGCTGATTCTATCTACATCATTGGCGGGGTCAATCACTCGACCTTTTTTAATGTACAGAGCCATGGGCAGCGCCTCCTCCCATCATCAAGTACAAAATGGCCATCCGTACAGCCACTCCGTTGGTGACTTGTTCTTCAATGGCTGCAAAGTCAGCGTCCGCTACATCGTTGGCAATTTCAATGCCTCGGTTCATCGGTCCAGGATGCAGTACGAGTACATCGGATTTGCAGCGCTTAAGTCGTTCTTGATTCAAAGCATAAAGTCGAGCATATTCTCGGATCGTCGGGAAGAGGCCTTTTTGCTGTCTCTCCAATTGCATCCGCAACACGTTGACTACGTCGGCACCTTCTAAGGCTTCTTCTACCGATGTATAGGCTTTTACGCCGAGTGACTCGATTTCCGGTGGCAATAGTGTGGCAGGTCCACAGACACGAACTTTCGCACCCATTGTTGTTAAACCCCAGATATTAGAGCGTGCCACTCGTGAGTGTAAAATATCGCCGAGAATCGTAACGGTAAGCCCTTCTAGCTTTCCTTTTCTTTCTCGTATCGTTAACATATCTAGAAGCCCTTGCGTGGGATGTTCATGAGCACCATCTCCAGCGTTAATAATACGTGCTTTTACATGCTTTCCTAGCATAGCCGGTGCCCCAGAAGCACCATGGCGGATCACAATAATGTCCGCGCCCATGGCATCGATGGTTTTTCCTGTGTCAATCAAAGACTCTCCTTTGACGACAGAGGAAGTTGAGGCAGAAATGTTGATTGTGTCTGCACTCATGTATTTGCCTGCTAGCTCAAAGGACGTGCGCGTACGTGTCGAAGCTTCATAGAACAAACAGACGACCGTTTTACCCCGTAAGGTCGGTACTTTTTTAATATCTCTTTGAATTACATCTCTCATTGGTAGTGCTGTGTCTAAAATATGGGTGATTTCTTGGGCACTCATGCCTCGTAAGCCGAGTAGATCTTTCCGTTGCAAGCTCATTGAATGCTTCGCCTCCTATAACTCCTAGGCAGAAATGTCATAAAAAGACCTCCTGGCAGGCCGGGAGGTTCTTTTTTCCATCAGAAAGAAATCTCCTGAATAGAAACAACATCATCTCCATCAATCTCTTGAAGACGAACAGAAATGTTTTCTTTTTTCGCAGTTGGTACATTTTTTCCAACAAAATCAGCACGAATTGGAAGCTCCCGATGACCGCGATCGATTAACACAGCCAATTGAATGGCTTGAGGTCGACCTATGTCCATCAAGGCATCTAAAGCAGCTCTTACTGTACGACCTGTATAAAGTACATCATCAACTAAAACGACGATTTTTCCGTCGATAGAAAACGGAACCTCTGTTTTGTGGATCAGGGGCTGTACGTGCAAAGTCGTAAGATCGTCTCGATAGAGGGTAATATCGAGTGCACCTAGCGGAATTTGTAAGCCTTCAATATCAGCAATTTTTTCCCGTAAACGCTGTGCCAGAGGCACACCACGGCGTCGAATTCCTACAAAAACAAGTTCTTCTACACCCTGGTTTTTTTCTACAATCTCATGGGCAATACGGGTTATAGCACGGCGAATTCCTTCTGAATCCATTAAATGAGCTTTCACTGGTAAAGACATGGAACGCACCCTCCTTGTTCCCATTCCAGATAGTAAAACCCCAAACATAAGGCATAACAGTACAGCAAAAAAGCCTGCCTTGTGTCGTTCACCGACAAAGACAGGCTTTCGTTGTTATAGGTAGAATTCACCCTACAAAAAAGCTACCTCTCCACTGAGGTTTTTAGCCTCTTAGGGAAATTCAATGTAACATCCTATATTCTACGATGCCCAACCTTGTCAGCCTCACAGGACCGAGTTAAAGGATGGTCTAGTTATTAAAACTATTGTAAGTCTCATGTCGAATCTTGTCAATCCTTTTGTCTTAGTTTGCCCAAAAGTTTTAGAAGTACTTCTGGTGCTTCCGCTTCAAAAGTCATCATTTCTTGACTGCGCGGATGTTGAAATTGAAGTCGCCAAGCATGTAAGGCTTGCCCCTTTAAGTTAAAAGCGCTTTTGCGGGGGCCGTATTTGGGATCACCTGCAACAGGGTGACCCATGTAGGCGAGGTGAACACGAATCTGATGTGTTCGGCCTGTTTCTAAAGAACACTGTAGGAGACTAAAGCCAGCATCTACAGGAAATCGCTCTTTGACAACAAAGTGTGTCACCGCTGCTTTCCCCGTTGATATCACTGCCATCTTTTGTCGATCTTGGGGATCACGACCAATGGGGGCGTCAATACGACCCGTCTCAGCAGGTACGATTCCATGGACTAAAGCTAGATAATCTCTTTGAACACGATGTTCTTTGACCTGGTTGGCCAGATCGATATGGGCCTTATCATTTTTAGCAACCACCAACAATCCCGACGTATCTTTGTCTATGCGATGAACGATGCCGGGTCGAATCTCGCCATTAATGCCTGATAAGTCTTTGATGTGGTAAAGCAAAGCATTGACCAGTGTTCCACTATGATGACCTTCTGCAGGATGAACAACGAGACCGGCTGGTTTGTTGATTACAACAACATCTTCGTCTTCATGGACGATTGAAATTGGAATATCTTCCGGACCAATGGCAACGGGTTGTGGAAAAGATTTGCTAACTTGAATTTGATCGCCTGATCTCACTTTATAGTTGGCCTTTAGCGCTTTGCCATGGAGAGTAACTCTTTCATCTCGTATCCAAATCTGTCCATGAGAACGTGAAGGCGCAATGCCTTTTTGAAAAAGCCAGAGATCGAGACGGCTTCCTGCTTCCTCTGGCGTGACTTCTATTTGAAGGACTTCGCCTTCTATTTCATCAGGTAACCAGTTGTTTTCATCTATCACGATTGTCACCGCTTCTTATGTTTTTTGCTTTTCATCGTCTGGCATTGTAAGAATGCTATAGATAAGCAAGAGAACGCCTACCGAAATGGCTATATCGGCAATATTAAAGACAGGCCAAAGTCGAAAGTCAAAAAAATCGATTACATAACCGTCTTTCAATCGGTCAATAAAATTACCGATGGCGCCAGCACCTTGCAAAGCCAATCCAAGTCGAAAAATAGGTTGCTCTGGTGGTATTTTTCGATAGAAATAAAAAATAACCAATAGAATAAGAATTGTTATAACAATGAAAAAGCTTTTCTGATAAGCTAACATCCCAAAAGCTGCACCAGGATTGCGGATATAGGTAAGATGGAATATGTTGGGGATTAAGGGTATCGACTGATAAAGCGTCATCTGTTGATGTACCAGCCACTTTGTGAGCTGATCGATAAAGACGATAACAAAAACAATGCTCCAGAAGCTTCGATTCGATATCTTTTGGGGAAGCACTTTTTTCAAAAAAAAGAACACTCCTTCCAGCGGAGAATCTGCCTCATTCTAGCATAGACATCATGGGAGATGCAACTAGCCTGTTTTATCAATAAAAGGCCAGCCCTAGGGCTGACCTTTCTATGACATCCTTATCGGCCTGATTCTTGTGCTGCTCCCTGGCTAGCATCGGCACCAGCAGAACGAGCGAGTTGACTCGATACACCGTTGTTTTGAGCCAATTGTTGTTCTGCCAGTTGAACCATCTTCTTGGTCATAAAACCACCGATGGCGCCAACTTCGCGGGTAGTCATGTTTTCCCAGCCCTGGGTTTGGATCTTGTTAGACAAGCCGATTTCAGAAGCAACTTCGTACTTGAAGCGATCCAAAGCAGATTGGGCTCCAGGGAAAACGGCTTTGTTACGATTAGGCATTTTACTTTTTCACCTCCCTCCTTGTCTGGTCATAGAATGCCTCACAATGGAGCGCTTCATAGCATGAACCTATTGTTAAAACAATTAGCCTTTGGGGTAATGTCCATGCCATGACAGGGATGGTTTATTTGTCCTTCTTGAGATAAAGCAAAGTACGCTTTCAACGAAAATAGCTACTCTGTGGTGGGGTCAGGCGTTATGACTTCCTTCCGAACGGACTCATCCCACGCCATGAGCGGCAGCAAGCTGCCGATGGCTGAGGTCTGAAGTCCTCTCTCCAGGAAGTCATAACGCCTGACCCAGATACATCTTGCTGGTTGTGACTGAGTTTTGGCCTATTGCATTGCAAATACAATAGGTAGTTGCGGATAGAAGAAATTTTCGCCAAGCTATTCCAACGGAAGTAACAATCAGCAAAAACCTTCTGGGCCTGGGCATCACGCTTTCCGCAGCGGGACTTGGGACCTCAGCTGTCGCCAGCTTGCTGGCGGTAACAGCGTGGGACCAGTCCAGAGCGGAGGAAAGCGTGATGACCTGGCCCCTCTATGAAGTAACCCCAACGTAATCGGACATAGCAGGGATGGCACAGGGACATTCCTTTTGGTAGCTATTTTCATCAAAGGGTTGTGCCAACCAAGCATGGGGGCGGTTTAACTCGAAAAAAAGGCCCCTAGAAAGGGTGCCTTTTTTTATAGAGGTCTTGGCCCGATTTCATCATCGAAACCATCCATGTCTTGATAGAAGGTGCCATCTTTGTCTTTTTCTACAGGAATCATCTCGATGGCTTCAGAGCCACCGATTCTTTCACCATGATCTGGATAGATGTTGGGGTATTCCGGTGTAAATTCGATATCACTGGGAGAGTCTGAAGAACCGTAGGCAGCCACCTCTTGCCAGGTATCTTCGCCATCGTACATAACTGGATCCTTTCCATCGTGATCCGCACCATGTTCACCAATGGAATAGAGGTGATCAGACTGGCCTCCCCAGGGGTAAGGCGGTGCATCTTCTTCAATCGGTCTTGGATGGCGGTCTGGGTGAAGGGACTCTTCTTCTCTTTGACAACGAATACATAGGGTAGCCGTAGGCATGGCTTCCATTCTTTCTGTGTTAATGGTCTCTCCACAATCTTCACAAATTCCGTAAATACCTTCCGTTATTCTCTTCTTCGCCTCAACGATTTCATCAAGTTCTCGACTGAGTCGATCTCGTGTTCCTAGATCTTTTTCACGCTCATAGAGTTCCGTAGCAATATCGGCCGGATGATTGTCATAGGTGCTCAGTTCTTGTATCGATTCACCAAGTGATTCGCCCAGCGCATCTTCTGTTAGATGGTGAAGCATCCGCTCGTTCTCTTTCTCCATCTCTTCTAGTCTGTCCCATTGCGCTTCATGATCAATCGATGGTTGAGAATGCATGGGTCTTCACAGCCCCTTTATAATTTTATTGCATGCCCATTTGCGTCTGCACCATTCGCACCACTTCAGCGATAAAACCACCTACTAGAGGAAGATTCAGGACAACCAGTTCTCTCAAAATGATCAAGACAATAGCACCTAAGATGGTAAAGCCGATAGCCATCCCAAGGCCTCTAGCAATACCTGCTAAAAAGTTAAGAAAAAGCAGCCGTCTGGGATTATTCAGCATTTCTATATATTCAGCCACTTTTAATTTTTCCAAGTCCACAGCCATGTCATCGATCTTTTGAGATACTTTTTCCAGCAGCTGCGGATTTTCTGGCTTCTTTTTCTCCTCTTTCATTTTGCCCATCCTCTCAACACCTTACTATATGTAAATATCTTCTATTTCTGAGTTTTTAACTCCTTTATTCTTGCAAAAAAAACCACCTCCTAAAAAACTGAAGGTGGCTTTGCATTGTTTTCTTTTTTTAGTTATTTAAAGCCTGTAGGGGAGCCGGAATTCGACCTCCACGACCAATGAAAGAAGCAGCACTAAAAGGATGTACTTCCATTACAGGCGCATGTCCGAGCAATCCACCAAACTCTACATGGTCCCCTACTTTTTTGCCAGGAACGGGAATGATACGAACGGCAGTGGTCTTGCGATTAATCATGCCAATGGCTGCTTCATCCGCAATAATTGCACTGATGGTTTCAGGTGCTGTATCACCAGGTACTGCAATCATATCTAAACCGACAGAGCACACACAGGTCATCGCTTCTAGCTTGTCGATGCTCAATGCACCGACTTCTACAGCTGCAATCATGCCAGCGTCTTCACTAACAGGAATAAATGCGCCCGATAGACCACCAACATGGGAAGATGCCATAGCGCCGCCTTTTTTTACGGCGTCATTCAGGAGTGCTAGGGCTGCTGTTGTTCCATGGGTACCGCAACGTTCCAATCCCATGGCTTCCAGAATATCTGCCACACTATCACCAATGGCTGGTGTTGGAGCTAAAGAAAGATCAATAATCCCAAAAGGCACACCTAACTTTGCAGAGGCAGCACGTCCAACTAACTCTCCCATACGAGTAATCTTAAATGCTGTATGTTTGATCGTTGTAGCCAGCGCTCCAAAATCACAGCCCGGCTTTTTCCGAACAGCATTTAATACCACACCGGGACCGCTTACACCTACGTTAATGACAGACTCAGGCTCTCCAATCCCATGGAAAGCACCGGCCATAAAGGGATTGTCTTCTGGAACATTACAAAAAACAACAAGCTTGGCGCATCCAATTCCGTCACGTTGCGCTGTTGCTTCTGCCGTTTCTTTAATAATTCTTCCCATTTGAGCCACTGCATCCATATTGATGCCTGCTTTGGTCGTGGCAATATTGATAGAAGCACATACCCGCTCTGTAATACTTAAAGCTTCTGGTAACGATTGAATGAGCTTTTCATCGCCGACGGTCTTTCCTTTGTGAACCAAGGCAGAATATCCACCAATAAAGTTGACGCCGACTTCAATCGCAGCTCGGTCAAGAGCCTTAACAATTTTTAGATAATCTCCTTCGCTACAACTTTCTGCAACAATGGCGATAGGAGTTACAGAAATTCTTTTGTTTATAATAGGAATACCGTATTCTTTTTCGATTTCTTCTCCTGCTTGAACAAGATTTTCGGCTTTTTTCGTAATCTTATCATAGATAGCCTGGGCTGTAGTATCAGCACTGATACGAGTGCAGTCCCTCAAAGAAATTCCCATGGTAATTGTTCGGATATCAAGGTTTTCCATCTGTACCATTCGAATGGTTTCCAAAATTTCATCATTGGCGATAGTCATCGGCATAGTATCATGGCCTCCTGTAATAATTAAATACGATGCATGAATTTAAAGACATCTTCATGTTGGGCCATGATTTGAACGCCCAGACTCTTTCCTTTTTCATCCAAGGTACTTTTAAGTTGATCATAGGAAACTCGGGCCTCTTCGAGATCAACAACCATGATCATGGCAAAAAACTCTTCTTGCATAATCGTTTGACTAATATCCAAGATATTGGCATGGGCTTCTGCTAAAATAGTAGCTACAGCAGCAATAATTCCCACTTTATCTTGTCCGATTACAGTAACAATAACGCGATTGTCTTTTTTCGCTGTCATAAAGTTCCACTCCTCAAAAAAAAGGCACAAGCCTATAAGATTACCTTGTCTACAAGGTATTCTTACTTATTTCGTGCCTGCTCTTGCAACTCCTGCCCTGATATCAAAAATTGTCGAAGTTGCAAATATTTTTATGATTGTTCACACAAGTGCGTAAGGTGTTGTTGCTTTTGCCGCTTCCTTTGGTAATAAAAGGGTGACAAGTTCACCATTTTTTATGGCAGCAGCATTGGCTTCATCGGTATCGATATGCATTTCTGCTGCAAAAGATGGGTGAACACGAATTAAACTTCATCAAAGCGAAGCCCTCGTTCTCCTTGTACTTCCACTGAGATTCGTTGCCCATCTTTTACCTCTAATAATTCTGCTTCTTCAGGTTTTAGATGAATATGACGTGCTGCTACAATCACGCCTTCTTGAAGAGTAACTTGCCCTTTCGGTCCGATCATAGTAACACCCGGCGAGCCTTGTGTATCACCTGAATCTCGAATAACAGGAGGAATCCCGAGCTTAAAGCAGTCTGTCAAGGAAACTTCGATTTGCGTTTTCGATCGAAAAGGCATTAAGATTCGTACTTTTTCAATGGTACCTTTCGGTCCTAGTAAGGTAACGACGTCTTGTGAGGCATATTGACCAGGTTGAGATAGCTTCTTAAATTCTTGGGGCTCATGGTCTGGCCCAAAAAGAATCTCCATATCTTGTGCAGCCAGGTGAATGTGGCGGTTCGATACACCGATGGCAATCATCTTTTTGGTAGCCTTCGTTGCCGATAGAGCCATCTTCTTTCGCCTCCCTCGCTTTTAAGCACTATCTGTATCGTTACCCCGTGAATAGAAACTATCAGAGAGAAGTAAAGCCACCGTATCCATACGGTGGCTTTAGGAACTTTTATTTTACAATTTTGATTTACTTTCCTTGGATTACTTCTACGCAACGAGGGCATAGTTTTTGATAATCCTCATCTTGGCTAATATCAGTGCTATAAATCCAGCAACGCTCACATTTGCTTCCTTCTGCTTTGCTTACAACAACAGCTAGCTGAGGGAATTCTTGATCCCGATAGGCATGAGCCGGCGCTTCTTGACCTAGTCCAGCAATTCTGGCCGTTGATACAATGAAGAAAGGTGCAAGGTTTTCATCTTTCAGGAAATCTTGCAAGTCTTTTTCGACATATAGTTCTACTTTGCTTTCTAAGGAGTGACCAATCACTTTATTCTGACGAGCCAATTCCAGGGCTTTAGAGACGCGAGCACGGACTTCTAAGAGCTTTTCCATCTTACTCTTCAAGAGCAGGTCGTTGTAAGAGTCATTGTACTCAGGCCAAGGCATGGTCTGTACAGTTTTCGATTCAGCCTCTGCTCCCGGTATATGGCGCCAGATTTCTTCGGCGGTGAAGGAAATAAATGGTGCCAGCAATCGTACTAGGGCATGGGCGCTTTTATAAAGAACTGTTTGCGCTGACCTTCTCTCTAGAGATTCAGCCGGTGACGCATAGAGTCTATCTTTGATGATATCTAGGTATAGTGCACTCATTTCAACGGCACAGAAGTTGTGAACAGCATGGTATATGACGTGAAATTCATAATTCTGGCAAGCTGTGGTTACGCGCTGAATAAGTCGATTCAAGTTCATAAGAGCCCAGCGATCCAGTTCTAATAAATCCTGATCTGCTACCATGTCTTTCGCAGGGTCAAAATCGTATAAATTGCCCAAGAAAAAGCGGAATGTATTTCTTACCTTTCGATAGCTGTCGGCGATCTGGCGAAGAATATTGGGAGATACAGCCACGTCCGATCGATAATCGGCTGACGTTACCCAGAGACGTAAAATGTCAGCCCCCATCTCTTTGATAACATCGAGGGGATCAACGCCATTCCCTAAGGACTTAGACATCTTGCGTCCTTGCTCATCAACAAGAAAACCATGGGTTAAGACAGCGCGATAGGGCGCTGTTCCTTTTGTAGCGACAGCCGTTGATAGCGATGAGTTGAACCAGCCGCGATGCTGATCCGAACCTTCTAAGTACAGATCAGCAGGCCAACTTAGGCCTTCCCGCCCCTCCAGCACAGCAGCGTGGGAAGATCCTGAGTCAAACCAAACATCCATAATGTCTGTTTCTTTGCGGAAAGAGCCATGACCGCATTTACCACAAGCCAAACCTGGAGGGATGAGCTCATCAGCCTCTTTCGCAAACCAAATATCAGAACCATGGTCGCGGAAAAGCTTTTGAATATGGGTAATTGTTTCGTCATTAATAATCGCTTCGCCGCAATCGCTACAATAAAAGATGGGAATCGGTACGCCCCAGATCCGTTGTCGGGATATACACCAGTCGCCTCGATCGGCCACCATATTATGAATTCGGTCTTTACCCCAGTTTGGAATCCATTGGACTTGTTCAATCGCAGTAAGTGCTTCTTGGCGGAAACCATCAATAGACGCAAACCATTGCTCTGTAGCACGGAAAAGAATGGGCTCTTTACAGCGCCAACAGTGAGGATATTGATGTCGTACCTTCGCTGAAAGAACAAGTTGATTTCTCTTGGACAATTCTTCAATTACGACAGCGTTTGCATCTGTCGTTTTGAGGCCTGCTACAAGACCTCCTTCGGCTGTAAAGCGCCCCTGGTTATCGAGTGGAGAGATGACAGGAAGCTTATAGGTCTTAGCAACCATAAAGTCTTCTTCCCCATGTCCAGGTGCCGTATGAACGCAGCCTGTACCTTGTTCTAGTGTTACATGGTCTCCCACAATAACAATAGACTGGCGATCCATGAAGGGATGTTGACAAGTTACGTATTCTAGTTCTTTCCCTGACCATTCTCCTATGATTTTACCAGTACCTAGCCCTGTAATTTCTTCGAATGCAGAAAGCAATTCTTTCGCTAGAATTAATTTTTCTTCGCCGTAAGCTACAAGAACATAGCGATATTCTGGATGAACCGTGATGGCTACGTTGGCTGGTAAAGTCCATGGCGTTGTTGTCCAGATTACAATTGAAGCATCTTCTGCGGCAAAGAGACCTTTGCTATCTTCAACAGAAAATTTTACATAAATAGAATTAGACTCTTTATCACCATATTCAACTTC
Organism: Heliorestis convoluta; assembly: GCF_009649955.1. Classification (NCBI taxonomy): domain Bacteria; kingdom Bacillati; phylum Bacillota; class Clostridia; order Eubacteriales; family Heliobacteriaceae; genus Heliorestis; species Heliorestis convoluta. The sequence goes on along the minus strand of NZ_CP045875.1, from coordinate 1,768,799 downwards.
TGCTTCTGCCAGAGCAGTCTCACAGGAAGCACACCAATAGACAGGCTTCATGCCTTTGTAGATGTAGCCTTTTTTCGCCATTTCACCGAATATGCCGATTTGAGCCGCTTCAAAATCTTTGTGCAACGTTAGATAGGGGTTTTCCCAGTCGCCTCGAACACCCAAACGCTTAAACTGATCTCGCTGAATGTTTACATATTTTAATGCGTATTCCTGGCACCGCTGACGAAACTCAAGAGGTGAAACAGCATGACGATTTAAACCTAAAGCTTTTATGGCTCGCTGCTCAATGGGTAAACCATGGGTGTCCCAACCCGGTACATATGGCGCATCGTATCCCGCCATGGAGTGGTACTTGACAATAAAGTCTTTCAGCACTTTGTTCAATGTGTGACCTAAGTGAATGTCGCCGTTGGCATAAGGTGGGCCATCATGAAGGATAAACTTCTTTTTCCCTTGATTGGATTGAGCTACTTCCTGATAAAGGTTAATTTCATCCCAGTACTTCTGAATATCCGGTTCTCGTTTGGGTAAGTTTGCTCGCATTGGAAAATCTGTTTTTGGCAAGTTCAATGTTTTGCTGTAATCTAAAGTATCTTTCTCGTTCAACCTATTCACACCTCAATATAAAATAAAAAGCCCCTTACATATGCAAGGGGCGAAATAGCTCGCGGTACCACCCTAATTCACTGTAATCCACCTTTAACACAGGTAGCTCACAGCCTCTTAAGCGCGGATAACGGCCACTTCCGTCGTCAATTACTCTGCTTCACTGACGCAGCTCCTGGGGGATATAGCCATGGTCGTCAAGTCCTGGCTTCCACCAAATCCAGGTTCGCTGTCAAGACAATTCCATGCTATCTGTCCCATTCTTTGCTTTTAGAATAGTAGATTATAAGCTTTATTATATGGCTTTATTGATTTTTGATCCACCTAACTCCGTAAACCCTTCTACAGGGGCAGCAAAATCGGCTTTCGCGATTGCTACCTGTAGAGCCGGTGAAAACATCTCATCTTGATCATTATAGGTATGGGCAGACTCTTTTTTACATTCTACTTTTTTCTGATTCTTCTCGTCAATCTCTTTTTTGGCAACTTCATCTTCGTTCAGAGCTTCTAGTTGTGACAGTAGCATCGCTTTAAATTGAAGACGAAACTGTCGAGATTGATTCTTAAGGTGTTCAAAATTTTGCTCTAGCTCTTTTTGTTTATCTTTGGCATTCGTTATGATAATTTCTGCTTGATGTTTTGCTTCTTTAAGCATCAATTCCGATTCTCGTTGGGCTGATGATTTCACTTCGTCAGCCGTCTTTTGGGCTAAAAGCAGCGTTGTGCTTAAAGTTTCTTCTAGTTTTTTGTATCGACACAAGTTATCTTCTACCTGGGCTATTTTTTCTTTGAGAATCATATTCTCTTTATATAAAGCTTCATGAGCTCGTGCAATTCTATCCAAGAAAAAATCGACTTCTTCTGCTTTATAACCCCAGGCGCTTTTTTTGAACTCTTTTTGGTGGATCTCCAAAGGCGTTAACATTGAGACCTCCTCGCCCATGGTTCAACAGGTGCTTCTTACAAAAAACAGTTGTTTTTCTGTGTAACAAGGTCTCTGTTGTAGTTATACCCTGCTTGTTAAATTTAATTAACGAAAAATGCTCCAAACAATTTGCTCTAAAATGCTTAATAGAATAAATGCTACGAGCGGGGTAAAGTCAATAGGCAATGATTTTGGAATCGGTACAACTTTACGTAAAGGTGCCAGTATTGGCTCGGTAACTTCATAAATAAACTTAAAAACTGCATTGTTAGGATTATGAGGAAAGTAAGAGACAACAACGCGGATTAAGATAAGGACTTTCATCACCCAGAAAGCCGTAGAGATAATCTGGCCAAGCCCCAAAGGTCAACCTCCATTCTGATAAAAAAATCTAGCGAAAGACCATATAAAGCTTTATTCGGATGTTGCAAGCTGACGAGCGCGTTGCGCTGCTGCATTAACAGCAGCGAATAGAGCTGACCGCAGCCCTTTTTCTTCTAGCGCTTCTAGCGCTGCTATCGTTGTGCCGCCCGGTGAGGTTACTTTATCTTTTTCTACAGCAGGATGGTTGCCCGACTGTAGGACCATTTCAGCAGCACCTATTACAGTATGCAAGGCAAGATTGCGCGCTAAATCACGTGGTAATCCTTCTCGTACAGCTGCATCAATGAAAGCTTCGATGAATAAATATACATAGGCAGGCCCACTACCACTGACTCCCGTTACAGCATCCATATAAGCTTCTGGGACAAGTTCTACAGTACCAACTGCACCCATCAAAGTCATAGCTGCTTCAATTTGTTCATCTGAAACGTGAGTTCCTCTGGATAGCGCCGAGACACCCTTCCCGATCAAAGAAGGCGTATTGGGCATTACTCGGATAGCAGGAACACCCTCTGGCAAGAGCGATTCAAGTTTCTGTAATGAAATCCCAGCTGCTACAGATATGACAAGGTGGTCTCTCCCTATCTTGCCTTTCAGGGAAGTGAGCACTTGTGGTAACACTTGTGGCTTTATGGCCAACAGAAGAATGGTACAGTCTCTGCAAAGTAAATTATTATCTATATATATATTTACCGATAATTCCTCTTTTAGGTACTTTAATCGCTGTTCTGATAAGTCTGAGACGGCTAGGCGGTCAGGTGTAAATAGATTGCTTAGACCTCGTAGCAACGCTTCAGCCATAGCTCCGCCACCGATAAACCCAATCTTTCGATTTTGGAGAAACTGTTGACCCAAATGATTCACTCCTAGCCTTTACTCGCCCAAACACGAGGACGTATCAGTGTACTCTCAGCAAGTATATCTCCCGATATATCGACATGGCTCGGTGCAAAAACAAAGATATGAGCACCTACTTTTTGCATCGAACCGTTAAGAGCATAGGTGGTGCCACTGACAAAATCAATGATACGCTGTGCCATTTCACGATCCGATTTTTCTAGATTTAATATAACTTGCCTTTTACTTTTAAGGTGATCGGCAATGCTCTGGGCTTCTTCAAAACTTTTCGGATCGACAACAACCACTTTGTGATCTTTTTTCTGTCTTTCCGATGCTAGACTTAAAACAGGTGCACCAATTTGTCTCTCTGGTCGCTCCTGCGTATTTTTAGCGGAAAAATTATTTTTCTCTGGCTCTTTTACCACTCTCTCTTCCACTTCTTCATACTCATCACCTAAGCCCATGATATTGTAAAACTTGTCTAAGATCTTCGCCACTGTGTAAGCTCCTCCTCTCTAACTAAGGCTCACCAAAAATTGCAGTTCCTACACGAACCATGGTGGAGCCTTCCTCTACAGCAATTTTAAAATCGTTGGACATACCCATGGATAACTCTTTCATTGTAACACCATTAAAATTACTTTCTGTTACTTCATGGGACAACTCTCGCAGCCTTTGAAAAACCCAACGAACTTCTTCAGGTTTCTCTGTGTAAGGAGCCATGGTCATGAGACCTTGTACAGCTATTCCTTCTAGCTGAGAGACTTGACGTAGAAAAGCAGGAACTTCTTCTACCTTCAAACCTTCCTTGCTATCTTCTTGTGCCACATTGACTTCAACCAAGCAAGAGATTGGCCTCCCGAGTAACCTAGCATACTTTTGAATGGCCATGGCCAATGATATTCTATCCAGCGAATGGATAAGATCGACTTTATCATAGATATACTTTACTTTGTTAGATTGCAATGTGCCAATCATATGCCATTGAACGGGAGTGTGTATTTGATGAATCTTATTCTTCAATTCTTGCACACGATTTTCTCCCACCGTTGTAACGCCGGCAGCAATCGCTTCCTCTATGCTTGCGATCGAAACATTTTTTGTCACTGCAATGAGCCGAACCTCTTCTGGCTTCCGCCCTGATCTATGAGCTGCTGCATGAATTTCTTGTTGAAGACGGTCCAGATTCTTCTCAATATGACCCATTATTTATGCTCAATCCCTTCAGCCTGTTTCGTATTTCGCCACAGAAAAAGGAAAATCCTGCTACATTTCTTTTAAAAATATGTCTCTATTATATTTTTATTTTCTGACTTTTTATGGATCAACCCTTATTTGATTTCTTGTCCTTCTTGAATATATTGAGGATTTAAGACAACAAGTTGACCTTCATCAATCCCTTGCACAACCATCTGCTTGTCAATGACAGCAATGACTTCGACAGGTCTCCACTGGGCACGTTTTTTGATGCTCAACAGAACTCCACTTTGACCGTCTTTCTCAACAAGAGCTGACGTTGGCAAAACAATGCCACGATGAATTTTATCGACAAGTTGGAAGTTTACTTTCCGCTCTTTCATGATATCGACTGAAGGATTGGAAAGCTGTAAAAGCACCCAAGCTTCGTCTCCACCCCGTACATTAATGACACGAGCTGAGAAAGTAGGTCCTTCTGGGCTTAAGGCCAAAGTAACACGAGCGCCTGGCACCAATGCTCTTCCTAGTTCTTGTATTTTATAGTGAGCTAAGAAGTGGGCTTTATCGAGGTTGTTAATAATCTTAAAAAGAGGTTGTCCTTGTTGTATAAGCTGATTTGCTTCAATTCTTCTTTCTTTTTCTCGAAGTGAAGAGATTTGATGGGCTTCTCTTTCTTCTAATATTCTAACAGACATAATATCTTCTAACCCATCAACTGCATAGACCACAAGACCCGATCTGGGTGAGGTAATTTCAACCCATTCTCCCATATCCATACCTGAAGGATTGATAGTTCTTACTCTTGCTACAGTCGTTCCCAATCTGACACGCTCATAATCCTCGACAAGCGGCTCTATTCTTCCTGTCACAGGTGCGTTAACAATCACTTCATCTCGAATCAACCATCCAGGCAGTTCACGAGTATCAGCCAGTTGACCTATTCTAGCAGGCTCTGTATCAACAATTGTTTTGACAAACCAAGAAGTAACAACACCTTTTAACAACCAGGCGGCGCTTAACGTGATAAAGAGGAGTGCCACAAAGGTTGATATCTTTAATATGTTTGTTCGTCTTCGACGAACCATTGCTTCTTTGCCAAGAGGAACCATTGTTAGCCGGGACATGAATTGACCCCCTAGTTATTATTCTTTTCCCAGCGCTTCCTTAGTAATGTTAAAGCCCGGACCGACGATTGTCAATCCGGGCTCTATGCAGAAATACAATGATTTATTCCTCTACACTATCATTTGTAAGTTTTTTAATCTCTAAGAAACGAAAAAGTAAGCTTAGTAAAATGGCCACCACCGTAGCCAGAGCCATTCCTTTTAAAGTAAAGGCACCCCATGAAAGTCTGGCGCCACTCACACCGATGACAAGAACAACAGACGTTAGAATTAAGTTGCTTGCTTTTGAGTAGTTAACATTTGTCTCTACTAGCATGCGCACACCGGAAGCTGCAATGACGCCAAAGAGAAGCAAAGATACACCACCCATTACAGCTGTAGGAATGGTTTGTATAGCAGCCGCTAGTTTTCCCACGAAAGATAAAACAATGGCAATAATCGCTGCGCCACCAAGAACCCATACTGAATAGACTCTAGTAATAGCCATTACACCAATGTTTTCACCATAGGTTGTATTCGGTGTAGAGCCAAAAAAACCAGAAAGTGTCGTCGAAAGGCCGTTACCAAGTAAAGAGCGATGCAGTCCCGGTTCCTTCGATAGATCCTTTCCAACGATATTACCCGTAACGACGAGATGACCGATGTGTTCCGCAATTACAACGAGGGCAGCCGGTGCAATAATCGCAATCGCTTCCCATTCAAAAGAAGGTCTATAAAGCGTTGGCATGGCCAACCAAGGAGCCTCTTGAATCAATCGAAGATCAACCATGCCCCAGAATAAGGCAAGAAAGTAGCCTGCAAGAACGCCAATCAGAATTGGAATTACAGCAAGAAAGCCTCGAAAGACCAAAGAGCCGACTACAGTTACAGCCAAGGTAAACAAGGAAACTGTTATGACTTGAGGATCCAGCACTTCTGCTGTTAGGCCGGCCATATCAGCTGCCACAGGCGCCAATTCCAACCCAATGACAGTTACGATAGCACCCATAGCGGCAGGCGGAAAAACAATTTCAATCCATTTTGTTCCAGATACAGCAATAATCATAGCAACGATTGAGAAGATAATGCCTACAACAATAAAAGCTCCTAAGGCTGCTTCATAACCATATTGAGGCAATACGAGTAGTACTGGAGAGATAAATGCAAAGCTAGAGCCTAGATAAGCAGGAATCTGACCTTTGCAAAGAATCAAGTAGAGGAGCGTACCAATTCCATTAAAGAGTAATATGGTAGCCGGATTCACTTGAAAAAACATAGGCACCAAGACAGTAGCTCCGAACATAGCAAAAAGATGCTGTAAACTTAAAGGCAAGGAAATTATTAAAGGTGGCCGTTCTAGTACGCCAATTTCTCGCTTTTTCAACCTACTTCTCTCCTCAGAAATAGTGGCATTACAGCTTATCTATGTGCGAAAGCTTCAAAAATCATTCACCATTGCCTGATCTTGCAGGTTTTGTCGACATGTAAAAAAACAAAAAAGCCACCCTTTTCTTTCAAAGGGCGGCTTTTTATAGTTTTGTGCTATTCGTTTAGATAAGCTCGTTCACCTGTTGCGAGATAGACAACAGACTCAGCAATGTTCGTTGCATGATCGCCAAAACGCTCCAAATGACGGGCTATAAAGAGGAGATGAGTCGCTTGAGCAATTGTTTTCGGATCTTCTAGCATAATCGCAAGAAGTTCACGAAATACCTGCTTATAAAGGGCATCTACTTTATGGTCAAGCTCACTCATCTTAATGGCCATTTCTTTATCGTCTTTGATGTAGGCGTCAAGACCACCTTTTACCATCTGCTGACAAATTTCAGACATCATTGGAATATCAATCAAGGGCTTAATGTAGAGTTGACCTGCAATGCGTCGATATGATTTGGCAATATCCACAGCGTTGTCGGCCATGCGCTCTAATTCAACAGAGATTCTCCAAGCGGCGCTAATCTTACGCAGATCTTTTGCCATGGGTTGTTGCATCGCAATCAACTTCATACAGCTATCTTCAATCTCCATATGAAGACGATCTAAAACATCGTCACCATCAATGACTGCATCTGCCAGGGCATTATCTTGTTTGATCAAAGCTTCTGTACTCTTATGAATCGCTTCTTCTACCAGCGTCCCCATTCTCAATAGTTTGGCTTGTAGATCTCGTAAAGACTGGTCAAACTCTGTTCTAATTGCCATATGCTCCGCCCTTTCTTTTGATTTAACCAAATCGTCCTGTAATATAGTCTTCCGTTCTTTGATCCTTTGGATTGGTGAAGATAACTTCCGTATCATCAACTTCCACTAGATCACCAACAAGGAAAAAGGCCGTTCTATCGGATACCCTGGCCGCTTGCTGCATATTGTGTGTAACAATAATAATCGTATAATGTTGCTTTAATTCACGAATCAACTCTTCAATCTTCAACGTTGAAATTGGATCAAGCGCTGAAGTAGGTTCATCCATTAATAATACTTCTGGCTTGATAGCGAGAGCACGAGCTATACAGAGTCGCTGTTGTTGACCACCTGATAAGCCTAAGGCTGGCTTATTCAATCGATCTTTGACTTCATCCCATAAAGCTGCTTGTTTGAGCGATGTTTCTACAATTTCATCTAAAAGGGCTCGATCTTTTGTACCATGTAATTTGGGGGCATAGGCCACATTCTCGTAGATACTTTTTGGAAAAGGGTTGGGCGCCTGAAAGACCATCCCCACTCTTTTTCTCAAGGCTACAACATCACAGTCCGGGTGATATATATCTTCCCCTTCAAAGGTTAGTTTTCCTTCTACATGACAAGTAGGAATTATATCATTCATACGATTTAAACAACGTAGAAAAGTAGATTTTCCACACCCCGAAGGTCCGATTAAAGCCGTTACTTCTTTTTCTTTCATCGTTAAACTAATTTTTTTAAGTGCTTGAAAGTCACCATAAAAAAGACTTAGGTCTTCAGCCATAATTTTTACTTTACTCATTATATCCTCCTACAGTCTACGCACTACACTTTATGCATACGACGGAAATAAGATCGGAATAATATGGCAACCAAATTTAACCCTAACACGAGGATCATTAAAACAGCCGCTGTTCCGTAGGGGATGGATTGATCGGCGTGCGGTACTTGTGTCGCCAACACATAAAGGTGGTATGGCAAAGCCATGGCCTGATCAAAGATGCTGCTCGGCAATCTAGGTAGGAAAAAGGCTGCAACAGTTAACAAAATAGGGGCTGTTTCACCAGCGGCTCGAGCTACACCAAGAATTGAACCTGTCAGAATTCCCGGCATGGCATTGGGTAGAACAATAAAGAGGATTGTCTGTAGCTTTGTTGCACCTAAAGCCAGACTCGCTTCTCTATAACCTCGCGGAACCGTTCGCAATGCTTCTTCCGAAGTTGTAATAATAACTGGCAAAATCATTAAGGCCAGCGTGAGCGAACCAGCCAAGATGGAGACACCAAAGCCTAAAAAGAGTACAAAAAAACCTAAACCAAAGAGACCAAAAACGACAGAAGGCACACCTGCTAAGTTAACAACAGCCAATCGGATCATACGAGTTGCCCAAGACTCTCTTGCATACTCAACAAGGTAGATAGCTGTCATAACACCGATAGGCAATGCAAAAAGAATCGTTCCCATAACGAGATAGAAAGTACCTACAATGGCTGGAAAGATACCACCCTCGGTCATACCACGACGAGGATTCTCTGTGATAAACTCCCACGTTAGAGCAGGAAGACCTTTAGAGAAAATATCCCAAAGCACAACAGCTAGGCAGAGCACAATGAAGAAAGCAATGGCCCGCAAAATACTGAATGCAATTTTTTCTTGCAATTTCGGTGACATCGCTATTCAACCTCCTTCATGCGCCTACTGACCAGATCTGCTATATAGTTTACAGCAAAGGTAATCATAAAGAGAACAACACCAACGACGAAGAGCGCATGGTAATGTTCACTGCCTCGAGCGACTTCACCCATTTCAGCAGCAATGGTAGCCGTCATCGTTCGAACCGGTTCTAACAACGAGCCAGGAATGATAGCAGCATTACCCGTTACCATAAGAACAGTCATTGTTTCTCCAATGGCTCGTCCAATGCCTAACATAACAGCAGCCGTAATCCCGGATAGGGCGGCAGGCACTACAACTGTAACAATCGCCTGCCAACGAGTGGCTCCCATACTTAAAGAAGCTTCCATGTATTTGCGAGGCACTGATGAAATAGCATCTTCTGAGATAGACGTAATTGTTGGCAAAGCCATCAACGCTAGCGTAATCGAGCCTGTTAAAGCTGTTAGTCCTGTAGAAAGGCCAAAAAAGTCTCGAATCCATGGCGCCAATACAACAAGGCCAAAAAAGCCTAATACAACGGAAGGAATCCCTGCCAGAACTTCAATCGTTGGTTTCAAAAACTCTCGCATCTTAGGACTTGCTACCATAGAAAGATAAATGGCCGCTCCCACACCCAGTGGAACGCTGATTACAATGGCTCCAAAAGTGACAAGCAATGAACCGGCAATTAATGGCCAGAGACCAAAAACATGAGGGTTTGAAATGGGGTACCAGTTTTTCTCAACTAACGTAGGTGCTGAAAGGGGATCGAGAAACAGAGGAACGGCCTCTTTGAAGAGGAATAAAAAAATCATAATAACAGTAATAACGCCTATAAAAGCGCTCACAAATAGAAGGCCTTCGGAAAATTTTTCAAAGATATCCCACAGACGCCGGCGCGTGGAAGAGGATTTGGAAAGTTTTTTCTTATTGTTTAACGATTCATCTTCAACGACGTTGCCTTCCTTTGAATTCAATGCTTTTACCTCCTCTATTAAGGGGAACTGCTATCAGAAAAAAAAAGGCAGAGCAGTCGGACTCTACCCGAATGAAAACTTTTCATCATCGTAACGATATATTTACTTAATGGAGACAAACTCCATCTCGTCAACGATTTGTTGTCCTTCTTCACTTAAGACGTAGTCAATGAAATCTTTGGCTAGACCTTCTGCCATACCGGCTGTATAGAAGTGAAGAGGACGCGAAATAGGATAAGATCCATTTTTAATCACTTCTTCTGTAGGGTAGATAGCATCAGTTTCGTCATTTTTCTTAACAGAAATGGCGTTAACCGTATCGGTAAGATAACCCACACCGATATAGCCAATGGCCGATCGATTTGTTTCAATCTCTTTGGAAATGGTGCCACTAGACGTTAATAATAGGGCATCAGGCGATATTCTTGATTGGCCATAACAAATTCTTTAACAAAAACGTGGGTGCCAGAAGATGTTTCTCGGGCAAGAACGACAATATTTTGATCATGTCCACCGAGTTCAAGCCAGTTGGTTACCTTTCCGGTATAGATATCTTTCAGTTGATCCATCGTTAACTCTTCAATGGGGTTTTCGGGATGAACAACAAAGGCTAAGCCGTCAAGAGCAACTGTATACTCTACAACTTCTTTTCCTGTTTTCTCTTTAATGGTTTCTATTTCACTTTCTTTAATATCACGAGAAGTAATTGCTATATCAGCTGTTCCATTAAGCAAAGCAGCAATGCCTGTACCAGAACCGCCACCGGTTACAGCAATACTAACATCATTTTGAATCATAAACTCTTCTGCTAGGACTTGTGTCATATTCACTATTGTATCAGAGCCTTTTACTTTAATGGACTCCATCGGTTCGCCTGTACATCCTGTTGCAACAAGGCCAGCCATGGCTGTTATAACAGAAATTGCCAGAAATTTCCGAACCTTTTTAAAATAGGTCATGAAATAGATGTCCCTCCTCGTTATGTCCAGGATCCTTTTCACAAAAAAGACCCTGCTCTCTCTCGTAAACGATACTATGACTTTATTAGACTTCTGTTACGGTTATATTAAGAAAATGTTAAGTTCATAGTTATTTCGACAAATTACGAGGAAAACGCACAGAGAAGGGGGTTATGTGTAATTTATGATAAAATATTCTTGGTATAGTGTCCTATTTTATGAAAAAGCCTGCCCATCCTTTCGAGGCAATGGAGCAGGCTTTTTTAATCTATTCTGCAGCTTTTCTTGTACTACCTATGCATAAGCAGTTATTTTACGTTTTGCCCTTGCTATTTTATAGGAACAAACTCCATTTCACCGATAATTTTCTGTCCTTCTGTACTGAGCATAAAGTCCATGAATGCTTTGGCAGCGCCTTCTAGTTCACCTGCAGCATAGACATGAAGGGGACGAGAAACAGGATAAGAACCATCTTTTACGGCCTCATTGGTAGGGAACACAGGAGCGCTTTCTTCCGTTTTCTTTACAGACAGCGTTTTCACTTTATCGGTGAGATAGCCCATACCAACATAACCGATTGCTGCCTGGTTTGTTTCTACTTCTTTCGCTATCGTTGCACTAGAAGTTTGAAGAAGGGCATCGGGACGATATTCTTCATTGTCCAAAATAAATTCTTTAACAAAAACGTGTGTTCCTGAAGAAGTCTCTCGAGCTAGAGCCGTTATTCTTTGATCGGGGCCACCTACTTCGCTCCAGTTCGTAATTTTTCCTGTGTAAATACCTTTTAACTGTTCCATGGTTAATGCATCAATGGGACTGTCTTTATGTACAATGAAACCAAGGCCATCAAGGGCAATCGTATATTCCGCAACATCTTTTCCTGTTTTTTCTTTGATATCAGCGATTTCACTTTCTTTAATATCACGAGAAGAATTGGACATGTCAGCAGTCCCGTTAATCAGTGCAGAGATACCTGTTCCGGAACCACCACCTGTTACAGCAACACTGACATTAGGATGTTTATCCATAAATTCTTCAGCAAGCGCCTGGCTCATGTTCACTAATGTATCAGAACCTCTTACTTGAACGGTTCCAGAAAGTCCACCCTCTCCCGTATTGCTTTGTCCGTCATCTCCTGTACAACCTACAGCAACTGCACCTAGAAGAGCTGTTACAACTGATAAACTAAGAACCTTTGTGATTTTTTTTAGATTCATAAAAAATATTACCCTCCTCTTTTTTCAGGACCTTTTGTCCTGCTACGACTATCATAATATAGAAAAGTTGTTATGACTTGATTAGCATTATTTTAATAAAGTGTTAATTTATTTGCTTAATTGGTTTTTTCTCTATCGTCATCCCTCTAGGGGTATTTGAGGCAGATAGACCTGCCGCTTTCTCTGCTTGTAGGGCCATAAACTGGATTACATCTAGTAAATTGGTGGAGCTAGAAGATATCTCACTCGCTAGATCAAAAATTTCTTCTACATGATGATTCGTTTCTTCAATAGAATGGAAGATCTCTTCTAAGGATGTTTCTATTTTTCCTGATATCATTTCACCTGCGTGAACTTGCTTTTGTGAATTTTTTGCTGTCTTTACGGCTTCACTAATTTGTTGAATGATTAGTTGAATGAGTGTTGTTATATTTTTAGCTGATTCATTGGTCTCATCAGCAAGTTTTTTGATTTCAGCTGCAACGACAGCAAAGCCTCGACCATGTTGACCGGCTCGCGCTGCTTCAATAGAAGCATTCAAAGCAAGCATGTCAATCTGCCCAGCTAATTTGCCAATCACCAACGATATGGGTTTGATTTTATTGGAATATTTTTCGAGTTCATGAATGATCTCTGCTTCTTTTTTTATGGCTTGACCAATTTGCTCGATTACTTTGAGTGTTTCTATTACTGCTTTCCGACCTCCTACTGTTGAATTGTGCATGTTCTGAGACTTTTCTTTGGTCTGGGCACTATAGGCTTCAATTTTCTGCGCTAATTCAGCAATATTAGCTACCATATCAGCTGTTTTTCTTAAACTGTTTGTTTGACTCCTGGCCAAAGCAACTTGATTTCCTGTAATAAGATCTAACAAAGCTTTAATTGTAATAATGCCGACACAGCGACCATGATCTGTTACAACAATGCTATCGTATAGTACATTGCTTTCTCGTTGTGTCGCTATCTTCGAAACGTCTTCCACCGTTGCCTCGCTATCAACACGAGTAAAATTTGGATCCATTATTAAGTGGACAGGCCTCTCGTAGTAGATCGAAACACCATAGCGCTTTCCAAGGTGGGCAAAGAATTTATCTTTCATCACCAAACCAATTGGCAGCCCTTTATCAGTAACCACGATACTTTGTGAATGAGGTGCCCGCTCAAAAAAATCAGCAATATAACGTGTTTTCATATTTCCATCCATCATCTGAACAGGTTCTGTAAATTGACCAATGGGCTTTGTAGCAATGGAATGAGCAATCATCATATCATCTATTTCTTTGGCCAGCACATTTGTTGCTTTGCGATTTTGTAACACTATTGTTGATTCCTCCTTTGTAGATGATAAGAAAAGGCAATAAAAAAAGTCTACTCACCCTCGTTCTTATAAGGTAATAGTAGACTTTGTCCATTATAGAGCCATAAAAATCAGATTAAGTTCTCGTTAAATTGTTAACGCTTGAAAAAGAAATCGAAAAAGTCGTTCCTTGGCCTACACGAGAAGTTACGGCGATGGTTCCACCACTGCCTTCCACAATATGCTTTACAATGGCTAGACCTAGCCCGGTACCTCCAATATCTCTGGAACGAGCTTTATCAACTCGATAAAAGCGCTCAAAGATTCTTGGTAAGCTTTCTTCAGGAATACCAATTCCCGTATCTTTTATCGTGATTTGTACCAGTCCCTCTTTCTGAAAGGCCCGAAGGTGAACGACACCACCTTTTTTATTGTATTTAATGGCATTTTCAACGAGGTTGACGAGAACTTGTTGCAGATGATCGGACGTAAGAGGCACCAACACCAAAGACCTTTCTACTTCAAAGTGTAGTATTACATCCTTCTCCTGCGCCATCGGCGTTAATAAACTTCTAATTCGATAGATCTCTGGTACAGCATCTGTTTCACCTTGAAAGATCGCTTCGCGGTGGCTTTCTATATGAGATAGTTTTAGCAAGTCTTCGATAAGACGCTGTAAGCGATCCGTTTCAGCATCAATGATAGATAAAAATCGTTGAGATACTTTTTTATCTTCAAGAGCACCATCGAGTAACGTTTCTACAAATCCTTTGATCGAAGTCAGAGGGGTTCGCAATTCATGGGAGACATTCGCTACAAACTCTGTTCGCATCTGCTCTAAGCGTCTTACTTCTGTAATATCCTGAAGAACCATAACAGCACCGCGAAGGCGCTTTTCTGACCAGAAAGGAATGACCTGCACTCGATAGATCAACCATCGATTGGGCCAAAGTTGAATTTCTTGTCGCCCTGCCTCACCGCTTTGTAAAGTATGAGAAAATACTGTTTCTAGTTCTCTATTCCGGATTACTTCTACAAGGAGCTTCCCCTTGGCCTTATCTGCATCAATCAATAACATTTTTTCGGCTGCTTCATTGACTAATAGGATACGACCATGTCGATCAAAGCCGACAACGCCTTCTACCATAGAACCGAGTACTGTTTCAAACTTATCCTTTTCTTGATTTAAGTCTCGTATTTCCTTTTGTAAGCTTTCTGCCGTAGTTCGAATGGCTGAGGCTAGTTGACCTAACTCTCCTTCTCTTTGAATGCCATAAAGTCTAGGCATGGCGCCATCTTTCATATCCTCTACAGCTCGTCTTACATCATCAAGGGTGCGACTTATTTTTCCAGCCCAGACATAGACAAGCCCCGTTGAGAGCACAAGGTAGCCCAGGAACCACCAAGCCGTCTGCAACCTATCTTCCATAGCAGGTCCGAAAATAAATAAACCAATCGCTGGTATTAACAAAAGAAAAAGATAGGTGTAAACAATAATTATTTTGATGCTATAAGGTTTTCTCAAAATATTTTCATCCCATTTCCGCTGGATCGCGGAATTTATATCCCACGCCTCGTACAGTTTCGATATATCTAGGATTGCTTGGGTCCTTCTCGATTTTCTGTCTAATATGGCGAATATGTACATCTACTGTTCTACTATCGCCGTAATAGTCATAACCCCAGACACGTTCCAACAAAAACTCACGGTTAAATACTTTACCAGGATTAGAAGCCAACCATCGCAATAATTCAAATTCTTTCGGTGTTAGATCTTGCTTGCGTCCGTTAATCCAGACTTCATACCTTTCTACATCAATGGACAATTCAGCAACATGAATAGGTCCGCTAGCAGAAGCTTCACCGCGGTGGCTTCTTCTTAATAGAGCCTTGACTCTTGCCACCAGTTCGCGAGGACTAAAAGGCTTGGTCATGTAGTCGTCGGCACCCATCTCTAATCCTAATACTTTATCTACTTCCTCACCCTTTGCTGTAAGCATCATAACAGGCAAGTTCGAGGAACGAGACCGTGAACGAATTCTCCGACATACTTCAAGACCATCAAGGCGAGGAAGCATCAGATCTAATATTACCAAATCGGGCAATTCTTCTTGTAACTTTATAATAGCGCTTTCGCCATCAAGAGCTTCTTCTACCTGATGGCCTTCTTTTTCTAGGTTAAACTTAACAAGTTCTAAAATATTGCTGTCATCTTCAACAACTAAAATCTTAGCCATAAAGTCTCTCCTCTACCTTTCTTCTGTTAACATAATCAAGGCACCATGACGGCCTGTCTGACCATGAGCACGACGATAAGAATAAAAAATATCATCATGGCAAGATGTACATAAATCAAGCGATGAAACTTGCTCTCCTAAAAGTCCGACCTCTTCAAGTTGAAGTTCAATGGCCTTTAAAAGATGAAGTCGCACTGTTCCATCTTTATCTTCAGGAGAAAAAAGCTGATCCGCAAAAGACCATTTTTCCTTAAAAGCTGCCACCACCTCTGGGCCAACAGGATAGCAACAAGGACCAATGGCAGGGCCTATGGCTACATGTATATTGTCAATAAGGCTACCTCGTTGCTTGAATTCTTGAACCATGAGAGCTGGTAAACCAGCAACAGTGCCTCTCCAACCAGCATGAACTGCACCAATTCTTCTATCTATTGGATCATAGTAGAGCAGTAAAGCACAGTCAGCGCCAAAAACAGCCAAAGGCAAGGAAGGAACCTCCGTCGCAATGCCATCTCCATCGAGAAGCTCTATGCCTTCTCGTCTTGCAAAATCATGGCACTCTTCTTTTTCAATCCAGTGTACTTTCGTACCATGTACTTGATTCACAGTAGCCCATTGCGATGAAGATAAGCCCAGGGTCTGGGTAAGCCGCTCTCGATTTTCCCAAACCCTAGCTTCTTCATCTTGAACATGAAAGGCTAGGTTCAGACTATCATAAGGTCTAGAGCTAACGCCCCCATATCTTGTACTAACGGCACCAATCGCACCAGATGGCCAATGGGGATGGAAAAAGACAAAATCGCCTTCACGCTGCTGTGACCACTTCTTCTCTGGCAAAATACTTCCCCTTTCTTTTCATCAATCCATCACTGGAATCACGTTACCTGTCCGAATTGATTCTTTCACGTCAATAATTCGTTGATTTCTTGAGCCTCGAAAAGGCAGAGACAAATCTTTTTCTTCTTCTCTAAAGAGACCATCGATTAACCAGTTCGCTTGCTCTAACAAATCAAGGTAGCTTCTCTCATGCTCCGCCAGCGCTATAATTTGTTCGAAAGTATAACCTGTATAAATGATGAGATGCATTCCCCGAGCACGAATCTTTTGCCCTAGTAACGCAAAGGCCTGGGCTTGCAAAAAAGGTTCACCGCCAGAAAAAGTTACTCCATCTAGATATGTTGTTTTTTCAAGAATCGTTACAATTTCATCGATGGACATCTCTTGCCCTTTCGTCAAATCATGCGTTTGCGGGTTGTGGCAACCAGGACAATGATGAAGACAACCTTGTGCAAAAAGAGTAGCTCGAATTCCAGGCCCATCAACAATGCTATCTTTTACGATGCCTGCCAATCGTAGTGTAATCATTTCGAACTCCTATTACTTTCGATCATTTTCCTTTTCTTCCTTCGTGCGTCATCTCTATGTTTCCTCTCCATCATTATATAGGAAAAATTCATAAAGTGAAAAGCCCTGCCCGATTCGGCGAATCAACCAAGGGATTGGACAAGCTACGTAGAGAATCTGTACGAAAGCGATGAAAGCGACCCGATACTCCTATGAGTATTGGGCCGCTTTTTCGATCAATGACAGCAATCCGATTTGGGATTGTAATGGACTCTCCGGCTCGCTTCTTCCTTTTTCTTGGCATCGTTAAAATGATCCAGTGTAGAAAGATAGCCTGTAATGCGTCGAACTCGTGTAATGGCGCCTTCACCACATTTGCAACAAGAATCTTCGGGAATAACACCGTAGTAACCACAAGATTTACAGATATCAACGGGAAAATTAATAGCTCCATAACCCATGTCGGCGTCATACATGGCTTTAATTAAGCTTTCAAAAGCTTGTAAGTTATGCTCCGGTGCTGAAGGCAGTTCCACATAAGAGATATGGCCTGCATTGCAATATTTATGATAAGGTCCTTCAATGGCGATTTTTTCGAACGCACCAATCTTATAATCGACTGGAACATGAAAAGAGTTGGTGTACCACTCTCGATCGGTGATACCTTCTACAATCCCGAAAAGACCTCTGTCTTTCGCTGTAAACTTCCCAGACAATCCTTCAGCGGGCGTAGCTAGCAAAGAGAAATTAAGTTTCCTCTTTTGGGTCTCTTGATCAAGGCGCGCTCGCATATGAGCCACAATTTTAAGACCTAGATCTTGCGCTTTTGCTGATTCCCCATGGTGACTCCCCACCAAGGCGATAAGGCATTCGGCCAAGCCAATGAAACCCATAGACAAAGTGCCATGTTGAATCGACGATTCTATCGTATCATGAGGCCCTAATTGTTCACTATCTAGATAAAGGCGTTGCCCCATGAGAAAAGGAAAATCTCGGACTTTTAAGTTGCTCTGAACGGTATAACGAGTTAGCAACTGTTGAACGACCAGTTCAATCGTTTCATCAAGGAGAGACCAGAAGCGCTCTAGATTGCCTTCTGCACGAAGGCCTAGCCGAGGTAAGTTAATGCTTGTAAAAGAGAGATTCCCACGACCTTCTGTAACTTCAGGCCCTACTACATTGCCAATGACTCGGGTACGGCAACCCATATAAGCCACTTCTTCACCTTGCTCACTGTAAGGCTTGTTGAAAGATGCGTCTTGAAAAGCAAAGTTTGGGAAGAGACGTTTGCATGCTACCTTCATCGATAATTGAAACAGATCATAGTTCTTATCTTCGGGATTATAGTTAACGCCTTTTTTGATTTTAAAACAAACATTGGGGAATATAGGCGCTTCTCCCTTGCCTAAGCCTCGTGCATATGCTTTGAGAAAAGTGCCTGTAATAAGCCGACCTTCCCAAGAAGTATCGGTACCAAAATTAATCGATGAAAAAGGCACCTGGGCCCCTGCACGGCTGTGCATCGTGTTGAGGTTATAGATAAAGCCTTCCATAGCTTGATAAGTCTCCGCTTCTACACGGCGTCGAACCAATTGATCGGCCTTTTCCGGAGAAACCTCAAGATCCAAAGACTGAAAATCCTTTAGAAGCTCTTCTTTTTGGCGTTCATACTCAGACTTCACATAAGGAGCTAGATCGGAATCGAAAGATGCATAAGACTGACCGCCATGCATGTCATTCTGATTCGACTGCAAAATAATCGCTGCTAACGCTGCTGCTGTCTTAATACTTTTGGGAGGACGAATATAGCCGTGACCATTATCAAAACCTTTGGCTAACAATCTACTTAATGGGATTTGCAAACAAGTCATCGTTTTGCCGTACCAAGCCAGATCATGAATATAAATATCACCATTGCGATGAGCTGCCGATTCTTCTTCAGGAATAACGCGGTTTAAGTAGTAGTTCACCGAAGCTACTTCAGAAATCTGAAGAACCTTGGCGGAAGGGCTGTTCGACACGTTGGCATTTTCACGACTCGTTTCTCTCAGAATCTCTTGTACAGCATCCATCAAGTCAGAACGAGCATCACGAATTCTTGTACGCTGGCTGCGATAGATTATGTATGCTTTTGCAGTTCGAGCATGGCCTTCTTCAATCAAAACCTTTTCTACCATGTCTTGCACATCTTCAACCGAAAAAATATGTCCATTGTATTTTGCTTTCAAAGCACGTATCACTTGTAGCGTCAATTCCATCGCCATATGGCGGTCTTCCCCACCGACTGCTTTCGCTGCTTTGAAAATGGCATCGGTAATCTTTGATTCATTAAAATCAACGACCCGTCCATCTCTTTTGCGAATCTGGTTGAACAACCATCATTCCTCCTTAAGCAGGTATCCTTATTTATATAATTGACACTGTGGTTACATTGTTAATTGCTATCTCTAATAGCCCTAAGAAATCGGTGCCTCGCGTAAAAACAACCTACTTATTCTTCAGTAAAAGTCTCTCTACTTCTTCTAAAAACCGATTCAAGTCTTTAAATTGACGATAGACAGAAGCAAATCGCACATAAGCAACTTCATCTAGATCACGCAACTTTTCCATAACAAGCTCCCCAATCTGTTGCGCCGTCACTTCTCGACTACATTGGTTGCGTAGATCTCTTTCCACAGAAAAAACAAGCGCCTCAATTTGATCCGTCGCAACAGGCCGCTTTTCACACGCCCTTAGCAGTCCCTTCGCAAGCTTGTCTCGATCAAAAAGCTCTAAGGAACCATCTTTTTTACGGACCAATAGAGGCATCTCTTCTGCTTTCTCTAGAGTTGTAAAGCGTCTATTACAGTCAGAACATTCTCTGCGCCGTCGAATCGCTCTTCCGTCTTCAGCAGAACGGGTATCTATGACCTTGGTCTCAGAATGACCACAGTATAGACAATACATTGGATAAACCCCGCTTCTTTTTACTAGATCTAGTGCACGAGTAATTATATCTTTCTACATATTGATGCGTCAAGGCACAATTTGCCATACTTTCGCATAATAAGAGCCTTTAATCGAAGTCATCTCTTTCCTTCGATTAAAGGCTTTCTTTTAGCCAATATCTTGATGAAAAGGCTCACCAAGATGATTTAATTCTACAAGAATCACATCAATACCAATTTTTTTGATTTTATCCCAAGGTACAATTAAATCATCGCCACCCTTACCAAAAAGACCCATAATACGTCCCTGGGCAGGCAATATCAGTGCTTTTACCTTGCCCATTTCTGGATCAATATCAATATCTTTAATAACGCCCAACCGCCGACCATCTGTCACATTTACAATATCACGAGTTCGCAGATCTGAGATCTTAATCAAAGGCAGGACACCTCCTTCTTATGAACGCATAATGAATCAGACAATCTAAGGACCCAAACTTGAACTTGTCAGAAGCCTAGAGTAAATTCATTTACTACAGCAAGTAAAGATGAAAATCAACTTTACTTGATTATGTTGGTGTTACTTCTTGCATGGGACTGGTCATCACGCTTTCCTCCGCTCTGGACTGGTCCCACGCTGTTACCGCCAGCAAGCTACTGATGCGCTGAGGTCCCAAGTCCCGCTGCGGAAAGCGTGATGCCCAGTCCCAGAGAGCTTTTTATTAATTGTTACTCCCGTTGACACTGCTTGGCGTAACTTCCTGCTATGTTTACACAACTGTCTATTGCATTTGCAATAGGCCAAAACGCAGTCACAACCAGCAAAATGTACCTGGGTCAGGCGTTATGACTTCCTGGAGAGAGGACTTCAGACCTCAGCCATCGGCAGCTTGCTGCCGCTCATGGCGTGGGATGAGTCCGTTCGGAAGGAAATCATAACGCCTGACCCCACCACAAAGTAGCTATTTTCTTTCGTGTTAACTAAAGTAGAGACTTTTTCAGTGCTTTCAAACTGTACAAGAAAAATGATTTTTCCTAACAAATTCCGAATCACAGAAGAAGGAATAAATAGAGATATGTCGAAAGAATTGAAATTAAGGAAAACAATGGTCGCAGGAGGAATTTTTGGTGGAAAACAAAAAAAGGATCTATTACATTGCTGGTGCAATTGTAATCGCCCTTGTGGTCGGCATGCTTTTGCAAGGAAGTCGTTTTTATTCTAATGAAAGAGTCATTAACTTGCCCAATGAAGCCCATGCACAAAATCAAAGTGATAGAAGCAAAGATAATGCTTATGATGAGGTAGAAGAAGAAGGGCCTTCTATCTTTATACATATTACAGGTGCTGTACAAAATCCTGGTGTCTATCGTCTGCAAGAGGGGAGTCGTATGGAAGATGCTCTCCAACTTGCTTATCCAATGGAAGAAGCGGACATTGAAGTTTTAAACCGAGCTTCTTTACTCATTGATGGACAAAAGGTAATTGTACCTTTGCGTCAAGATAGCGCGGTAGAAGCGCATCTAGTATTGGCCAGTCACAATAATAACAACAGTCAGGGAAGTGCCATTACCGCCAGTGGGTTGGTTAATATCAATCGAGCAGAAAGCAGGGATTTAGAGCAATTGCCAGGCATTGGCCCAGCGTTAGCGCAAAAAATTATTGATCATCGTACGACCCAGGGGCCTTTTCGTAAAGTAGAAGACTTGCAGAATGTTGCTGGAATTGGGGCGAAGAAATATGCTGATCTTCGCGACAAGATTGCTGTTGTAGATTAAATTTAGCGAAAGAGTTTGCCTACGCTTTTTCTTATTTCGTCTGCTTTCCATAAAGATCGAGTGAATAAATAACACTGGGTCTTTTTTTGTTTTTAAAGCTTAGAGCTGCCATTTTATTAATAATTAACAACTAATGCCCTCTGTTTCAATTAATTTTGTATGGATCTGACCCCCTGATATGTATTAGGATTATGCATGTACCATTTGTCATGTAGCAATGTTGCAAATTCATTGTTGCAGAGGATAAAGGTTTTTTTATTATTACAGGAAAGGTGGATAAGCTTTTGAAACGTAAACTGACAATTGCAGCTCTTTCTGTCTTCTTATTGTTGGCCATGACCATTTCTATGGTTTTTGCTACGACGGAAGAAATGACAGGTCTGGCTGTTGTAGAAAGAGGCGCCTATTTACGGACAGAACCGAAACTAAATGCAACTCGAATTCAGCTTGTTCCCAAGGGAGAGACACTTGTTGTCTTAGAACAAGCGAATCAGTACTGGCAGAAAGTACAGACCCAAAATGGTCGAATTGGCTATATTACCACCAATCCGACTTATGTGAAAGCCATTCCTAGCAATGTGAATGCTACGCTTCAATTGGAGCGTTCTCTAAAAAGAGGCGATCGTGGTAACGATGTTGTAGAAGTGCAAATGCGACTGACCAATCTTGGCTTTTATACGGGTCGTGTCGATGGTGACTTCGGTCCTATGACCCATCGAGCGGTAGAGAACTTCCAAAGAGAGCACAATCTAATTGTTGATGGTGTAGTAGGCCCGCAGACGACAAGAAAGCTCAATGAACTTCTAGCTGGAAATGGTCAGGCTGCAGCACCTGTAGCAGCGCCTGTAGCAGCACCAGCCAATAACAATAGTGCAGCCCCTGTAACAGGAAGCAATGACACGGCGCCAGCGGGACAAGCTTCTGTGACGACCAAAACACTGGGTCAGGGTACTTCCTGGGCAACAGAAATGTATGTGATTAAAGGTGCCAAGGAAGGTCCTACCGTGATGATCGTAGGCGGTGTTCATGGTAATGAGCCTGCTGGTTTTCGTGCCGCTCGTCAAATCAAAGACTGGAAGATTGAAAATGGTACTTTGATTGTTATTCCTGATGCTAACAAAGTCGGTATTAGTAACAATCGCCGGAATTCTTCTTTTGGTGACTTGAACAGAGCCTTCCCACAAAGCAATGGTGCTACGGCTAGCGATGCTCTATCCAGAGCAATCTGGAGTGAGTATCAGGCTTACAAGCCTCAATATGTTCTAGACCTGCATGAAGGATACGATTATAATGTGCAGAACCGAAACTCTGTAGGACAGACGATTATCTATCATCCTTCTGGTCAGATGCAAAGCTTTGCCAACAAACTGACAGCTGAATTGAACAAAAACTTGCCGTCTACAAAGCGCTTTAATGTTCTTCGCAACCCTGTAGGTGGCAGTCTGGCTCGTGCTGCTGGTCTTCATGGGTCTGAAGCAGCTATTTTTGAGACTTGCACTAAAGATCCGATTAACACAAGAGTGCAGTATCAAATCAAAGCTGTGGAAATGTTCTTTGACCATGCTGGTATGAAGCGTCAGTAAGCTTTTGATGAATTGCTTTGCCCAAAGTTATTGAAAGTCAAAAACCCCCTGAAGTTCTTTTTTGGAGCTTCAGGGGGTTTTTTATTGCGATCTTAGGCTTCGTGCCCTCCGATTTTTCGGGCTCTATCTTTGGCAACACCTGCTGTTGTTAAGGAGCAGCCCCGTAAAATGGCTGTCGTACCGAAGCGTTCTCTAACACTGTCTATAACACGATGCAGGCGATCTTGTTGGGCCCGATCTACAAAAAGTTCTTGTTGCAATATCTCATCGTCTACTAGGTTATCAAGACCTACGGAAACAGAACGAACGGGCAAGCCATTCCAGTGACGATGCAAGAGCATTTTGACAGCACGAAAGGCTTGCTCTGAAAGATTGGTTGGCGCAGGAAGGCTGAATTGGCGATGAAAGCCTCTGGTAAGATCGTAGGAGCGAAGGGAAAGCGAGAGGGTTCGACCTGCTTTTTGCAGGCGTCGAGCGCGACTACAGACTTGATCAGTAAGCTCTAAGAGAACGGTTTCAATGTCTTCCAGTTGGTGGTAGTCTCGAGGCAAGGTGATAGAATGGCCAATGCCTTTTGGATTTTCTAGCGATTGTGGCAAGACTGGTGAGGCGTCTCGTCCCCAGGCCAGGTGGTGATAGATTTCACCTCGGAGCCCGAAACGCTTCGTGAGATAATAGACAGGATAGTGTGCTACGTCTCCAATGGTCAAAAGACCCATGTTACGAAAATGGCGCTCCATGCGGGAACCAATCATAAACATTTTTCTGATGGGAAGAGGATGGAGCTTTTTTTCTATATCTTCTTTTCGCCAAAAGGCGATGCCTTGAGAGCTTTTCTTGGCTTCAATGTCGCAAGCCATTTTGGCTAGGAATTTGTTATGGCTCATTCCAATCGAACAGGGAATGTTAAGCTCTTCGCGGAGGCGTTGGCGAAAGCGATGGGCTACTTCTTCAGCGGACGTACCCATCTTCTCTGTACCGGCTGTGTCTATAAAAAGCTCATCGACGCTATAGGGTTCTACGAGCGGTGAAAAAGTGCGAGCGATTTGCTGTATTTTCCAAGATATTTCAAGATAAAGAGCCATGCGAGGTAAGACGCACTGCGCTTCTGGACAGAGAGCCAGCGCTTCTCCGACAGTCATTGCTGTCTTAATGCCATAGGCTTTCGCTTCTTGTGAAGCCGCTAAGATAATGCCGTGACGTCGCTCTGGATCGCCACAGACGAGGACAGGTTTGCCCTGTAGCGCTGGATTGTGAGCCCTCTCTACGCTAGCGTAGAAAGAGTTCATGTCAGCCAGTAAAATGGTAGCTTCTTCTTTCTGAAGGCTCATACTTCTTCAACACCTACAATGGCTGTGATGGGAATGGAGAAGGAAGTCCCTTCTTTTTCAAGACGTAAAAAACCGGGCGGTTGACCGAGACGAAGGGGCCTGCCTTGGACTGCTTTGACATAGTTTTTTTCTTTGACCAGCAAAGTAAGATGTGTACCTTGGGCGATTGCTGTTTCAATGAGCCCTTGTAACTCTTCTAAATAGTCTTGCGTAGGGCAGGGTATGGCGCTATCGGCGAGACTTTCTTCACAGACTTTTTCGATGGAACCAGCTCGGTGTTCTGGCAAGATCATTCGTGACCCTTGCCAGAGTCGGTTCTCACCAAAAAAGGTATGGCTACGCTGACGCATATAGAACCTCCTTACCGAGAATATAATTTCTAGGAATTTTAGTTCTATTATATGCTGTGCACCATCTTTTGTCATGATGGTAAATTGAAGAAATTTTTAAATTGTATAGAAAAAATCAGTTCGGGATTACTAGAGTAAGAAAATGATGAAAGAATTAAAAGGAAATCCTGTCTAGCTTGTCTAGTAAGGATTTGGCGACGGAGGGTATGCATGGTTCGTTATATCTCCATGGCCTGTATTTTTCTTTTTGTACTCTGGGGTGCCATTCATCCTGCTGGGCTAACGGCAACGGCCGAAGGACTGCTCGGTTTTACAATTGAGAAATTTGGTTGGTTTTATCTATTGGCCACTTTTGGCTTTCTCCTTTTTTCTCTTTATCTGGCCTTTAGCAAGCATGGTTCTATTAAGCTAGGCTCTGACGATGATGAGCCTGAGTACGGAAAGCCTACTTGGTATGCCATGCTTTTTAGTGCTGGTATGGGCATTGGCCTCGTTTTTTGGGGCGTGGCGGAACCGATGTTTCACTATGCAGCGCCTCCTTTTGATGTTGCTGAAGAAAGTGTAGAAGCTGCTCGTATGGCCATGCGTTATTCTTTCTTTCATTGGGGGCTTCACCCCTGGGGTATTTATACAGTAATTGCGCTGGCTTTGGCTTATTTTAACTTTCGCAAAGGATATCAAGGCTTGATCAGCCATACTTTTTATCCTCTTTTGGGAGAAAGAGTGAACGGTCCTATTGGTAAAGCCATCGATACTTTGGCAATTATTGCAACTGTTTTTGGAGTGGCTACTTCTTTGGGATTGGGCGCCTTGCAAATCAACGGCGGCCTGTCCTATCTTACGGGCATACCGAACGTGATTACAACGCAATTGATCATTATTGCTGTTGTTACGGTGCTTTATATGATTTCAGCGAGTACAGGCCTGAATCGGGGGATTAAGACTTTAAGCAATATCAATCTAAAGCTTGCTCTGGGTCTGCTCTTTTTTGCCCTTTTTAGTGGTCCTACTTCTTTTATCTTCGATCTTTTCACCTTAACTTTGGGAGGCTATCTACAAAACTTTATTCAGATGAGCTTACGCCTTACTCCTTTTACGAAAGGAGAATGGATTGCCAACTGGACTCTTTTCTACTGGGCTTGGTGGATTGCTTGGGCACCTTTTGTCGGTTCTTTTATTGCTCGTGTTTCTAAGGGAAGAACAATTCGAGAATTCGTTCTTGGTGTTTTGCTTGTGCCAAGTCTTTTTAGCTTTGTCTGGTTCTCTGTCTTTGGTGGTAGTGCTTTGCACTTCGAGATGTTTGAAGGTCGTGGAATTGCAGAAGCTGTACAAGCCGATGTATCGTCAGCGCTTTTTATTACGCTAGAGCAATTTCCTGTTGGTTTGTTATTATCCATACTAGCAACTTTGTTGATTACCACTTTTTTTATTACTTCTGCTGATTCGGCTACTTTTGTCTTAGGGATGCTTTCTTCGGAAGGAAGGCTCAATCCATCCGTACGAGTAAAGTTAGCTTGGGGCTTTTTACAATCAGCCAGTGCGGCTGTGCTTTTGTTAAGTGGAGGGTTACAGGGCTTACAGACCGCATCAATTGTAGCCGCTTTGCCTTTTGCTGTAATTATGGTCTTTATGTGTATGTCTATTATTAAGTCTTTAGAAGAAGAAGATAAAGAACGCTTTCGCTCAGATCGTATGCGCAACAAGCAGTTAGAAGTGCTTTTTCGGCAACAAGAAAAATAAATCAAGATGGCTTTAGGTAGGAGCCGAAGAGCTAAGGATATACGAAAAAGCCACTTATGATTAGAAGGAAAATCGCATAGTGGTTGGCAAAGTTTTGTGGTGGGTCAGGCGTTATGATTTCCTTCCGAAGGTCCTACCCACGCCATAAGCGGCAGCAAGCTGCGTGAAAGGCTGAGGTCTGAAGTCCTCTCTCTCCAGGAAGTCATAACGCCTGCCCCAGGTACATTTTGCTGGTTGTGACTGAGTTTTGGCCTATTGCAAATGCAATAGACAGTTGCGTATACATAGCAAAAAGTTACGCAAAGCAATGCCAATGGGAGTAACAATCAGCAAAAACTTTCTGGGCCTGGGCATCACGCTTTCCGGAGCGGGACTTGGGACCTCAGCTGTCGCCAGCTTGCTGGCGGTAACAGCGTGGGACCAGTCCAGAGCGGAGGAAAGCGTGATGCCCAGGCCCCTGCAAGCAGTAACCCCAACGGCGGCAATCAGAAAAAGTTGCTTTTCATCAAATGGTTCTGCTCGTCGAGCATGACTGTTTATGTTTAGCAGGTAGCAGGTAGGTAGCTTTAGGTCAATGCTGTAACAGCCTGTGAACATATATGCTAGAGGCTACCTATTCGGTTGCAAATAGCTTTGCAGCTTTTGCAACCACTCTTTAATCCTATGTTCTTGTCCTTGTTCTGTAGGCTGATAAAAGCATTTGCCTTCCATTTCGGGAGGCAGGTAGCTTTGTTTTACATAGCCGCCAAAATCGTGGGGGTACTGATAGCCTTCCCCTTTTTGAAGTACTTTTGATGCAAGAGAATGAGAGCTGTCAGCCAAGTGTGGAGGCACTTGAAAGCCTTTGCTTTCTCGTACAGCGGCTCTGGCCTGATAGATTGCATTTTTGGCGCTATTGCTTTTGGGAGCTGTCGCTAAATAAATGGTTGCTTGTGACAGTGGAATTTGTCCTTCTGGCAAGCCTACCATTTTGACGGCTTCGGCTGTCGACTGGGCTAATACAAGAGCCATTGGGTCAGCAAGCCCAATGTCTTCTGCAGCGTGAATGATAAGTCTGCGAGCGATATAAAGTGGATCTTCGCCCGCTTCTAGCATAACAGCAAGCCAGAACAAAGCGGCATCAGGGTCTGAACCGCGTATGCTTTTAATGAAAGCAGAAATCGTATCATAGTGGCCACTGCCTTTTTTGTCATAATAAGTAGCCATCTGGCCCGTTACTTCCATGACTTGCTGGGCTGTTACTTTTTCAGAAGGATCGTGAACTGTTATGATCATGTCTAATAGAGTCAAGGCCGCTCTGCCGTCGCCTTTAGAAGCTCTGATAATGAGATCAAAAGCTTCTTCCGTTAATGTTGCCACAGAAAGGCCTAAGCCTCGTTCTGGATCGGTGAGGCTTCTCTCCAGCAAAGATCGTACTTCATTTTCTTGTAAAGGATAAAGCATATAGACGCGCAACCGTGAGATTAAAGCAGCGTTTACTTCATATAGTGGATTTTCTGTAGTGGCTCCAATTAACAAGATTGTACCGTCTTCTATGGCTGGGAGGAGCAAATCTTGCTGGGCCTTGTTAAAGCGATGGATTTCGTCAATAAACAAGATAGTGCGTTGTTGGTAATAGCCTAGACGCTCTGCTGCGCTATGAATGGCTTTTTTGATTTCTGCTGAATTGCTGCTAACGGCAGAAAGGGTTACAAAATAACTTTCCGTTTTGCGGGCAATTAATTGGGCCAAAGTCGTTTTTCCCGTTCCTGGGGGGCCATAAAGGATGAGAGAATGTAAGTTATCTTCTTCAATCATTCGTCGTAAGGCGGTGCCGGGTCCTATTAAGTGGGACTGCCCAACCACTTCATCGAGATTCTGAGGGCGCATTCGATAAGCCAGTGGACCTTCTGTTCCTTTTTTCTGTTCTCGTTGATACGAAAAGAGATCCATTTTTCGCTTTTCCTTTCTCTTATCCTAGTGAGATCTTCTTTTTTACCTATTTTACCATAGAAGCGCCCTTTTTATGGTAAGTCTACTCTCACGAGGAAGAACCTGATGAAGATAGTGATATAACGATTGCTGTCTCTGTTTCTTTTGTTACCAGTACAATGTCTTTATTCACTTCACACTTGTCATAAGAAGCAAGACGAAAGCTAGGGCAGGCCTTTGATTCACTCCTAGAGGGAGAGGACCTCAGACCTCAGCCTTTCAGGCAGCTTTTGCTGCCGCTTATGGCGTGGCATGAGTCTCTTCGGAAGGAATGAATAACGCCTGCCCCAGCACAAGGTTTAATAAATAACGCAGAACCGTACCTCGGTGTTACTACGGTGCTTCGAGCCGCTACTGCAACTGCGTAGTCCCCTGCATTGCAAAGGATCCAGTTGGTTGATAGGTGTTCATCATTGTTTGTGTCGTATTGGCAGCCAAAGTAGGAACTTGGTACATGCCTTTTTGGTTCATATATTGGAAAGTTTCGTAAGCTTGATTAATGCAAGATTGAACGCAATTGCTTATAATTTGACGAAGTGTTGGATCGGCACACTCTAGAGCTGCAATCGTACTTTTCATAGCCAAAGATTTGGTGCAACTTAACAGACCAGAAGCCACATCGCGATCATCCACTTGGTTGATATTGCTATTAGGCTGTTGTGGTGCTGGGTTGCGCAATCCGTACGCTGGGCTGCTTTGAATCGGTGTACGGTAGGAAGAGGTAGGTTGCCCCTGACGGTTTTGCAGGAAAGATACAAGACTTTGATAGTTTGATTGCATGTGTTGCAACTGATGATCAACGATTTGAGAAAGCCTTTGGTCTTTAATGTGAGGACGATATAGTTCAAAGGTATTAATGCAGTCGATGGTGCCTGTAAGGATTTCATGTGTCATGATTAACTCATGAGCACCGATTTTTTGCTGCGATACTATCATATTCTGCTGTGTCGTTCCACCATACAGGGATTGTGAGCCCAGCATGCTTGTACCGATACCTGTACCGATGCCTGTACTGATGCCTGTACCGCCCATGGTCGCCCCTGTACCTACAGTTGAGCCAAAGGGAATGGACATACCAGCACCGAAGGTTGTCCCCTCGTTCATGCCTGAACCTGTCTGAGCTTGTTGTGTTCTATACCTTTGATTATCCATTTTAACTCAACCTCCATAACCATTTTTCCACGTGTTAATATCTCTCCAAAACAAGAAAAGATACTGGTTGATGGACTGTTAAATTTTCTCAAAAAAAACGCACTGTCTCGTACCAGATTCTACGTCCATTGCTTTCTATGGTTACAGCGCCATGAAGATCGGTACGTAATAAGGTAGAGCCTATAGAGTCCCAAGCTTCTAAAGCTTCGGAAGAAGGATGTCCGAAATAGTTGCGACCTACCGTAATAACAGCGATTTGGGCTTCTGTCTCTTTCACAAAAAGTTCATCAAAAAATTTACTACCGTGATGAGGTATTTTGACGACCTCTGCTCGCAAATCTACTTTTCCTTGTTTTGCGAGGGAAGCTAGTTCCCTTTGTCCTTCGATTTCCAGATCGCCTGTAAAAAGCATATGCACATTTTGGTGTTGTAACAGTAAGACGATGGAACTGTCATTTATATTGGCTTGAGGACTTCTTTCTCCTGGATAGAGTACTGTTAAAGCCACCCTCTTGTCAGGGCTAATATCGCTCAGCGGGGCGGGACTTTCCCAGATAGGAACCTTCTTATCAAGAGCAATGCTTTTTAATTCTTCATATGTAAATACTTCTTTCGGAGGCGGAGAAAGGATTAGCTGTCCGACTGAAAAATTTTGAACTAGATACAGTAAACCGCCAATATGATCTTGATCGGCATGCGTATTGATTATCAGATCGATATGACCAATTCCTTTATGATTAAAAAAAGCGGCCACAACTTTTTCACCAGGATCGTAGGGCCTTCTGTTCGCAAGTGCTGTCAAAAGTTGGTTCTCTTTGCTAGTTTCTTGTCCCAGTGCTCTCTGATACCCTACAGGTCCTGGTGTATCGATGAGGATGCGTTTTCCTTCTGGCGTTTCAATAAAAATGGCGTCACCTTGTCCCACGTCAATAAAGGTTACTTTTACAGTAGCGGGAGTAAATAAGGATGGTACTAGGAAAAGCAGAAGGATGATCGCGCTGGCAGGTAGTAAAGCCCTTTGAAAAGAAGCCAGCACTTTAGGGCTTATGTTATTGAGGTAGACTTCGCGACTTACAATAAGAGCCAGATAATAGGCGACCATAAGTAGGGGATGAGGGGTAGCGACCGTGAGAGCTGCGCCAGGTATTGTAGAGAGCTTGCGCAAAAGGTAGGTTGTTATTTCTACGATTAGGGCGAGAGAAGTGAGAAGATAGGATGCGCCTGTCTCCCAAAGAAAGAGAAGAAGAAAAATGGCAAAGCCGAAGGTAATGACGGTAGCAATAAAAAGGCCGGCTACGAGATTGGCCACAAAGCCAGACAGGGAGAGCAAGTTAAAGTAATAGATTGTTAGAGGTGCTACTGCCAACTGGGCCGCTAAGGATAAGGCCAAAATGGCAATAGGTCCTTTTAGATAAAAAGGAAGATTGCGTCCCCCTAGCCACTGTTGAAAAAGAGGGAGAAAATATAAAATACCCCAGGTCGCAGCAAAAGACATCTGAAAGCCGATATCCCCCAGCATTAAAGGATTGTAGAGCAAAATCGCCATTGCTGCTGCTGCCATCATGGTAGGTGGGTCGGCTTTTTTCTGAAAGCCGTAGGCTAGGAGTCCTCCTAAAGCCATTAAAACAGCACGTTGTACAGATGGCGGAAAAGCTGTCATAAAACCATAAAAGAAAAGAATGGTTGTTGTAATTAAGATACTTGGCCAGATAGGAAGGCGCCACTGTCGCCCACTGCGTAAAAGGACCATAACGGTTCCTGCAAGGACGCCTACAGCTGTACCCGATACAGCAAACGCATGAGCTACACCTGTAATTCGAAAAACTTCCCGATCTTCTTCCGTGAGCCCTTCTTGGCCACCAAAGATAATGCCACCAATGACGCCACTTGCCGAAGGCGGTCCGTGATTTTGAATAAAAGAAATCATTTGATTGCGTAGAGAAGAGGCTTTCGCTCCAAGGGCCATAACGAGGCTGTTTCTATCTTCAGAATCTAGAAAACGGATAGATTCGGGAGAGCGAAGAGTCATCTCTCGAGCAATCCCTTGACGCCACAGATAAGCTTGATAATCAAAAGCACCGGGATTTCTTCGTTGACTGGGCACATAGATAGTTCCTGAGAGAGAAAGAGCTTGTCCGATGACAACTTCTTGAGGCAATGGTGGCCCTGTGTACTTGACTCGAATCTTTTCTCCATCGGGACGTCGTAGATCAAAGAGAAGTTGAGTGGGTCTTTCTTGTACGGAAACAACTTTTCCGTAGATAGCCTTATTTTCTTCTTCTGCTAAATCAGACGGAATAAGAGCTTGTTGATAACTATAAAACCAAGCCATTGTAAAGATTAGCAGATAAAGAAGCCATCGGGCTGGCATTGCTTTATGAGGCCTCAAGAAGTGGCCTTGCTTTGGAAAAAGATAGGCATCACCAACATAGAAGAGCAATGCTGCAATGATGGTCAAAGAAAGCCATAAGCCGATTACATCTTGAGAAAGAGGATAGCGATAGTACTCTCCATGGGCAATGCCAAAAGCGACACCCATTGCCATATATAAAACAAAAACCACAAGAGGTCTCTGCATATTTCCACCTCCTGTGGTAACTTTCTACAAATATAGCAAAATACCTTTGTTGAAAAAATAATTACTAGGAAGATTTGTATATTTTTTTGTACAAATCTAACTGATAAGGTAAACCAATCGAAGATTGCTCTAGCCAATTTATACACTCGTCTGTACTGTCACTTTGGAAAAGAGAAGCTATTGTACTTTGTTGACGACATAAGAAACCAAAGCAGTATTCCCGGGCATAACGTTGGAGAAAGCGGTTTTTAGAGGAAAAATCACTATCTATGTGGGCCAATCGATGAAAAAATTCTCGATGACTCATGGCAGATTCTTCGCGAAAAAAGCGATGACAAAGTCGCCAAAACTTTTGTGGAAAAGTCAATAAAGCCAATAAAACGGGATACTCAGCAGCTGTAAGTGGTCGTATTTCATCATAGGTTTGCAAGATTTGTTGTCCTCGTTGAAAAGACCAGCGCCAGTAACGTAGAGTTCGATCGAGCAGCCGAGCTAGATCGCAGACATATATATCGAAGCGACAATAGTCAAAGTCGATCAGTCTTGCTTGATTGTAATGATCGAGCACAAAATTTCGAGCGGCAATATCACGATGGACAAATGTTTTTTCCAATCTTCCCTGGAGGCAAACCTGATCATATTGAGATTTTTCCAAGATAAACAAGGAAGCTTCTGCCTGCGTGATGGCTTGATCGAGCCAGGACAAGAGAGATTTTTCCAAGGGTATTGATAATGCAAGTTTTTTAGAAGCTACGTAAGAGCGATAGTTATGTAAATCTTTGGTGCGACGCTGTAGTACCTTGGGCCAGCGGTCCCAGTAAGCGCGACGGCTTTGCGCTGGAACTTGTAAGCCCTTGGCTTGTTGATGAAACTGTGCTACTGTTTTTGTCGCTGCTAGAATATGGCTTTCTCGTTGGAAGTCACAAGGTCTATCGGCAACCCAGTCTGTTAAAAAAGCAAAGCCTTCTTGAAAGGGTGTATAAGAATCGCCTTCATAAGTAGGAATTAATTGCGGTGAAAGGGAAAAGTGTTGTTGATTGAGATGAGCCATAGCCTGGCAGATAAACTGAAGTTTTTCTTCTTCGTAGGTTACTTTTTTGAGACAGAGGGGACCGAGGTTGCTTTCCAGTCGCCAGACTACGGAAAGCTGTTGAATTGCTGAAACGGTAACTTTATACTTTTTTTTAAGCAAAGTGACCACTTCTTCTGCTACATAATTCAAATTTGATCACCTGCAGGTTTGGACTTGAGAGTGTTTTCCCGATGCTATACAATATGAGAAAGCTGTCGATGTCGTTTCTAGGGGAAGGCGGGTATTATGGATTATTCAGCCATGCAAGCCACGATTAGACGCCGTCTTTTTGCACCTGTCTATTTGATTACAGGCAATGAACCACATATGATGCAAGAACTGGTAGAGGAATTAAGTAACACCTTTACAGAAATGTCAGGTGGTGACTTCGGGATTGAACGACTCGATGGAGAAAGCTCTGCTGAAAGAATCGTAGAAATTGCCCAGATGCCACCATTTTTTGCCGAGAAAAAATTGATTCTCATAAGAGACTCTCAATACGTACGAGCGCCCAAAAAAAATCTTGAAGAAAAAGAAGAGGATAAAAGTACTGCTACAAAGACAGAAAAAAGCCGGAAAGGATCCGTCTCTTCTGAAGATGCACTGTTAGCCTATCTAGATGATCCTTCACCAACGAGTACTTTGATATTTTATTCGCCTTTTGGAATTGACAAACGAAAAAAGCTCTACAAAGTACTGGAGAAGCGTGGCTATGTTGTCGACGTAAAAAAACCGACTCTAGCCGGTGTACAAGCCTGGACTCTAGAAAGAGCCAAAAAGATGGGACTGCCCTTTGATCCAGATGCTTTGAATTTGTTGCTAGAACGGACTGATGGAGAGATTGGCCGAGTCGCTTTGGAATTAGAGAAGTTATACACCTTTCTTGGGCAACCTTCCTCGCGGCGACGCGTTACCTTTGAACGAGTTCGTCGCCTTGTACCGGCAACTGCAGAAGATAATGTCTTTGCGATGGCCGATAGCATTAGTGCCAAACAATTTGATAAGACGCTGCTGATTCTTCGCGATCTGATCCGACAAGGCCAAGCACCTGTTAAACTATTGTTCTTACTCGTTCGTCATGTGCGTCAACTGCTCTGGCTTAAAGACATGAAAGCCAAAAATTTGAAAGCTAGCGATTGTGCGAAAGAGCTGAAAGTGCCTGTGACAGTCATTGGCAAACTAGAACGGCAGGCTCGACAGTTCAGCATGGAAGAATTGCGGCGCTTTTATAGTAGCTTGTGTCAGGCTGATGTGAAGATTAAAACAGGAGCGGGAGAAGCACAGCAAACCTTAGAAGGAACCATTCTTTCTTTGGCCAAAGAAAAAAAGCTCTTCTCATGATCAATGAGAAGAGCTTTTTACTTTGGACAAAAATAAAGCTTACTGGGAAGCAGCTTTATTAAGCTTTTGAGTCAGGCGAGACTTCTTGCGGGCTGCCTGGTTCTTATGAACCAATCCTTTTGCAGCAGCTTTATCAAGAGCTCGAACAGCCTTCGCAAGAGCTACACGAGCATTATCAACGTTGGCGGAGGCGATGGCTTCTTCAAAGCGCTTTATAGTTGTACGTAAAGCAGAACGAACAGAAGCATTTTTTAAGTTCCGCTCACGGCTGATTTTTACTCGCTTGATAGCAGATTTAATATTTGGCACAATCCTCACCTCCTTGCCACATTACACAAAAGCCATTTTATCATGAAACTGTGGACTGCGCAAGGAAGAGTTTACCGAAAATGTTTTATTAAATTGAAAAGGTATGTTTGTTTAGGGCTATGACCATACTAGTTGTCGAAGTGAAACCACAAGGAGGGAATCGTAAATAGTATGATGGGCCTGTTTTTGCGTTTTTTAATCTCTGCTGTGGTCCTTTTGGTAGCTAGTTGGATTATTCCTGGCTTTTTTGTGAATGGTTTTGTAGGCGCAATTGTGGCCGCTTTGGTTATCGCCTTGCTAGGTTA
Source organism: Heliorestis convoluta (assembly GCF_009649955.1). Taxonomy (NCBI): domain Bacteria; kingdom Bacillati; phylum Bacillota; class Clostridia; order Eubacteriales; family Heliobacteriaceae; genus Heliorestis; species Heliorestis convoluta. The sequence continues at coordinate 1,733,438 of NZ_CP045875.1, read as the reverse complement.
CGCTGTAGAAGCTATTTTTGGTGAAAGAATTAGCGGGGGACAACGAGGTCTTGTTGGCTTTATTGCAGCAGCGGCTGTAATTTGGATAAGCCAACTTCTTGTGCCAGGATCGATTCAAGTTAGTTTTCTTGGTGCCTTAATTGCGGCTCTCGTGATTGGCGTAGCCGATGCTTTTTTGCCTACACCTCTAAATACGAGAGCTCTCAAAGAAGGAAAAAAGTAATAGAAGCGCTATGATGAAATTGTCATAGGGATAGCCCCCTGGTCATAACCATAGTAATGGTAGGAAGGGGGGCTGTTCTTTTGTTTTTTAAAAGGACAAACCATTGGGGCAGAAGAAGCTCGGGTCTGCTAGGGCTGGCTTTTTTACTTCTGATGGTCATCCTTGTAATCTGGGGAAGCATGGGAAGAGTATCGAGCCCTCTCTGGGTTTGGATAGCACCTATGGACCTTTTGAAAACGGCCATGCCTGTTCTTGCTTTTGAAAGAGAGGAACAATCTGACGAAGTGACAATGACTTTTGGGAGCGCACCGTGGTTACAAAGCCTAAAAAAAGAACCTTTTCAGCTCTGGATGGAAAGCCAGCTTCCTTTTCTTAGTGAAAAGTCAAAACCGATAGAAGGAAAGGCCTTGCAAATTGACTCGCAATATTATGTGAACCTACAAGACGATGTTGTCGCTGTATCTGCCATGAATCATAGCACAGAACAAGAGCCGCTTTTGCGCGTAGAAGGCGATGACTTTCCGGAACTGCATATTTTGCGTGAAGATCCTCGTGGTGATAGTACCCCTTCTTTCTATGATGCAACCTTAGAAGATAAGCCTACGCAAGGACCGGTACTTATCTACCACACTCACAATGGAGAAACTTACGGTGCTACGGATGGAAAATTTCACGTCGATGGACATAATGGTGGTGTCTACCTAGCCGGGAAAAGAGTTGCAGAGACACTGGAGAATTCCTACAACATGGAAGTGATTCATCGCGATACCATTCATGACTATCCATCCTATGCCCTTGCTTATACAGAATCTCAAAAGACGGTCATTGATCTTCTGACGCAATATCCCAATCCATTGGCTCTTTTGGACATCCATCGAGATGCCGTTCCTCGTCGTGAAACAGTTATGATCGATGGAAAACCAGTCGCAAAAATTCTTTTTGTCGTCGGTACCAATGCTCGAGCACCACACCCCAGATGGCAAGACAATCTTCGCTTTGCCGAAGCCATATCAAGAAAACTCGATCAGCTTTATCCTGGACTTAGCAAAGGAGTCATGACCAAGCAGGGGCGATATCATCAGCAAATGCATCCAAGAGCCTTATTGGTGGAAATTGGAGGGCATTTGAATTCAACTCCGGAAGCTTTGGCTGCTGCTGAACTGCTAAGCCATGCTCTAGTGGAAGTCTTAAAAGAGAGAAACTTATTAGAAATGGCAGGAGAATGAAGCTTTCATCGACAATCGGTGAGAGCTTTTTTATCTTTTTTCGCAAAATTATCTTGTCTTTATGGACAAAGGCAATACAATATTGTAGGGAACAATCGATGAAAGGGGCTTATGCGTGAGCGATCGGCCGGAGGATCAGAATCAATCTCCCGAAATAATAGAGAAAGATGAAAAAAAGACGCCATCCATTGGAGGGCAGCAGGTAGCAACGGCGGCCGCTTCAATCATGATAGCCATGTTAATTTCACGAGTTCTTGGCTTTGTTCGAGAAGCTGCCATAGGAGCCAAATTTGGTCAGAATGAAGTGACCGATGCTTATATCGCGGCTTTTACGCTGCCTGATTTTTTATATTTTTTACTGGTAGGCGGTGCCTTATCAACGGCTTTCATTCCCGTTTTCTCCTCCTATATTGCCACCAAAAATGATAAAGAGGCCTGGCATGTAGCTTCCTCTTTTATCAATGCTATGATTTTGCTAATCTCTGTCGGTGTTGTTCTAGGTATTATTTTTACACCCTACTTGATTCCTTTGGTTGCTTATGACTTCAAAGGGGAGACTTTAGAACAAGCTATCTTTTTAACCCGAATCATGTTTCCTTCGGTGCTTTTTACAAGCTTAGCTGGTCTGGCTATGGGAGTTCTCAATTCTCATCGTCACTTTCTGATGCCAGCTTTAGGTTCTGTCGTCTACAATGTTGTTATTATTCTCTGTGGCCTCCTATTAGCGGACGCCTATGGGATTGCCGCTTTCTCCATCGGTGTCGTTTTAGGTGCTTTGGCCAACTTTTTGGTACAAGTACCCATGTTGCGTAAAGTCGGATTCCGCTATTCTTTTACGCTAGATCTATCTCATCCTGGCGTTAGGCGGATAGGACAATTGATGATTCCGGCAATAATTGGCCTTTCCGTTGTTCAATTTCAGGAAATTATTACCCAGAACTTAGCATCCGCTTTAGAGGCTGGCTCGATTACAGCGCTTCGTTTTGCCAATCGTTTGATGCAATTGCCTCTCGGTGTTTTTGCCATTGCCATATCGGTCGCTATATTCCCAACTTTGACCCATTGTGCAGCGCGGAAAGAGTGGACTGATTTTCGTCAGAATCTATCATTAGGATTACGCAGTGTTATCTTTATTACTTTACCAGCTGCTGTTGGCATGGCTGTGTTACGCGTTCCGGTGGTACAAGTTCTTTTTGAGCATGGTAAGTTCGATCATCTTGCCACCTTAACAACAGCCTCTGTTTTGCTCTTTTTCTTAATCGGCCTTTTTGCACAGGGAGCCAATCAGCTTTTGCCTCGTGTTTTTTATGCCTTGCAACGTCCTCAGATCCCTGTGCGTATTAGTGCTGTTGTACTTGTTGTAAATACGATCTTAAGTCTTCTGCTAATTCCTTACATGGGAGCACAAGGTTTAGCGCTAGCTTTTTCCATCAGTGCCTTTGTTGCTTTTTCTCTATTCTTACTTCTTACTCGCAAAGCTTTAGGAAGCATTGATGGAAAAGCGTTGCTTCTTTCTATTGCAAAAAGTGCTTTTGCTTCTGCTGTGATGGCTCTTGTCTTAAAGGGATTGCTTCTCTATCTACCCTACTGGATCGACACGTCAACAAAGACCGGTCAGATCGGATTTTTGGCAGTGGCTGTAACAATCGGCGCTTTGGTCTATGGTCTGCTGGCTCTGGCTATGAAGATGGAAGAAGCACGACTGCTCTGGACAACCTTTATGGGACGCTTTGGCAGACTCTTTTCTCGTTCTTGATCCTTCCTTTGTTGTTTATGGGGGGATGGGTCGGTTATAATAGTTTGGATATCTTTCTGAATAGGCAAGGGAGGAAGCGAAAAAATGAATCAAAAGCTCGATAAAATTCGGAATTTCTGTATTATTGCTCATATTGATCACGGGAAGTCAACCCTTGCCGACCGCATATTGGAATATACGGGTGCCCTATCGGCAAGGGAAATGGAAGCCCAAGTTCTTGACTCTATGGATTTAGAGCGGGAGCGAGGCATTACTATTAAGCTACAAGCAGTTCGCTTACAATATAAAGCGAAAGATGGAGAAACATATACCCTTAACCTGATCGATACACCGGGCCATGTTGATTTTACCTATGAAGTATCTAGATCTCTAGCGGCTTGTGAAGGCGCTCTGCTAGTGGTAGATGCAGCCCAGGGAATTGAGGCGCAAACGTTAGCCAATGTTTATCTAGCCTTGGAAAACGATCTAGAGCTTATCCCTGTTATCAATAAGATCGATCTTCCCAGTGCGGAACCAGACCGAGTAAAAGCAGAGATTGAAGAAGTAATCGGCCTTGATGCTTCTGATGCTGTTCTCGCTTCCGCCAAATCAGGGATCGGCATTGAAGAAGTGCTTGAAGCTGTTGTAGCAAAAATTCCAGCACCCCAAGGGGATATGAAGAACCACTGCAATGTATGATCTTCGACTCTTTCTATGATGCTTACAAAGGCGCTATTTCTTATGTAAGAGTGGTACATGGAAGGGTTCGCAAAGGTACGACCATTCAAATGATGTCTACAGGAAAGAAGTTTGAAGTGACAGAAGTGGGTGTCTTCACCCCAGCGCCTCGTCAAGTAGAGGAGTTATCAGCCGGTTCTGTTGGCTTTATTGTGGCTTCGATCAAAAATGTAAAAGATACACAAGTTGGCGATACAATTACAGACGCGAAAAAGGCAGCAAAAGAGCCATTGCCTGGCTATCGTAAAGTGACACCGATGGTTTATTGTGGTCTTTATCCTGTAGAAGGTGCTCAGTATGAAGATTTACGAGATGCTTTAGACAAGCTGCGATTAAATGATGCGGCTTTGGTTTATGAACCCGAGACTTCTGTTGCCTTAGGATTTGGCTTCCGCTGTGGCTTTTTGGGTTTGCTTCACATGGAAATAATTCAGGAACGCTTAGAAAGAGAGTTCGATCTGGAACTGATTACAACGGCGCCCAACGTTATCTATCGAGTCATGCAAACAGATGGAGAAGTGGTTCTCGTTGATAATCCTACCAAACTGCCAACGGTACAAAAAATTGAATATATCGAAGAACCCTATGTAAAAGCTTCTATTATGGTTCCTTCTGACTTTGTTGGTGCCATCATGGAACTATGTCAAGAGAAGCGAGGCACATTTGTTAACATGGATTACGTGTCTAGCAAACGGGTTATGCTGACTTATGAATTGCCATTGGCTGAAATTATTTATGACTTTTTTGATCAACTAAAGTCTAGAACAAAAGGCTATGCTTCTTTAGACTACGAGATGATTGGAAATAAACAGTCCAATCTAGTCAAGCTTGATATTTTACTTAACAATGAGTTGGTTGACGCTTTTTCCGTCATTGTTCACCGTGATCGAGCCTATGGGCGCGGTCGTGGTCTTGCTGAGAAACTGCGGGAGCTAATTCCTCGGCAGATGTTTGAAGTGCCTGTGCAAGCTGTGATTGGGAATAAAGTTATCGCTCGTGAGACAATCAAAGCGATTCGCAAAAATGTTTTAGCGAAGTGTTATGGCGGTGACATCAGTCGTAAACGAAAGCTCCTTGAAAAGCAAAAAGAAGGTAAAAAGCGGATGAAACAAGTGGGTAGTGTTGAAATTCCTCAAGAAGCCTTTATGGCAGTGTTGCGTGTAGACGATTAAAGGTCTGACGATATGAAACCAAATTGGGGTATCTATATTCATCTTCCTTTCTGCCAGAGCAAATGTTATTACTGTGATTTTTACTCTCATCGTTCTACAGAAGCAGAGCGAGCAAGATATGAAAGAGCAATTTTGCTTCATGTAGAAAGGGTCTTTGGTCAATCCTATGGGAGGAAGAGTCCCTCACCGAGTACACTTTTTCTAGGTGGGGGGACCCCTTCTCTTATGGATCCTTCTTTTTTAGATAGACTTATGAAATTGCTTCGAAGTTACTTTCAATTGCCGCTGGACTTTGAAGTGACAGTAGAAGCAAATCCCGGCACCTTGACAGAAGAAAGCCTCTATGGATGGGTGAAAGCAGGTTGTAATCGTTTGTCACTCGGCTTACAAGCTTTTCAACCAAGATTGCTTCGATATTTAGGGAGACCTCATAGTTCAGAAGAGATTGTTAAGGCTGTTGAAAGCGCTAGGGAAAAAGGCTTGGACAACTTTTCTTTTGACTTGATTTACGGTATACCAGGGCAAAACCCAGAGGACTGGCTTTCTACGTTAGAAAAGGTTTTAGAGTTGCATCCAAAGCACCTTTCTTTGTATAACTTAAAAATAGAAGAAGGTACGATGTTCTCCCGATGGCAAGAGAAAGGGCTTTTAGAAGTGGTTTCAGAAGAAATAGAAGTTCTTATGTACGAAAAGGCTGTAACCATACTAGAGAAGAAGGGCTTTCGACAGTATGAGCTTTCTAACTTTGCCTTGCCAGGTTACGAGTGCCGCCATAACATGAACTATTGGCAGCGAGGTGACTATCTAGGCTTTGGAAGCGGCGCTGTGTCCATGGAAGGCTTGCGTCGCTGGACTTGGCTTCAAGATAGCAAGCGCTATGTTGAAGCGATAGAAAAAGGCCAACCCATTCCCATGGAAGAAGAAATTGTAACAGCTTTAGAAGGGGCAGAAGAAGCACTCTTTCTAGGTTTGCGACGTCGAGAAGGTGTTGATCTTACTTTGTTAGAGCATGATTTTAATCTGTCTACAGAAGTTGTACAGCAATGGAAGAAAATTTCTTCTCAGCTTCATCAGCAAGGGTGGATAGCTTATGAGCAAGAGAAAATTGCATTATTGCCTAAAAGCTATCTGCTTTCCAATGAGATCATGAAACGCTATCTTGTCTAAAGTGGTATTGACAATACTTTTTCTCAATGGTATTTTTTATCTAAAGAACGTTAGCACTCGTTGTTGAAGAGTGCTAACAACGGGAGGTTGTCGGAGATGCAGATGGATCAAAGAAAGCAAAAAGTGTTGTCTGCGATCATCCGTGACTATGTGTCCACAGCTGAACCTGTTGGCTCCCGAACAATAGCTCGTAAGTATAATCTAGGTGTAAGTCCTGCGACCATTCGTAATGAAATGTCCGACTTAGAAGAGCTTGGCTTTATTGAACAGCCTTATACGTCTGCAGGTCGGATTCCATCAGATGGTGGCTATCGATACTTTGTCGATTGCCTGATGGAGCGCGAGCAACTTCATGAGTCCCAGTTGTACGTTGTTCGAGAGACTTTACACGATCACTTAGAAGTGAATATGGTCATGCAGCAAGCTACTGATTTGTTATCGCAATTGACGAATTATACAGCTGTTGTACTGAGCCCCGAAATAGGTAAGACTACTTTTCAACAATTGCAATTGATTCCATTACAACCGAACAAAGCGGTGGCTGTTGTTATTACGTCAGCTGGAATTATAGAAAGTAAGATTCTCGACATACCAGAATTTTTGTCTACCGCAGATTTGCAAAAAGTAGCTCGTTTTCTCAATAAAAGTTTGATGGGGTTATCTCTTGACAAAGTCCGTATGGCTCTTTTTAGAGAATTGGCAGAAATTCTAAAAAAAGAAGAGCAGGTGTTAAGTCAAGCTCTTGAAGTGATTGATGAAGCACTGAAAGCGGAAGGACAAGAAAGAGTATACCTTGGAGGAACGCTGAACATCTTTAAACAGCCAGAGTTTAAAGACGTGGAAAAAATTCAAACTCTTTTGGGCATACTACAAGAGCATCATACGGTTCGACATATTTTGAATGAGACTTCCAAAAAAGGTCTCAATGTAAAAATTGGTCTAGAGAATGTGCACCAGGGCTTTCGTAATTGCAGTATGATTACAGCGACCTATCAAGTAGATGGTGAGACACTGGGGGTCATCGGACTCATTGGTCCGACTCGTATGGAGTACTCCAAAGCAATGGCTGCCGTAGAGACTCTAACGGATCAACTGTCTCATGTATTGAGAAAATATTTTCGGCGCTGATTGTTTCGAGAAGTAGGGGCTTTGAATAAAAAGTCCCTATTTGCCTGCCAATCAATTTTTGTCGATCTTGGAGGAGTTTATCTTTGAGTGCCAAGCAAGCCAACCAATCAGAAGTAGATGAGCGCCTTGCCGCTTTGATTACCAATTCGAATGCCATTCGAGCAATTACTTCCGCCGTGGAAGGGACACTAGGCCCTAAAGGCCTCGATACGATGCTTGTTGATAAGTTTGGTGACGTTATCATTACCAATGATGGTGTTACAATTCTACAGTTGATGGAAGTCAACCATCCTGCTGCTCGCATGTTAATTAAAACAGCCAAAGCGCAACAAGATGAGATTGGCGATGGCACCACCACGGCCACCGTATTAGCAGGAAGCTTGGTTGCAGAAGGTGTCAATCAAGTAAGCAAAGGCGTACCTGTGTCAAGAGTCATTGAAGGTCTCAAGGGCGGCGTCAAAAATGCCATTGACTTGTTCTATCAAAGTGCTCGTCCTGTGGAGACGTTGCAAGATCCCATGCTAGAAAAGGTTGCCCTTGTAGCAGGACGAGAGCATCTTGATATTGCTCATCTTGTGATTGAAGCAGCTAGATTGGTGGGAGAAGAAAAGTTAAAAGAACATAACTTCAAACTTTCTGATACCATAAAAGCGCAAGAAAATGCTGATAATCAGGTATTCTCCGGTGTTATTGTTAACAAAATGCCGATGAATGAAGATATGCCAAAGCGTCTTGATGATGCTTCTATCCTCATTATCGACGATGCTTTAGAACCGGAGCAATTAAGTGAAGAAGCCTTAAGTACCGAAGCAGGCTTTGCCTGGTATCGCCAAATGCAACAAGAGTTTGTTGAAAATATCCGTAAGATTATCGAACTAGATGTAAAAGTTGTACTTGTCGATCGTGGTGTAGAAGATATTGCTGAAGAAATGCTCGGTGATGCAGGCATTCTTGTTGTTCAAAGAGTATCAAGCAAAGAATTGAAAAAAGTAGCTGAGCACAGCGGAGCCAGAGCTATAAAACGAACAGGCTTGAAAAAAGATCTACCTGAATTAAAACGTTACGTAGGCTTCTGTGGAAAAGCAATTGTTGATGAAAAATTAGAACAATTGCATATTTTAGACGGAAAAAGCAAGCCCGTTGCAACTGTACTTGTGGGAGCAGCTACAGAGGAAGTAGTCGGAGAGAGAGAAAGAATCGCTAAAGATGCAGCCTCTGCTGTGCAAGCCGCTGTAAAAGCAGGTCTTATCCCAGGTGGTGGCGCTGTAGAGCTTACTGTAGCAAGAAAAGTAGAAGAGCTGCGACGTGAGATGAAAGGGATGTCGGCCTATGGACTCGATTGCGTCGTCGCAGCTTTAAAACGACCTTTTTCACAGATTGTAACCAATGCTGGCTTTAACCCACTCGAAAAGCTAGGCGACGTCATTGCTGCACAGATGGAAAAGAATAGCGACAGTCTTTCTATTAACTGCGACAATGGTGAAGTAGCCGATATGTGGGAGATGGGCGTTGTTGACCCTGTATTGGTCAAAGTTCATGCCTTAAAAGCAGCAGGTGAAGTGGCCGAGGCGATCTTACGCATTGATACGATCATCAAAAAGCGAGAAGATCGCCATGAGAGAGAAACAGGGGAGGGCAATTGGTGATTCCAGAAGAGAAAAAAGAAACAACAGAAGCTTCTCAAGAGCATGAACAACTTGAGGTAACTACAGATGAAGGGCAAGAAGTTTCAGATGGTGCTACAGGAAGTTCTGAAGAAAAAGCAGAAGATGCGAGCAAACGATTAGCAGCCTTTCTAGAAGAAGTAGCCGAAACCAAAGCCAAGCTAGAAGAAGCTGAAAAAGAGCTGCAAGAGTGGGAACACAGATACAATCGTTTACAAGCAGACTTTGACAACTACAAACGCAGAACAGTACGAGAAAAAGAAGAACTGGCGACTTATGCAACAGAAGGTCTCGTAAAAGCGCTATTGCCTGTACTAGATAATTTTCAACGAGCTTTACAAGCCATCAATGGGGACAGTGCCAGCAATGTTTTATCAGGCATAGAGATGATTTATCGCCAACTGCTGGATCAATTGGTCAAAGAAGGCGTAGAGCCGATGGTAGCCATTGGCCAGCCTTTCGATCCGAACTATCATGAAGCTGCCATGTATGCCCCTTCTACAGAAGAATACCAGGATGGCACAGTGATGGATGAATTTCAGAAGGGCTACTTACTTAAAGGAAAAGTGATTCGCCCTGCTATGGTCAAAGTAGCACAAGGATAATTTGATAATTCAGCTTAAAAATTACGGAGGTTTCAAGAATCATGAGTAAGATAATAGGTATTGACTTAGGTACAACCAACTCTTGTGTATCTGTAATGGAAGGTGGCGAGCCAGTTGTTATCGCCAACAAAGAAGGTGCTCGTACTACACCATCTGTCGTAGGGTTTGCCAAAAATGGTGAACGTCTCGTTGGTCAAGTGGCAAAGCGTCAAGCCATTACCAATCCTGATGGCACTATCGCATCGATCAAAAGACATATGGGTACAGATTACAAAGTTACAGTTGGAGAAAAAGGCTATACACCACAAGAAATCTCCGCTATGATTCTGCAAAAGTTAAAAGCCGATGCAGAAGCCTATCTCGGTGAGAAGGTACAAAAAGCTGTTATTACCGTACCTGCTTATTTTACTGATTCTCAGCGTCAAGCTACCAAAGATGCAGGCGCTATCGCTGGTTTAGAAGTGATGCGAATTATTAACGAGCCAACAGCAGCGGCTCTCGCTTATGGTATTGACAAAGAAGAAGATCAAACCATCCTTGTCTATGATCTCGGTGGCGGTACCTTTGACGTCTCAATCTTAGAGCTTGGCGAAGGAGTTTTTGAAGTTAAGTCTACCTCCGGGAATAACAAACTTGGTGGAGACGACTTCGATGACCGTATTATTGACTGGATGATTAGTGAGTTCCAAAAAGAAAAAGGCATTGACCTACGGAAAGATAAAATGGCTATACAGCGCCTCAAAGAAGCAGCTGAAAATGCCAAAAAAGAACTTTCTACTGTTCTATCAGCGACTATTAATCTGCCCTTTATCACAGCAACAGCCAATGGTGCAGAACATTTAGACATGACTTTATCGAGAGCAAAATTTAACGAGTTGACAGCCGATTTAGTCGAAAAAACGATGATCTCAACTCGCCAGGCGCTTGCTGATGCCAAATTAGAGCCCAGCAAAATTGATAAAATTATTCTCGTAGGCGGTTCTACTAGAATTCCAGCTGTTCAAGAAGCCATTCGCAAACACTTTGGCAAAGACGCTTTCCAAGGTATCAATCCTGATGAAGTTGTTGCTATGGGTGCGGCCATTCAAGGTGGAGTTATTGGCGGTGAAGTCAAAGGTATTATCTTAGCGGATGTTGCACCTTTGTCCTTAGGAATTGAGACACTCGGTGGCGTTTGTACAATTTTGATTGAACGTAACAGCCGTATTCCTACTTCTAAGAGCGAAATCTTCACAACAGCTGCTGATAACCAGACTTCTGTAGAAGTCCATGTTCTCCAAGGAGAGCGCAAAATTGCAGCACAGAACAAAACCTTAGGTCGCTTCCATCTAACAGGCATTCCACCAGCACCAAGAGGCATTCCTCAAGTTGAAGTGAAATTTGACATCGACGTTAATGGTATAGTCAACGTAAGCGCCAAAGACCTCGCTTCAGGCAATGAACAAAAGATTACCATTACAGCTTCTACTGGCCTCAGTAAAGACGAAATTGATCAAATGGTAAAAGATGCTGAACTTCATGCTGAAGAAGACCGTAAATTACAAGAAAACGTAGAAATACGCAACCGAGCAGACTCACTTGTTTACCAGACAGAAAAAACAATCAATGAAATGGGTGAAAAAGCAGAGGCTGCAGAAGTAGAAAAAGTGAATCAAGCTAAAGAAGAGCTTAAACAGGCTTTAGCCGGTGAAGACTTTGAAGATATCAAGAATAAAACAGAAGCCTTAACTGTCGTTCTCTACGAAATGACAACAAAAATGTATCAACAAGCAGGACCTGCAGAAAATCAACAAGAAACAGCGGGAGAGGCGGAACCAAAAGATCCCAATGTAGTTGATGCAGAGTATACTGTTGTTGACGAAGATAAAAAGAAATCGTAAAGATAACAGACCTGGGGAGGCACAACAAGGGCCTCCCCTGTCGATGCTTTGACTGGAGGGAGGGGCAAGATGAGCAAGCGTGACTACTATGAAGTCCTTGGTATATCGAAGGATGCATCAGAATCGGATATCAAAAAAGCTTATCGAAAATTACTAAAACAATATCACCCTGATGTACATCCGAATAAAGAAGAAGCAGAAGTGAAGATTAAAGAAATCAACGAAGCCTACGAAGTTCTTTCTGATCCAGACAAGAGAGCTCGATACGATCAATTTGGTCACATGGGGCCAGGCGGTGGCTTTGAGTACGGTGGCATGGGCTCCGATATGAGCGGTTTTGGAGATATCTTTGATATGTTCTTTGGAGGCGGATTTGGAGGGAACCAGCGTCGAGGTCCTCAAAGAGGCGCTGATTTGCGGTTCAATCTGCGAATTAGCTTTGAAGAAGCCGCCTTCGGTCTAGAAAAAGAAGTTGAAATCGCTCGTATGGAATCTTGTGAGATTTGTGATGGCAGTGGCGCTGAGCCAGGAACAACAGCAACAACCTGCCCCACCTGTAAAGGCACAGGTCGTGTCGCTACCGTCAAAAAGACCTTTTTAGGTCAAGTTCAAACTGTCAGTACTTGCTCCACTTGTCGTGGCGAAGGTAAAGTAATCAGTAAGCCCTGTAAACACTGCTCTGGCCAGGGCAAAGTTCGAAAATATAGACGAATCAAAGTAAATGTCCCAGGTGGTGTGGATACGGGCAATCGAATTCGAGTTCAGAACGAAGGAGAAGCAGGTACCCAGGGCGGGCCACCTGGAGATCTTTACGTTTTTATTGAAGTTGAACCCCATCCCTTTTTTGAGCGTGAGCAAGACGATGTAATTTGTCAGGTTCCAATTACCATCGTACAGGCAGCTCTCGGTGATGAAGTAGAAGTGCCCACCTTAGACGGAAAAGTTATCGTTAAAGTTCCTGAAGGCACACAAAATGGCGCTATCATTCGTATCCGTAACAAAGGTATTAAGCGTTTGCGAGGCACCGGACGAGGCGATCAAAAAATACAAATCAAAGTCTCGATCCCGACGAATCTTTCAGAGAAACAAAAAGAATTGTTGCGGAACTTTGGGCGTACTTTGAACAGAGATAATATGAATACAGATAAGGAAAAGTCTTTCTTTGAAAAAGTAAAAGACGCCTTTATGTGAGCCAGTATTTTGTCAACAACGGGGGAAGGGTGTGGCCTTATTGAAGTGGCGTGAACTATCCATCACTACTTGTCAGGCTAATATGGACGCATTGGCTGAGATTTTTGAAACAGTCGGAGCTGTTGGCATGGTTGTCGAAGATCCCCAACTGATTGCAGATTATATTGCCAATAACAGTTGGGATCATCATGATGTTGAAATACCTGATGTTCCTCCTGGCATGGTTCGACTAAAAGCCTATCTACCCGTCGATTCTCGGATTGATGACCGACTTGCACTTCTTCAAGAAGAGCTTATTGCTCGTGAGAACACAGAAGGATGGGCAGGCCATAGAATTACTTTCAATGACTTACTAGAAGAAGACTGGGCCAATGCTTGGAAAGCTTTTTTCAAGCCAGAGAAAGTCGGCCAGAGGATAGTAATTTGCCCTTCCTGGGAAAACTACAAAGCTTTTCCTGATGATCTCGTCATATCTATTGATCCCGGTATGGCTTTTGGTACTGGCAATCATCCCACCACAGTGATGTGTATACGAGCCCTAGAAGATTACCTCTATGAAGGTGACACTGTTATCGATGTAGGGACCGGTTCAGGTGTACTGGCTATTGCAGCCGCCCTCTTAGGCGCATCCTCTGTAAAGGCTTTTGACAATGATCCCATTGCAATCAATGTAGCCAGAGAAAACATAGAGCTAAACAACATGGAATACATCGCAACAGTACAAGAAAATGATCTACTGCAGGGGATTGAAGAAAAACCAGACCTATTGGTGGCGAATATAGTAGCTGATGTAATCATTCGAATGCTTCCCCAGGCTGCACAGGTACTGCAAAGCGGGAAAGTATTTATTGCATCAGGGATTATCCAACATCGACTTGACGAAGTTGTAGAAAATATAACAACCCATGGTTTTACTGTAGAAGAATTAATCAGTCATGGAGAATGGGCTGCCATTGTCTCGCGGAGAGAGTAAAATGCATCGATTTTTATTTAACTCTAAGCACTTGCCTGCTGAAACCATCTGGCTTGATGAAGAAGAAAGTCGTCACCTGACGAAAGTTTTACGACTCAACGAAGGTGATGAAATTATTGCTTTTGATGGTCAAGGACAGGAGTTTCATGCCATTGTTGTAGAAATATCTTCGAAGCGAGTCGCTATAGGGCAACTAAACCCAACAGGCTTCACAAGAGAAGCACCCTTGGCCATTCATTTAGTACAAGGCATTGCCAAAGGCGAAAAGATGGACTGGGTTGTACAAAAAGCGACGGAACTCGGCGTACATCGAATCACCCCTCTATTCACAGAGCGAACTATAGTTCAACTTGATGAGAAAAGAAGTCGAGAGCGACAAGAACGATGGCAGAAAATTGCTCGTGAAGCAGCCAAGCAAAGTTGGCGTACCCTTGTACCGCAGGTAGATGTACCGCAAAAGCTACAACAATGGTATGAAAATATAAATCCAACAGAGCCATTGTTAATTCCTTGGGAAGAAGAAAAAAGCAAAGGCATGAAAAAAACACTTCAATCATGGACGGAAGTGCCCCGAAAAGTCACCCTTCTTATTGGACCAGAAGGTGGTTTAACAGAAGCAGAAGTGGCACCTGCTTTTCAAAAAGGTGCCATTTCACTGCGACTCGGCCCAAGAATTCTCCGTACAGAAACAGCAGGCCTTGCTGCGATTGCTGCGTTGATGTATGAACTGGGGGATTGGGGATGAGAAGTTCTACTGTTGCTTTTTACACTCTCGGTTGTAAAGTTAACCAAGGTGAAACAGACGCTTTAGCAGGCCTTTTTAAAGCTCGACAGTATCAGACCGTTTCTTTTGAAGAACGGTCTGATGTCTATGTCATCAATACTTGTACAGTTACCCAACTTAGCGATCGTAAATCAAGACAAATGATTCGACGAGCCCAGCGTAGAAATCCAGAAGCTGTCGTTGTCGTTACAGGTTGTTATGCCCAAGTCTCGCCAGAAGAAGTTCAAGCCATAGAAGGCGTAGACATTATTATCGGCACCGATCAACGCCAAAAAATCGTGGAGCTAGTAGAAGATTACAAAAAGGTTGGAGAACAGATCCATGCCGTAGAAGATATTCGTTCTGTTACACTTTTTGAAGAATTCCCTGCCCATGCCGATATTTCTAAAGCTCGTGCTTCTATAAAAATTCAAGATGGCTGTAACCTCTTCTGTACCTACTGTATTATTCCTTATGCGCGCGGTCCCGTGCGAAGCCGTCCTCCCGAAAGTGTTATAAAAGAAGCAAAGCGACTCATTCAAGAAGGCTTTCGAGAACTTGTTATTACAGGCATTCACCTCGGTGCCTACGGTACCGATCTAAATGTTGATCTAGGTGATCTTGTTAAAAAGCTTTGTCGCTTAGAAGGGCTACATCGATTGCGTATTGGCTCGATTGAACCGCAAGAATTTACGCCCTCTTTGCTAGAAGCCCTAACAGAACCAACAATTTGTCCTCATTTTCATATACCTTTACAATCAGGATCTGATAAAATCCTAAAAAGTATGGGAAGACGTTATAATAGGCAGGATTTTATTGATATATGCACGAAGATAATGTCAATGCTACCAGATGGGGCCATTACTACTGATATCATTGTTGGTTTTCCAGGCGAGTCAGAAGCAGATTTTTTGCAGACAGAAGAACTATGTCGCACATTACAGTTAGCAGGGGTTCATGTGTTTCCTTTTTCTCCTCGTCGAGGCACCAAAGCAGCAACTTTTCCTGGACAGATCGATAGAAAGAAGAAAGAAGAACGAGTTCAACGTATACAGGAAATATCTCGTCATCTTTCCTATCGATATAGCCAGAAATTTCTAGGACAACGAAAAGAAGTTCTACTAGAAGAGAAAGTGGACAGACATTGGACCGGTCACACTGATAATTATTTAAAGGTATTCGTTCCTGTAGGAGAAGATTTTCTCGAAGACCATACTTTACGAGGCTCTCTTCAAATAATAGAGCTTAAGACGGTCAGAGAAGATGGTTCTTTAGAAGGGGTTCTCTCAGTCTTATAGCCTGCAAGGGAGGTGAGAGTCGTGGAAGACTGCATATTCTGTAAAATTGTTAATCGAGAGATAGGAACACCTCTGCTTTATGAAGATGAAGAGGTTGTTGCTTTCCGAGATATTAATCCAGTGGCGCCTGATCATATATTGATCATCCCTCGAAAGCATATCCGCTCTGTTGCTGATAGTACGGAAGAAGAAGAGCTAATTATGGGTAAGCTTTTTGGCGCTGCCAGAAAAATTGCGAAAGCACAAGGTTTTCAAGAAAATGGATTCAGACTGGTTGTTAATACAGGCGCAGATGGTGGACAAACTGTCTTTCATCTGCACATGCACCTTCTGGCTGGACGTGCCCTTGGATGGCCACCGGGCTAATTCTGGACTGGTTAATTCAGGAGTTTTTCACTTCCTGAAAGGTTTCAGTTGACGCTCTTGCTCACTGGAAGTATAATTTAGTATGTGCGCAATTTCGAAGAAGCTCACAGACCGTTCACCGCACCATGTGTAGCCTGGACCTACCATCATAGATACCAGTGGGGGGAGGGAAAGCGGAATGAGCGAAATTAGAGTCGGAAAGAATGAGACCTTAGACAGCGCTTTACGTAGATTTAAGCGTTCTTGCCAAAAGTCAGGCGTTCTCTCCGAATATCGTAAACGTGAACATTATCTTAAGCCGAGTATTAAGCGTAAGAAAAAGTCAGAGGCAGCCCGGAAACGGAAGTCTACCTAATTTTATTGAATAGATTTTGAATAAGAAAGGTAGTTTTTTCCATGTCCCTAAAGCAACAGTTAACGGAGGACATGAAAGCCGCTATGAAGGAAAAGGAAGCCGGCAGGTTCAGGCTTTCTGTCATCCGCATGGCTCGGTCTGCCATACAAAAGTTAGAGATCGACAAAAGACGTGATTTGACAGAAGACGAAGTTATAGAAGTATTAGCCAAGGAAGTCAAACAACGTCGAGACTCTAGCGTTGAGTATGAAAAAGCAGGCCGTTCTGAAGAGGTAGCCAAATTGAATGAGGAGATCGCTCTCCTTACCGCCTATCTTCCCCAACAGCTTTCAGAAGATGATATCCGCTCTCTGGTTCAAGAGGCTGTAACGGTGACGGGTGCTCAAAGTCCAAGAGACATGGGTAAAGTAATGAGCGCTTTAATGCCCAAAGTCAAAGGACGAGCCGATGGTAAAATTGTGAACCAGATTGTTAAGGAGATGCTCAACTGATCTGAGCTGTCTTACTGCTTGATAAAACCCCGAAGGTAAAAACCTTCGGGGTTTTTAACATTTCTGGCAAGGGAATCTTTTCTTTTCCTTGAGCATACCAATGGGACAAGGGGAAAGTGGTAAAGGAGGCAGAAGCCTTGGCCTGGGAGCGTGGAAAAGAGCGATTACAAAAAGCCCTATCAGGGTTTCTAGAAATGCCCAAAGATGTACTAATGGACTATCCTAAGCTAACCATGATAGGCAATGTGCAACTAGTACTAGAAAATCATCGAGGTATTATTGAGTACTCAGAAGAAAAAATGAGAATTATGGTCACCGGTGGTCAAATTGAAATCGTGGGCGAGAAACTTATCTTAAAAACGATCTTACCAGAAGAGTTGGTCGTTGAAGGACACATAAAACAAGTTCGATTTGATATATAGCAAAGGAGGTGTGTTTTTTTGAGAAACTGGTGGTCTTTTTGGCTTGGTTTCTTGCGAATCCGAATTGAGGGAAAACAACTTGAAAAGTTTATTAATCTTTCTGCAAGCAGAGGTGTTCCTCTCTATGACTTACGTCGAGAGGGACCTGAGCGAATGAGTGCGAAAGTGCGACTTGATGGCTTTCGCTCTTTACGACATGTAGCTCGCAAGACAAGAAGTAAAGTACGCATTGAAAATCGGGCCGGCTTTCCTTTTGTTATGACAGTTATGAAGCGTCGTCGCTCTCTCTATCTTGGCGCTTTGCTTTTTGTTTTCACCTTATATATGCTATCGACCTTTATCTGGGCTGTTGATGTTGTTGGTAATGAAAAGGTGGACAAGCAAGAGATCTTACAAGTTGCCCACGGCCAGGGTGTTCAGGTGGGACGCTGGAAGCCTGCTATCGATCTACGTGAAACAGAACGAGCCATTATGAACAACGTGCCCGGACTAGAATGGGTTGGTGTGTATGCTAGAGGAACAAGAATTATTATAGAAATAGAAGAAAAAGTTCTCCCGCAAAGCCCTGTTGTAGAAGGCGGCCAACATGTCGTAGCAGCAAAAGAAGGTGTCATACAAAGATTGCTTGTCTTGGTAGGAGAAGAAAAAGTAAAAGAAGGAGACAAAGTCAAAAAAGGGGACTTACTCATCTCCGGCCTAATCTATGCCCCAGAAAATCGACTGGAAGTACAACAACAAGATCAGGACAAGCTTCCTGACAAAGTTCTTTTAGAAAAAGTTCAAGCCAAAGGAGAAGTATGGGCTCAAGTATGGTATGAAACAATGATTGAGGAGCCGATTCATTTAGAAGGCGCTTTGCCAACAGGTGACGTAGCCCGTCAATGGCGTATAAAGTGGAGAAATCAGGAAATCATCATAAAAGGACCTTCAGAAAATCCTTTTGAAGTGTCAAAAGAAGAGGTTTCTATAAGAACGCCCCTCCTTTGGAGGAATCTTCAAATCCCTGTCGAACTACTAGAAAAGGAATTCTATGAATTGCGTCCTTATCGCCAGGAACGTTCAGCAGAAGAAGCCATTGTTTCAGCACAAGAGCGTTTTCAACGAGAAGTGAAAGCGACCTTAACACCAGGCGCTCGAATTCTGCGAGAAATGGTAGTGCCACAGCCAGCAGATCCTGGCATGGTAAAAGTCAAAATAACCATAGAAACGCTCGAAGATATTGCAAAAACAGAGCCTTTTACGAGCTCAACACCGCAATGAACGTTCTTGATTGCGAGAGGCGTAATCTTTAGGAGGTTGGGTCAGACTGTTGGCATCATGCCATGAGATCAGAATTCACTTAGAGAACAACTGGGAAGCAGCTCAGCTTTTTGGTCATCGTGATGAGAATTTACGTTTAATCGAACGACTTAGCCGAGCTAGAATCGTCGCAAGAGGAAACGAACTCATTCTCACCGGAAAGCAAGAAGATGTAGAATGGACAGCCCATCTTTTTGAGCAATTACAAGCATTGGTGCGATCAGGACAGACTGTTGGCCAATCAGAAGTAGAATATGCTTGGTCTTTGCTACAGAACGGGAAACAACCACTTATAGCCAATACACTTGGTGACATTATCTTTACAACCGTTCGTGGCAAACAAATTAAAGCAAAAACACTAAGCCAAAAAAATTATATTGATAAGATCCAAAAGAACCAAATTGTTTTTGGTATTGGTCCAGCAGGAACAGGAAAGACCTACTTAGCTGTTGTTATGGCTGTCCTTGCCTTGAAGAACAAAGAAATTAATCGCATCATCTTAACACGACCTGCAGTAGAAGCAGGAGAAAAGCTCGGCTTTTTGCCGGGTGATTTACAAGAGAAAATAGACCCTTATCTACGGCCGCTCTATGATGGTCTTTTTGATACCATCGGTATGGAAACGGCGGAAAAGTTTATGGAGCGCGGTGTCATTGAAATTGCTCCATTGGCTTATATGCGCGGTAGAACCCTCGATGATTCTTTTATCATACTTGATGAGGCACAGAACACGACACCAGAACAGATGAAGATGTTTCTCACTCGTATTGGCTTTGGATCAAAAGCACTTGTAACAGGCGATATTACGCAAGTTGATTTGCCCCGAGGCTCTAACTCAGGTCTCATTATGATACAAAAAATCTTGCAAGACATTGAAGGGATTGACTTTCATTTCTTTACAGCCGGTGACGTTGTGCGGAACCCACTGGTCGGTCGTATTATCCGGGCTTATGAAGAGTTTGAGAAACAGAGTGGTCCACAGGGGAAATAAATGAGGTGACAACGGTGGCTTACGCCGGATTGGTGCTCTGTTAAAAATTGCGGTAGCAAAAGCGTGGCAGTACCCGACAATCCGTCGCATCACCATGGCTTTGGTTTTTTTTATAGCCCTTACAGCCATTATGTCTTTCGGGTACCTTTCTGATCTAGAGACTTTAGAAGTCGGACAGGTCAGTGCCAAAGATATTAAAGCACCCCAATCTAAAGATATTATCGATGAAGAAAAAACGGCCATTGCACGAGAGCAGAAAGTTCGAGCGACGCCACCTGTATATACCCATGATCCAAATGCGGTGGTACGGGTACAAAATCTCGTTGATCAGTTTTTTAGGACTTTAATTGATTGGCGTCAGACAGAGCCTCCCGTCCTTGAAGATGCTGTTGTCATTCATGATGAAACAGAGAGGGAGCAAATCGATCAACTCAAAGCAAAAGTGCCTATACCGATACCTGAAAATATATTACAAAAACTAATCACTACATCACCGGAGACACTTGCTTTCATTCAAGTTGAGACTGAGAATTTAATTGCAGAAATGCTCAGTATGCCCGGTCTTACAGAAGAGCTCAATCGATTGCCCGAAGGTATGCCCCAGACTCGTGCCGCCGGTAGAGTTTTACCTTATAACATGGAAGAAGCAAAGAGAATTGTAGATGGGCGGATTGAGAATGCCAATCTAGCACAAGATGTAAAAGAAATCTTACACAGTACCGTTCCTTTGTTTCTTAGGCCTAATTCTTTTCTAGATGTAGAAGCAACGAAGCGATTGCACAACGAAGTACGTCAAAGTGTCGCGCCTGTTACCTTCCCTGTTCGTCAAGATCAGATGATTTTGCGCACAGGAGATGTGGTGACAGAAGAACATATTGAGATATTATCGCAGTTTGGCTTGTTACGTACGGGTGATATATGGTTACAAACAGCCGGTATGGCCTTTTTAGTACTGCTCAACATGGCTGTGCTGATCTGGTATTTATGGACCCATCGGCGAGATCTATTTCAAGATGAGCGAATGCTCTGGTTGCTTGGTCTAATGATTACATTGTCTTTATTAACAGCCAAAGCGATTTCATCGGTGCGACTGCACGAGCAACCAGAGGTGATGGAGCAACTGCTCTATGTGATTCCGGCAGCTACAGGACCGATGCTACTAGCGATCTTGTTAGATAGCCGTATTGCCATTTTTGTCTCTATTGTAAATAGTTTGTTGATAGGACTTATGGCAGATTACTCTATTACCCACGCTTTTGTTGCATTTTTTGGTTCTCTTGTGGGGATCTATAGTGTCTCGCGTTTTAGCCAGAGAATGGACTTTGCTCGGGCTGGCATCAATGTAGCCATTGTTAATTCACTTGCCATCGTTGCATTGGGATTGATTACAAATACTAACTTGACAATAATTGCGGCCTACGGTATTCCCATGGGCTTACTTAGTGGTATTTTGTCTTCTGTCTTTATGATCGGCTCTTTGCCTTATCTAGAATCAACCTTTAAGATCACGACTTCTGTAAAACTGTTAGAACTTGCCAACCCCAACCAGCCGTTGCTTCGAAAACTTTTAATGGAAGCACCGGGTACGTACCACCATAGTTTGCTTGTTGGAAATTTAGGTGAAGCGGCAGCGGAACAAATCGGAGCCGATCCTTTACTTGTTCGCACAGGTGCTTACTACCATGATATTGGAAAAATTAAGAGACCGCCTTTTTTTATCGAAAATCAGAACCAGGGACAAAACCCTCACGATAAAATTGCGCCTTCGCTCAGTACTTTAATTATTACATCACACGTAAAAGATGGTGTAGAGCTTTGTCGTAAAGCAGGCTTGCCTACGGCTGTTGTTGATATTGTAGAACAACATCATGGTGATACACTTGTTTCTTTCTTCTATCATCGAGCCATGGAAGCCGATCGAACCGAGTCTATTCAGGAACAAGATTTCCGCTACGAAGGGCCTAAGCCTCAGACAAAAGAAGCGGCGCTTGTTATGTTGGCTGATACAGTAGAAGCGGCGGTACGTTCTTTGCCTCAGCCAACATCAGGAAAGATCGAAGGATTGGTTCGAAAGCTGATCAAAGATAAGTTGAATGATGGTCAATTGGAAGAGTCTGACCTGACGTTTAAAGATTTAGATTTGATAGCTCAATCTTTTTGTCGCGTTTTAAATGGCATCTATCATACGCGGATTGAATATCCTGAACAAGTCTCGAAAGAGTAGGAAGGAAGATTGAGATGGAACTATTTATAGTCAATGAATATACGGAAGAATTGGATGCAGAAACAGAAGAAACTTGGCAGCTTATGCTAGAACAATTGACCTTTGCTTGTCTGGAAGAAGTGGAATATCCTATCGATGATGTAGAGGTTTGCCTGCTTCTAACGAACAATGATAAAATTCAACAGTTGAATAAAGACTATCGCAATATAGATATGCCTACCGATGTTTTATCTTTTGCTATGGAAGAACAAAGCGATGAAGAGATAGAATTTGACGATCCTACTGAGGGACAGCTTTTGGGTGATATCGTTATTTCGTTAGATAAGGTTAAAGAACAAGCGCAAGACTATGGTCATACGATAGACAGAGAACTGGCTTATTTATTTGTACATGGGATGTTTCATCTTCTCGGGTATGATCATCAAGAGGAGAAAGAGAAAATAGAGATGAGAGCTTTAGAAGAGAAAGTTCTTACTGCATATGGTCTCAGTCGGGATGAAGGGTAGAAAACTTATTTTTTCTTTTTTTTATGCTATCCGAGGAATTTGGAAGGCTATTCAAGAAGAACAGAATTTGAAGATTCATCTTGCCACAACAGTGGTCGTGATTTTTCTGACTTTCTACTTTGCTATTGATGGATGGGAAAGAGCCTGGATCATCCTTTCTACTTTTCTGGTTTTATCTGCTGAAATGTTTAATACGGCCATTGAAGCGGTTGTAGATCGTGGTGGACAGGCCTACCATCCCCTTGCCGAATTGGCCAAAGATGCGGCAGCCGGTGCTGTTCTATTATTGGCAATTCAGGCTATAATAGCTGGTATAACTGTTTTTGGTCCTAGAGTTCTTGCTCTTTGGTAAGGACTTGCCACTGTTAGCACGGTAGCTTGTTGGGGGACAGGCCTTTTGGCTGCTTTATAACAACGAAAAGAACAGGGATTTGATTATGATAAGAGAAGAAGATTTTGCTAGATTGCCTGTTAATTTGGATAGACAGAAGGTAATTGAAGCGATTCAGTTGGCTCGCAAGATGAGAGAGCGGGCTTATGTACCTTACTCTAACTTCCCCGTCGGGGCTGCTTTATTAAGTCTTGATGGCAATCTCTATGGAGGTTGTAATATAGAGAATAGCTCTTTTGGCTTAACCAATTGCGCTGAAAGAACGGCCCTTTTTAAAGCTCTTTCTGAAGGTTGTAATCGCTTTACTTTACTTGTACTTACAACGCTCAGAAAAGATCCTGTAACCCCTTGCGGTGCTTGTCGTCAAGTTCTTTCAGAATTTGCCTCTGAATTGCCCATTCTTTATGTTAATGATGAAGAAGAGCAGGTATGGATGGATCTACAAGTGTTGTTACCACAAGCTTTTGTATTTACAACTGCTTCTACAGAGAAAACAGGAGAGAAATCGACTTGACAGAAAAATACAGACTATTAAAACGTTTTACGAGACCAAAAAGTGAAAAGAAAAAAGTCAATCAAAAGCAAGAGACGAAAACAGCGCCCCTTGTGCCTTTTGATGTATCAACAGGACAGCAAGAAGTAGAAGACTTTCGTTCTGGTTTTATTGCGATTATCGGACGACCCAATGTTGGAAAATCGACGTTAATGAATCAATTGATTGGAAAAAAAGTGGCCATCATGTCCGATAAGCCCCAGACCACGCGAAATCGAATTGTCGGTGTGCTTCATGCACAGGAAGGGCAAGCTATATTTCTTGATACACCAGGCATCCACAAACCCAAACACAAGCTCGGTGAGATCATGGTTACGACAGCAAGAAAAACGCTTAGTGAAGTAGACCTTATATTTTACGTTGTCGATGTAACCATGGAACCAGGCGGTGGAGAAGAATATATTAGCAACTTGCTACAAGGTTTGAAGACGCCGATTTTCTTAATCGTTAATAAAATGGACGCCATTGAACGCGAAAAAGGATTACAGCGAATTGCTCAATATAGTCAACTTGTAACTTGGAAAGAAGTTATTCCTGTCTCAGCTCTTGTGAACAAGAATCTAGATCGCTTAAAAGAAATGATCTTTATGAACTTGCCAAAAGGACCGCGGTACTACCCTGCTGATGCGATTACGGACCAACCAGAAAAGCTCTTGATGGCAGAGCTCATCCGGGAAAAAGTCCTATATGCCATGAGAGAAGAGATTCCACATTCTGTAGCAGTCGTCATTGAACATTTAGAAAAACGTCAAAAAGGGCCTCTCGTTGTTCATGGAACCATTTTTACGGAACGAAAATCACAAAAAGGCATGCTTATCGGTAAGGGTGGCTCGATGCTAAAAGAACTAGGTATAGAAGCTCGTCAAGATATAGAAAAACTGCTAGGCACACCAATTTATCTACAACTCTGGGTCAAAGTAAAAGAAGACTGGCGGAGTCGACCTGATGTACTGCGCTCTTTTGGCTATGATGAAAAGTTTGACTAGTCTTTGTTTTTCAATCTAATTATAGAAAAGAATGATGAATGAGGAGTAGGCTTATGAAAGATTGGCAGTCCATAGCTCGTCACATCGATCATACCTTACTAAAAGCAGAGGCTGAAGAAAAGGAGATTCGAAAGCTTTGCGCTGAAGCAACTCGCTATTCTTTTGCCTCTGTATGCGTCAATCCTTTGTGGGTAGAAGAAGCACGACATATTCTAAGGGAAGGACCTGTTAAAGTAGCTACTGTCATTGCTTTTCCTCTAGGCGCAACTTGGTCGACTCTAAAAGCACTAGAAGCAAGAGAAGTAATTCTAAGAGGTGCCCAGGAGTTAGATATGGTGATGAATATCGCTTGGGCCAAAGAAGGACGTTGGGAAAAGCTGCAAGAAGATATAGAAGCTGTCGTTCTAGAAGGAAAAGCTTTCCAAAACATTTCTGTGAAGGTGATTCTTGAAACAGCTTTTTTAACACCTCAAGAAATTGAAGAAGCATGTCGGAGAGCTATGGCCGCTGGTGCAGATTATGTAAAAACATCAACAGGATTTGGCCCTGCAGGTGCAACTGTAGAAAATGTTGCTCTAATGAAAAATATTGTGTCAAGGCAAGGAAAAGTAAAAGCTTCTGGTGGAATTCGTTCTGCCCAGGATGCTATAACCATGTTAGAAGCTGGCGCTGATCGTTTGGGAACGAGCGCTTCTCTAAAAATAATGAATGATTTAGGCGCACCAACACTCTAGTGTTGCTTTTTCTTTATATGGCGAGGTTGAAAGGAGAAGCTTATGGCCGCCTTACTTCGACTTCAAGGGCTTGTGATTCGCAGCCGCAGCTATGGAGAGGCCGACCGATTGCTCACCTTGCTTACCTATGAAAAAGGTAAAATCAATGGGATTGCCAAAGGTGTACGTAAACCAACAAGTCGCTTAAAGGCAGGCGTCCAGCTATTTAGTCAAAGCGATATGATGGTTCATGAAGGAAAGAACCTATACACAATTACACAAGCTGAACCAATAGAAAGCTTTTTTTCTTTGCAAACCGATCCCGATCGTTTTACCCATGCTTCTTATATGGCTGAATTGGTCGATAAATTCTCACTCGATCAAGGAGGTGCAGAACTTTATCCTTTATTACTCACCTTCTGGCACCTTCTATCAGTTTATCAGATCCCCCTAGTGACAAGACTCTTTGAACTTCGTTTTTTGGATCAACTAGGCTATGGCCCTGTGTTTGATGCCTGTATAAATTGTGGAATAATACTACCAGAGACAAAAGATCCCATGGTTACATCGAACTATCCCATCTATTCACCGATTAAAGGTGGAACAGTTGGAGCATGCTGTCAACGTTTCGACGACAAAGGATATATTCTTCCTCCCAATGCTCTTGCTTTACTCAACTATTTGCGTGTTATGGATCCGCGAGAAATTCATAAAGTACAAGTAGGCGAAAAAAATGCTATGCTTATTAGAAGAGTTTTACAAGAAACGATTCAAAGCCGTTACGAAGGAAGAATGCGCTCCTGGACTGTATTAGAAACTATGGGGGGAAATTAAAGAAAGGAGGCAAGCTACCCATGGAACATTTAACAGATTTGGAAAAAATAGATCTCATTCGAAGTCGTATGGGCGTCTCTTACAGTGAAGCACAAGAAGCATTGCAGTATTGCAACGGTGACGTCGTAGAAGCGCTTGTATACTTAGAAAACAGAACCGATACAACAAACTGGCGCTTCACCAGCCAAAAATGGTGGAAGCAACTGAAAGACTTAATCAAAGAAGGTAATGTACGGCGCGTACGCCTGCTTAAAGGTGATCAAGTACTATTTAATATTCCTGTTACCATCGGTGTATTGGGCATTACAGGCGCCTTACTAAGTACCCAGTTGGCTATCATCGCAGCTCTCGGGACTATCGCCGCCGTTGCCTCCGGTTGTAAGCTCGAAGTAGAGAAAAAAGATGGTACTATCGATTGGATTGATGTAGATAGGGAAGATCGTAGATAAATAGAAGTAAAGTCTTCGATCATAGAAGAACAAAGCTCTCTAATTGACACAAAGAAAAGAACCTGTTATTCTTGTGACGAGACAGTAGTAATAGAAGGCAATGAAGGAAAGTAGTAACACTGACAACCATCTCAGCGAGCCGGGACAGGGTGAAAAGCCGGCATGGCACAGCAGTGCGAAGGCATTCCAGAGTCAGGGGAAGAACGCAGAAAAGAAAGTTTTTTTATACAAGATTTTTTCTTGTAGATTTTGCATTTCTGTCAGTAAAGCCCCAACATAGATTTGAAAGAGGACAGAGTGAGATTGAACTCAACTCTGTCAATCAGGGTGGAACCGCGGGAGAAACCTCTCGTCCCTGGCTCAAAGCCAGTGACGAGAGGTTTTGTGTGTTTTTTACAAGTTTCCTGATTGCTACAGATACTGAAGGAGAAGGAGATGACCCAATAAGATGAACTTTCAACAAATCATCCTCACACTGAACCAATTTTGGGGAGAGAAAAGCTGCATCATACAACAACCCTATGATGTGGAAAAAGGAGCTGGAACGATGAATCCTGCTACTTTTCTACGTGCCTTAGGGCCAGAACCCTGGAATGTAGCCTATGTAGAACCATCGAGAAGACCTACAGACGGCCGTTTTGGAGAAAACCCTAACCGGCTACAACACTATTATCAGTACCAGGTTATTTTAAAGCCCTCACCTGATGACGTACTAGAATTATATCTTGATAGTTTACGTTGCCTAGGCATCGATCCTTTAAAGCATGACATTCGATTTGTTGAAGATAATTGGGAATCACCGACTTTAGGAGCTTGGGGGTTGGGCTGGGAAGTTTGGCTTGATGGCATGGAAATTACCCAATTCACTTACTTCCAACAATGTGGAGGCATTGACTGCAAGCCTGTTTGTGCTGAAATTACCTATGGCTTAGAAAGAATCGCCATGTTTATTCAACAGAGAGACTCTGTATACGATATTGAGTGGGTCGATGGCATCTCCTATGGTGACGTACATCACCAAGGAGAAGTTGATTACTCACATTATAACTTCGAAGTAGCCGATACCGACGCATTATTCACCTTCTTTGACCTCTACGAAAAAGAAGCATTGCGAGTTATCGAAAAAGGGCTTGTCCAGCCAGCCTATGACTATGTACTCAAGTGTTCTCACACTTTTAACCTTCTCGATGCCCGTGGCGCCATCTCTGTTACAGAGCGGACCGGTTATATCGCCCGTGTGCGGAATCTAGCACGAACCTGCGCATCTGCCTATGTACAGCAGCGAGAAAAGCTCGGTTATCCGCTCTTAAAAGATAGAGCTTTGCGCTCTGCTTTGGGACTCTAGTATCAAACGAAGCGAATCGATAGAAGAAAAATATTCCATATAATTGGTAAGAGCAAAGGAATCACTTCCCTTTGTTGAATCATAAGGAGGAAGGAACGTCTTGAAACAGAGCGATCTGCTTTTAGAGATCGGTGTAGAAGAAATTCCAGCAAAATTTATGACTTCTACGTTAAAACAACTGAAAGGACAAGCTATAGAAGGACTCAAAGAAGCCCGTTTATCTTATAAAGATTTACAAGTTTTTGGGACGCCCCGGCGTATCGCCATTATAGTGACAGAACTTGCAGCCACTCAAGAAGATTTACAAACAGAAGTAAAAGGGCCATCGGAAAAGGTAGCCTATGATCAAGATGGCAAGCCAACAAGAGCATTATTAGGTTTTGCCCGTTCTCAAGGCGTTGATCCGGCGAATATGATTACCAGAGAAGTCAACGGTGTTTCTTACCTCTTTGCTTTGCGTACAGAAAAAGGGCAAGAAACCAAAGAAGTGTTGCCTCTATTATTAAAAAGCTGGATAAGTGGTCTTTCTTTTCCCAAGCCAATGCGTTGGGCCTGGGGAGAAATGCGCTTTGCTCGTCC
This sequence comes from Heliorestis convoluta, assembly GCF_009649955.1. NCBI lineage: Bacteria > Bacillati > Bacillota > Clostridia > Eubacteriales > Heliobacteriaceae > Heliorestis > Heliorestis convoluta. Next base: position 1,705,171 of record NZ_CP045875.1, on the reverse strand, counting down.
CATCCGCTGGCTTGTAGCACTGTACGGAGAAGAAATTATTCCTCTAGAATTAGAAAAGGTGAAAGCAGGTCAAATCACCTATGGCCATCGCTTCTTAGCCCAAGAACCGCTTGAAATTATCCATCCAAGAGAGTATGAGAAAAAACTGGAAGAAGCTTTTGTCATTGTTGATCCAGAGAAAAGAAAGCATGAAATCTGGCAACAAATTCAAGAGCTTGCTCTTACTGAAGGCGGCCAGGTGGAAAAAGATGAAGATTTGCTAGAAGAAATTAATTATCTGGTCGAATATCCAACAGCTCTTTGTGGCGCTATAGATGAAAAATATATGGGGTTGCCAGATGCGGTCTTGATTACACCGATGAAGGAGCATCAGCGCTATTTTCCAGTTATCGATCAAGCAGGTCAACTTCTACCAAAATTCATAACTGTTCGCAACGGCACAACCGATCACCTAGAAGTGGTGCAATCAGGCAATGAGAAAGTATTGAGAGCAAGATTGGCTGATGCAGCTTTTTTCTATGAAGAAGATCAAAAAGTCTCTTTAGATGATCAGGTAAAACGATTGCAAAAAATTGTTTTTCAAGAAAAGCTAGGTACTGTCTATGATCGAGTAGAGCGAGAAAAGGAACTAACGACCTGGTTATCTCATCATCTTGACGTAGATCAGACTTCAGCGAAGAGAGCAAATCGAGCGGCGGCGCTGGCCAAAGCAGACTTGGTGACACTTATGGTCTATGAGTTTCCTGAACTGCAAGGCTTGATGGGGGAAAAGTACGCTCTTTTATCAGGGGAAGAAAAAGAGGTAGCCCAGGCGATTCGAGAACATTATCTTCCTCGTCATGCCGGCGACAATCTCCCAGAGACGATTGAGGGAACACTTGTTGCAATGGCTGATAAAGTCGATGCCATTGTAGGATCTTTTGCCATTGGTATTATTCCGACTGGATCGCAAGATCCTTATGCGCTTAGACGGCAGGCTCAAGCCCTCTGTCTGATTGCAATGAAAAAAGACTTACCTCTTTCACTGGCAGAACTCTTCAAAAAGTCCTATGAGCTGTACAGTGAAAAAGTAGAACTTTCGAGAACAATGCCTGATGTACTTGCTGATTTGCTTGACTTTTTCTACCAGCGACTACGGTTCCTGCTTAGTGAAGAAGGCTTCCGCTACGATGTCATTGAGGCTGTGTTAGAAGCAGGTATTGATAAACCTGCTGAAGTATATAAGAGAGCCTATGCATTAGCTTCTTTCCGGGAAGAAGAAGCATTTGGTGCTCTTCTAACAACCTACACCAGAGCCGCGAATCTAGCGAAAAAAGGCAATGAAAAAGCAATTTCAAGTGCATTATTGCAAGAACAAGTGGAAAAAGACCTTTACGAAGCCCTTGTGAAGGCACAACAGAAGATTAAAGAAGCAGAAGGCGATTATGCCCTTGTTCTCTCTGTGGTGGCCCAACTACGGAAACCTTTAGACGCTTTCTTCGACAATGTAATGGTCATGGTAGAAGATGAAGCAATTCGCGACAATCGATTGGCTTTATTAAAAGCTGTTGATGCATTGATGGATGGCATTGCCGATCTTAAGAAAATAGTAGAATAATTTCTTACAAAAGAAGCAGGAAAATATAAGACAATATAGTATACTTTATTGGGAGTGATCAGACATTTAGTATGTCATAATTGTGCCTTCCAGGTAAATTATAGAGTAGGGTGGTGACGATTATTGAACTGACGGACCGTCAGGTAAAGATCGTAGAGATCGTAAAAGAACGAGGTCCGATTACGGGAGAACAGATAGGAGAAATCCTGAATCTGACACGAGCTACTTTACGACCTGATCTAGCCATTCTAACCATGTCTGGAATCCTGGAAGCACGACCTCGTGTTGGCTATTACTACAATAGTCAGTCTGGAAATACTCTGGTGGCTAGGGCAATCGGTAAAATTCGAGTCAAAGATGTAAAGTCTTTGCCTGTTGTAGTGAGAGAAGCGACAACAGTCTATGACAGCATTGTCACACTGTTCACAGAAGATGTAGGCACGCTCATTATCGTAGATAGCGAAGGCAATCTTAATGGTGTCGTATCAAGAAAAGATCTCTTAAAGATTGCGATTGGTGGAAGCGATACCCATAAGATACCGGTTAGTATGGTTATGACGCGAATGCCTAATATTGTGACAGTATCCCCAGAGGATACCATTTTTCAGGCTGCCAAACGTCTTATTGTCCATGAGATTGACACCCTCCCTGTAGTAAGGACTTTCGCACTTCCCAATGGCCTAGAACGGCAGGAGGTCGTAGGCCGCATTACCAAACAACAATTACGAAATTGTTTGTTGAGCTCGGTGAAGGGCATAATTAGATGGAAAATAACGTAAATTAACACTGGCGGTCAATGGCAACCGAGGAGGGGAAGAGTATCTCTACTGTCAATGGTGAGAAACCCATTGTCTACGTCGTTTCAGACTCCATTGGTGAAACGGCAGAGTTCGTAGCGCGAGCAGCAGCGAGTCAATTTGATGGTGATGGAGTGGAAATCAAGAGGATACCCTACGTATCCGATACGAGTCATATCCACAAAATCATAGATGAGGCAGCAGATCAGTCAGCAATTATTGCGTATACTCTTGTGGTTACTCAATTGCGGGAATGCCTCTTGCGCCTAGCTGAAGAGAAAAATCTTGTCACCGTTGATATCTTAGGTCCAATGATTCATGGCATTCAAAAGATAACGAAGAAAGAGCCTGCCATGAAGCCAGGATTGCTGCATCAACTGGATGAACAGTATTTTCGAAAAGTTGAAGCCATTGAATTTGCTGTTAAGTACGATGATGGGAAAGATCCACGTGGTATTTTACATGCTGACGTTGTTCTTGTTGGTGTCTCTAGGACATCGAAAACACCCGTATGCATGTACTTGGCTCACAAAAGGGTAAAGGCAGCGAACGTTCCTCTTGTCCCGGAAGTAGGGCCTCCAGAAGAATTGTTTCAAATGCCGAAGCGCAAAATTGTTGGACTAACCATCTCGCCACAACTTCTCTACGGCATTCGAACAGAAAGATTGAAGGCTCTAGGATTGGTTGGCAATGCCGACTATGCCAGTTTGAAGCGCATCTTGGATGAATTAGATTACGCTGAAGCCATTATGAAACGCATCGGTTGTCCAGTCATTGATGTAACCAATAAAGCCGTAGAAGAGACAGCGGCTAAAGTGTTACAGATATATTACAGGGGGGAACGTAATGTCTAAGAAATGGGTCTATCTTTTTGATGAAGGTAAAGCTGATATGAAATCGCTCCTAGGAGGAAAGGGAGCTAACCTAGCAGAAATGACCAACATTGGTCTACCTGTGCCTCCAGGACTTACAATCACAACAGAAGCATGCAATGCTTATTATGAGAATGATAAAAATTTTCCCTCTGATTTGCTGCACCAGGTGAAGGAAGCTCTAGAAAAAGTAGAAGAGAAGCTTGGCAAGAAGTTTGGTGACTCCACCGATCCACTATTGTTATCTGTTCGTTCTGGTGCAGTTTTTTCCATGCCAGGTATGATGGATACCATTTTAAACCTTGGCTTGAATGATGAAACTGTCAATGCTCTCGCTCAAGCAACAGAAAATGAGCGCTTTGCCTTAGATTGTTATCGTCGTTTTATTCAGATGTACTCTGGCGTTGTTCTTGATGTTGAGCATGATGATTTTGAACATATCTTAGAACAAAGCCGTGAAAAGCAAGGCGTCAAGTTCGATAATGAGCTAACGCCAGCTTCTTTACAAGAAGTTATTGAAGGCTATAAAAGCCTAGTATTGCAAAAAACAGGTCGCCTTTTCCCTCAAGAGCCTATGGAGCAATTAGAAGGCGCCGTTCGTGCTGTTTTCCAATCTTGGAATAATGATCGTGCCAAAATCTATCGTCATATTCACAAAATTCCTGATAACCTAGGTACCGCAGTTAACGTACAATCCATGGTCTTTGGTAACATGGGCAGCGACTGCGGAACGGGTGTTGCTTTTACACGGAACCCTTCCACAGGAGAAAAAATTCTCTACGGTGAATACCTGATTAACGCCCAAGGTGAAGATGTTGTAGCTGGAATTCGCACACCCAATCATATTTCTACCTTAGAAAGAGAAATGCCTGAGGTTTTTGCTCAGTTTGTAGAGATTTGTCAGACTTTAGAAAAACATTATCGCAATATGCAAGATATTGAATTTACCATTCAAGGCGGCAAGCTTTGGATGCTACAGACACGCAATGGTAAGAGAACGGCAGCAGCTGCTGTAAAGATTGCTGTTGATATGGTAGAAGAAGGACTTATTAGCAAAAACGAAGCTATCATGCGCGTAGAGCCAGAACATCTAGACCAGCTTCTTCATCGCCGCATCGACCCTGAAGCAAAACTTACTGTAGTTGCCACTGGTTTACCTGCATCACCAGGTGCTGCGTCGGGTATCATTGTCTTTAATGCCGATGAAGCGGATGCAAGGAATAAAGCAGGTGAGAAAATCCTTCTTGTTCGTACAGAAACAACGCCTGATGATATTCATGGCATTATTGCAGCACAAGGTGTCTTAACCAGCCGTGGTGGCATGACTTCACACGCTGCTGTTGTGGCTCGTCAAATGGGGAAAGCTTGCGTATGTGGCTGCGAATCTATTCGCATCGACTATGCAAAGCAAGAATTTGTCGTTTATACACAATCTGGGGAACAGAAAGTCTTCAAAAAAGGCGATCTGATATCCATTGATGGTGCTACAGGAAGAGTTATTGATGGCGAAGTACCAATGCTTGAGCCTGAATTAACCAATGAATTCCAAATACTGCTGCAGTGGGCTGATGAGGTTCGTACCTTGGGTGTGAGAGCCAATGCTGATAAACCAGAAGAAGCGAAGCAAGCGCGTGAATTCGGTGCTGCCGGTATCGGATTGACTCGTACGGAACATATGTTTATGGCACAAGAGCGCTTACCTATCGTACAAGAAATGATTCTAGCGCAGTCTGTAGAAGAGCGTCAAATAGCTCTAGCCAAACTTTTACCGATGCAACAGCAAGATTTCTATGGCATCTTAAAAGAAATGGCTGGTTTCCCCGTTACCGTTCGCCTACTCGATCCACCTCTTCATGAATTCTTACCGAATGCAGAAGATCTTCTTGTCGAAATTACCAAGCTCAATTGTGCTTTGGAAACTGTATCTGATGATGAGAAAGAAGCGATTCGTGATCAGGTCGATGAAAAAGAGATTCTTCTGAGAAACGTGCGACAGCTTCATGAATTCAACCCCATGCTTGGACATCGTGGTTGCCGACTAGGTATAACTTATCCTGAAATCTACGCAATGCAGGCCCGTGCTATCTTCCAGGCTGTTGCTCAGCTTGTTCAAGAAGGCTATGAAGTAGAGCCAGAAGTGGAAATTCCACTTGTTGTCCATGTTAATGAGCTCTCTTATCTGCGTAAAATGGTAGAAGATGTAGCCGATGCTGTTGCAGCAGAAACAGGTGTTATCATTCCTTATACCGTTGGAACAATGATTGAAGTACCTAGAGCTGCTTTAACAGCGGAAGAGATAGCTACAAAAGCAGACTTCTTCTCCTTCGGAACCAATGATTTGACCCAGACGACTTTCGGCTTTTCTCGTGATGACGCAGAAGGTAAGTTCTTAGGGTACTACACTGAAAACAAAGTATTGACAGATAACCCCTTCATCGTGCTCGATCGTGCAGGCGTAGGCGGTTTGATGAAAATGGCAGTAGAAAAAGGTCGAGCCAGCAACCCCAATCTACTTGTCGGTATCTGCGGCGAGCATGGCGGAGAGCCTTCTTCCATTGAATTCTGCCATCTCATTAATCTCGACTTCGTTTCTTGCTCCCCCTACCGCGTACCCATTGCACGCTTAGCCGCTGCACAGGCTGCTATTAAAAATGGCTAAGCTAGAAGAGTAATTTACAGTTCATCAGGGCATACTAGTGCCATGATGATTATAGAAGAACATGAAGACCACCTTTTTCAAATGGATCTTCCAGGTGAGCGCATTCCCATGGTAGCAAAAAGAATCACCAAAAAGGAAGAAATGAGTCATGAAGCCCCCACCACTTTGCATAAAATATAATTGAGTCCTCTCGAAGCGCAGGTGGGGCAGCGGAGCCACTGCGTTGTGCCCCTGGCTGATACAGCCAGGGGCTATCTTAATATGCATCTAGAGAAGGAATACGTAACATCTTTCTAGAAATCTTAATAGAACAACCCCACAATAAATCATAGCGAGCTAATAAAAAAGGATACTCTTTGCATAACACCTTTTTACCAGTAACGAGATGAGTTGAATTATTACTAAGTATTGGCTTAATCTTACTTAAATCTTAAAGGAGGAACCAGAATGACCATTGGGGATGACTATGAGATTTTTATAAAAAAAGTTCATGCCAAAAGCGGGCTTGACTTGTCCAATTACAAAAGACCACAGATGGAAAGACGAATTCGAACATTGATGCGCTCGCAAGGTGCAACGGACTTAATCAGTTATTTTTCTATTATCGATCGTGATAGCAACCAATATCAAAAATTCATCGATCATTTAACAATCAACGTATCTGAATTTCTACGCAATCCGGGACAATGGGATGTCTTAAAAAATAAAATTATACCTCAATTGTTACGAGAAAATCCAAAGCTAAAAGTCTGGTCTGCTGGATGCTCTACGGGAGAGGAACCGTACAGCCTGGTCATAACCATGTTAGAAGCCCGCTGTGATATGAGCCATAAAGTATTAGCAAGCGATATTGATAGAGAAGTTCTACGAAAAGCTCAAATTGGCTTATATTCAGCCAAATCACTGGCTAATATTCCAGAACCTTTGGTAAAAAAATATTTTATAAAGCAAGGTGAAGGATTTTATCAAGTAAAAGATGATCTCAAAAGGCATATAAAGTTTCAGCAACAAAATCTGTTGAAAGATTCTTTTGAAACCAACTTTGATCTAATTCTTTGTCGTAATGTCGTTATTTATTTTACCGAAGAAACAAAAACGATTCTCTACAAGCGATTCCACCAGTCTTTACGCAAAGGTGGTATCCTTTTTACAGGATCAACAGAACAAATTTTTCAAGCTCGCGAATTAGGTCTTACCACGGCAGCAACATTTTTTTATCAGAAGACTTGAACATAAGGAAGGAGTAGCCATGCCTATCTATAAAATTGGTGATAAAGAACCGCAAATTGACGAAGATACCTATATTGCACCCACTGCAGTTGTTGCTGGTGATGTTATAGTAAAAAAAGGAGCTAGCCTATGGTTTCATGTAGTTGCACGAGGAGACTGTGGCTGGCCTATAACGATAGGAGAATATACGAATGTGCAAGATCATGTGATGTTGCACACAGATTATGATTGGCCTACTGAGATTGGTGACTGGGTAACCATTGGCCATGGTGCAATAATCCATGGTGCAAAAATCGGGAATTGCTCTTTAATTGGTATGGGTGCTGTCTTGCTGGATCGTTCTGTTATAGGGGAATACTCTGTTGTAGGTGCTCATACGCTAATACCGCCAGGAAAAGAATTTCCACCTTATAGCCTTATTTTAGGCAATCCAGGAAAAGTGGTAAAAACCTTTACGCCAGAAGAGGTAAAGCGCTTTCAAGGAAATGCCCAGCGATACCTGGATTTGTGGAGAAAAGACTATAAAGGGAAGGTCTAAGCAAGACCTTCCCTTTATTCATTGGTAACCCATCATGCCCGCCGGTCGGGCACAACCAAAGATGAAAAATAGCTACCAAACGAAACCGTCTCCGTGCCACCCCGTAATGAGCTACAGCGAATTTGAATCAACAGTATCGCTTACGGGCAAGGTAAAATTGTCTTGATCAGGTCCTGTTAACAAGTAGACTTGTAAACTTTGTCTTCCAAAAAGAAGCGCCGATTCATGATCCGGTAGAAAAAAATCCATTTTACGACCACGTATGCTACCGCCTATATCTTGTGCCTCAAAAACACGCCCAAAAGCAGGTACATAGATTTTCGTCCCTAGTGGAATTAAGTTCGGATCTACAGCGACTGTGTACCATTCTTGTGCAAGTACACCGGACTTTGTAATGCCATCTGTTTTGCCACAACATATAAGACATGCATCATAGGCTGTTGCTTCTACTTCCATAGGTACAGAAATCTGATATCCTTTCATTACCATCTGATCCATCGTTTTTACAGGTTCATGATAGATGGGCAAAGGAAAAGGTACTTTTCGCTCTGCCAGCGCCTCTTTCGGATCAATGATAAGGAATTGAAAGCATAGTGTACCTGCTAGAAGCAAGGAAAAAGAGAGCTTTATCCATTGTTGGTACAGAATTATCAACTCCTTTTTGAACAATAGACAGGCATTCCTATCATGTACCAATGAAATCAGCTTTATACAAGAAGCTTTGAAAAAGCTTGTACGTAAAAGGAATAAAGAAAGGGAATAATTCTTCTTAGAAACTGTTACACCTCCTTAAGAAACTGGAGGTGACGCTGTTTATGAAGATAGCCCACCGCTTACCTACCCTGTCAGGAATGGATGTTGCGAAAGTACTCTGTCGAGAAGGTTTTGAACAGAGACGACAAAAAGGAAGCCATATGAGGTTTGTGAAAGTTGAACCGAAGGCAGTCTTTTCAGTAACCATTCCAGGGAATCAAAAAGATTTGAAAAAAGGAACGCTCATGGGCATCTTACAACAAGCAGGCCTCAGTAAAGAAAAGTTTCTTAGACTTCTATCCGCCTAAAGCCAATTACTGAGGCAGGGAGGGTGAAGGTGGGAGGTGTAACAGTTTCGCTGGTGTTGCAGGAAAATGATGCTGCTAAGTCGAAAGTAGAGAGACCCATTTTGCATGCAGGGGGATCGCCATGGACTGTTGTAATGAAACTATCTTTGCATTAGACATTGGAACGCGCACCGTTATCGGACTTGTGGCAAAAAAAACCGAAGAAGGTCTAGAAATTTTACATATGGTCATTGAAGAACATCGGAATAGAGCCATGTTAGATGGCCAGATTCACGACGTAGTACAAGTGTCACAAGTTGTTGATAAAGTCAAACAAGCTCTCGAAAAAGAAGTAGGCCAATCCCTAACGACGGTTGCGGTAGCTGCTGCTGGAAGGACTCTAAAAACAACGATCGGTAAAAAGAAACAAGAATGGACGACCCTTCAAGAATTTTCTGTAGAAGACCAACTAGCGCTCGAATTAGCAGCGGTGCAGAACTCTTTACGATCCATTAAAAAGCATGATGACGATATTGTAAAAGACTATCACTGCGTTGGTTATAGTGTTATGCATTACTTTCTAGAAGGACAAGCCATTGGAAGTCTTGTAGGACAACGCGGAAAAGTTGCAGAAGTAGAAGTAATCAGCACCTTTTTGCCAAGAGTTGTCATTGATTCTCTTTTCTCTGTATTAGCACGATGTGGATTAACCATGAAAAGTTTAACTTTAGAGCCAATTGCAGCTATCAACGTGGTTATTCCAGCGAATATGAGACAATTGAACTTATCACTTGTTGATATAGGTGCAGGTACTTCTGATATTGCTATCACGGCGGAAGGTACCATAAAAGCTTATGAAATGGTTCCTATTGCAGGTGATGAAATGACAGAAGCAATCTGTCAAAAGTACCTTTTAGACTTTGTTGAAGGTGAACGAATCAAAAAAGATGTCCAAGCGCAGCTCTTATTATCAAAAGAAGAAAGAGAAAGAATTAGATTTCAAGATATTCTTGGTTTTGAGCAGAGCTATGAAATTGAAGAAATTCTTGCCACTTTAGAGCCAACAGTGTCCAATCTAGCGCAACAAATTGCTGACAAGATCCTTACATTGAATGAAAAAAGTCCACAAGCAATCATCTTGATAGGTGGTGGCTCTCTTACTCCTTTGTTGCCAGAGAAAGTAGCTGAAGCATTGGAGTTGCCTCGTGAACGTGTCGGTGTCCGTGGCAGAGAAAGCTTGAAAGGTTTAACCGGTTACATAAATACGATGAAAGGTCCAGAATATGTAACGCCTGTGGGCATTGCAATCACATCACTGAATCATCAAACCTTAAGTTTTATTGAAGTTACGCTTAACGGAAAGTCCGTTCGCCTATTAAATATGCGCAAAGGAACTATAGGAGACGTTTTACTTTCGGCTGGTGTTAGCATGCAGAGCATACATGGGCGTCCTGGAATGGCCCTCACTGTAGAAGTAAACGGTCAAGTAAAAATATTACGAGGAACTGTTGGTCAAGGCGCTGAATTGTCCGTTAATGGTGAAAAAGCCAAACTTAACAGTCTTGTCCAACATGGCGATGCCATTGAATTCATAGAATCGCAAACGGGTAAAAATGGGCAAGGATTGATTGAAGATGTTGTACCGACTTTACGCGCTGTAGCTGTAATTCTTAACGGTAGACCTGTTAAAGTAGAGCCTCTGATATTTATGAATGGAAAAAAAGTTACCCTACAGACAGCATTAGTAGATGGTGCTAAAATACAGTATCAATCTATTGATACTGTCGCTAATCTTTTAGACTGCCTAGGACAACTAGATTCATTAAAAGAAGAACATTCCATTTCCTATACCTTAAATGGTGAAAAGAAAAAAGTTCTAATATCAATGCCGAAGCTTACTGTAAATGGTTCTGTCGCTTCATTGAATGGATCGGTCAAAGAAGGCGACAGAATTGAGTTAAAGTATGCGACTGTCTCAGAAATGCAGATCAAAGAAATTGTGGATCTAAAGCAATGGAATGGACAGGATCTGCGTGTTCTGATCAACGACAAAGAATGGAATTTTCCCGGTGAAAAAGCAAAACTTTATGTAAATCAAAAAGTTGCAACGGGAGAAGAATGGCTTAAAGAGGGCGATCAGATTGTAATTTTAGCAGGCAAATCTACAGAACTTATCCTGTCAGAGTTGCTAGCAAAAATTGGTTTCGACCCTACGCCACCTGTTGGAAAAAAGAACCTTCAGATTATTGTCAATGGTTTTCCAGGTGATTATATGACAGCCATACGGGACCAGAGTCGAGTTATGATTTATTGGATATAAAAAAACCTGCCAGAGCTTCTGGCAGGAAAAATTAGATTACAGTTGCACCTCCTGATCTAATGATTTTGGCTGGGGATTGGTTAAGGTCAAGTTGGCAAAATAAAAGGCCTGAGGAAAATATACCAAATATTAATAAGAATCGCATGAGACTTATGTCCTGAGAAAAGAGGACATAAGTCTTTTATTGTAATAGGGAAACAAAAATTATCAATATATGGATAAAAAAATCTGAACAAGGGCAATCTCTAGCTAAGAGGAGGAATTTTCCATGAATATTAGTATTAGCAAAATTTTACTACGTATAGCAGCGACATTGATAGTGCTTTATCTTCTATTTGCATTGTTAGCGCCGGGCGGTTCTTGGCAAATATATCTGGCCATTGCTGCCGCTATTGTTCTTCTTAGTCCCCTGTTCCTTCAACTCTGGATATCTTGGAAGAATATGAATGAAAGCTCTATGGATCCCTCGCCATCGATAGAAGCAATCTACAACGTGAAAGTAGAAGAAAAGTCTTTACAAGAAGCAAATCTATCGGATGAAGAAGATGAGAAAAAGGACTTGCCTTCTCAGCTTGGAAAAGCCATGCCGAGGTTGCTTATTATCAGTGCTCTTTTGCTTTTTTTAGGTTGGTGGTGGGATCTGCTTCTCTATTACGGTATAGTCGCAGCTTTTAATCTGATCTTGTTGATCTATCTTGCCATTCGTAAAATGTCCTATCAGAGAGATTTCTTAAAATAATTCGATGACACCCAAATAAAGGTTGCTAATCCATTGTAATACTAGCGCTTTTTCTACCGAAAAACTGTACCCTTACCAGAATTATTATAGTAGAGCCTATGAAGGTGAGATGTCTTAGCACCCCTTCCTGCATCAGAAAGTGGTGAAACTTTGGAAAAGGGTACGAAAAGGCTTCTCATAGGCATGACTTTGTCTGCATTTCTTTTAGGCGCCCCTGCTATGATGACGGCCAAGACGGCCGTTCCTTCTACATATACTGTTGAAGCTGGCGATAGTCTTTGGAAAATTTCGCGTACTTTTAATATGACCATTGACGAGATTAAGTCGTTAAATCAGCTACAACATGATTTTATCTACGTCGGACAGATATTGAAATTGCGGAATCAGGTCATGAGCCATACGGTACAGCCCGGTGATACGCTATGGATCTTATCAAACCAATATGGTCTCACGATTGAAAAACTAAAAAACATAAACCAACTTACCAGTGATGAAATCAGGCCAGGGCAAGTCTTACTACTACAAGAGGGAGATCTACCTGCTAATAATAGCGGCAATACTCATTCTTATGTGGTACAACCGAATGACAGCCTGTGGAAAATTAGTATGCAGTTCAATGTTACGATAGACGAAATTCGTTCTCTGAACAAACTTACCAATGATACAGTTTGGGTCGGTCAAAAGCTACTAATTCCACAAGGCAATGGCTCAAGCTATTCAGCGCCGCCAGCAGCACCATCGCCATCGCCATCGCGTGGAGATAGAGAAAGTGTGACGCAATGGCCTGCCGTTACCTACACTGTCTTACCTGGTGATACAGGTTCTTCTATTGCCAGGAGGTTTGGTGTGGCTGTTCACGATCTTTTGAGGTATAACTATATGGAACCTCATGAATGGTTTAATGCAGGAGAAAAAATCGCTATCTCTGGCTATGCGCCTAGGCTATATACGGTAACACCAGGACAACACAAAGCGCCTGCTCAAGTAGGCACTGTAGTAGACTGGTTTTTAGAAGGAAAATACTTGCTTAGAAGAAACGATATTTTCACAGTCGTTGATATAGAGACGAACAAGAGGTTTCAAGTTAAAATGATGGGTGGATACAATCATGCTGATGTTGAGCCGCTCACAATGCAAGATACGGCAATTATGCGTGAGATCTTTAACCAGCAATGGACATGGACACCTCGTGCTATCGTTATATTCAAAGACGGCATGAACATAGCAGGGTCTCTATCTGGAATGCCTCATAGCTTCAATACCATCCACAACAACGGTGTCACAGGTCACTTTGATATTTACCTGCTCAATAGTACAGCCCATGGTAGTGCCTCTGACGTATATATTCGTCAGCATCATGATATGATTCAAAAAGCAGGAGGAAGGTAAAGCTGAGCCATTTATCTCAGCTTCATAGTGCTCTTCTTAAAGAGGCTCGTCAGGCTACAAACCCGACGAGCCTCTGCTCATTCTCGCTTTATGTCTCTTTTTTTTGAAGAGATTGAAAGATTTCTACCCTCTCTAAAATTGCTTCAACCACTTTGTGGATCTCTTCGCCTATATGATTTAAATCTGTATCGGGGCACATTTTAAGTAGTCTTAAATCGTAGTCTTTGTAAAACCGAACTTTTACTTTCTCGTCATAATCGGTAGGATAGATAGCCCAAACTTCAGGTACAGGGCTACTATGGCGACGCAAAAAGTCATGAAACCCTTCTCCCATAAGATAGGGAGACTTACAATAAGCACCATAAGCCAGTAGTTGTCTCATTGCACCGGGTCGACTGGGTGCATCAATTCTCTGAGGATCCCAAAAGTTTTTCAAGGCCTATACTTAAAGTCAAATAAAATGCTACCGCCATAGACCTCTTCTTGATAAATGTCCAGGCGTCCGTCGGGACGATCGTGGGTTCCTTTGATATAAAGTGGTGCTTTATATTTTTCTGTTTGTTCACTTTTGCGAGGAATTAAAGCGTCATAGACAAGATGAAGCTTTGTCTTGCCTTTTTCTAGCACAATGGTCGTACCCGAAGGCAAAGAAGGTATGAAAAGGTGATGATCAGAAAAGTCAAGGTCAAAAAGCCAACCGCTTTTCACTTCGTATCGGAGCGGATCATTCATTAAGGCGTTACAAATCTTTAGAAAGCCCCAGTTTTCATAAAGCAGGTCTGTTCTTTTCCATTGATACTGATAGGTCCTGTCTAAAGCAACTTCTATGTTTTCTTTGCGCAGATCTTTATAAAGCTTATAAAGTGCAGCATATCGAAAATCTGTCATCATAACTTGGGGGATCATTTCTTTTGGTCTAGAACGTACTTGCTTGTACCAGGGCGCTTGGCAAATAAAGCGAAAGCTACTTATCATTCTTTCACATTGACTTCGATAATGACCGATAATAGACAAAGTTTTATTTTTTGAGGAAAGTAGATTTTTATCCGAAAGGATAGCTCTTGCTTTTTCCTCTTGTTCATGCAAAGCCTGAAGGAATTCTTGAAGGCTCTTTTCAATCGTAGCTATAATTTGACGTAGCCAACGGTTTTCGGGAAGATCATAATCGAAGGTGCGATTTTTTTGTATTCGATAGTTAGCCTTTCGATAGAGATCGCTGAGAGCAGCCATAACGGGTTTATAAGACTTCTGAATCATTATAAAGCGAAACCAGAGGCGCGAAGGCAATTCTTTAAGTGTTGGAATAGCTTGACCCATATTTTTGCTAAAAAGGTTGAGAGCTAAATCGTGCAGCTCTTTTTCCAATTCTTCTTTCATACTTTCCCATTGGGCTTGTGTCATTTGCTTCGGCAAAACTTGCAGTAGCGCATGGTACGATTTACCAAAAACAAAAACAGTTAGCTTATAGTAACCGGGTATGAGAGGATAATCGTCATAGCGAAAAAGAAGGTACTCTTGTTCTGATGGAGCTAAATAGGCTTGCCCTTCTTCATCTCGTAGAATCATTCTTTCAGGCAGTGTTTCCAAACCATCCATGTAGAAGCGAGCTTTCGGGTCAGAAGAACGAAAAAGGAGCATTAGATTCAAGTTCTCTCGAATCTTAAGGCCTGCTTCAGCCTGATACAGTTCTTTTTCTTCTTCAAAAAACTCTTTTAGATGAATAAATCGATCGCCGTTAAGAAAAGCAAGAGAAAAAGGAGGCGCCTCAAACTGTGTAGCCATACATACTCAGCTCTTTCGCCTTATGATATATAGTTTGGCGAGTCTCTTCAAAAGCCGATAAATCGGCATATTCGTCTAAGAGAGTTATCAAGGGTCCGTCTACTTGCCCTTGCCGTTCTACATGAAATGAGCCAAGTACGGATTTAAGCTGTTCTTCGGGACCTCTCACTTTGGTTAAAATTCGTTGTACAATCTGCCGATCAAAGGCATCACTGCGCGTTACAAAGGGTGTTTGAGGTAAATTTTTCAAATACCGATCAATTTGTCGTAGAATGCGAAAGCCAATGCCCATGTTTTTATTAATTGATTGTAGTTGTAGGTGAAATTGTCGCAAGAACGACAATTCTCGATCTGTTAAATCATAATCTTCTTGCTCTTTTATGAAAGATTGAAATTCACTATAAGTCCATTCCTTGCCTATACTTTTCTTTTCCTTATGATACTTTAATTTTTTCAAATCTTCAAAAGGAAGGATATTCAGTCGAATAACATTCGCTCGATCTAAGACTTTATCAGAGAAATGATAAGTCGATTCATCCATGTTTACAGTTCCGACAAAAAGAACATTATCACCAATCGCAATGGATGGCGGGTATTGAGCGGAGTTAAGGAGCGTTGATTCCAATTCTTTGTTGTAAAGATGAAGTTCTCTACGAGAAGGATCCATTTCAAGAACAGAAAGAAACTGAGAAAAGTAATGCTCAACACGAGCTAAGTTCATTTCGTCAAAACAGACAATATAAAGCCCCTTGTCTCGACGATTATCTTTAGAGGCTTGCAGCAATAAATCAATCAACCAGTTCGCCCTGGTTGGTACACTTTGCCTCTGCAATCTACCGAACCAATCAGATCAGCATCGTCATTCCAAGAAGGATGAACAGGTATAAAAGCCAACTGATCTTCTTTGAGTTGTAACGCTTTACCATAAGCTTGTACAAGCCTCGATTTGCCAGTGCCACTCATTCCCGCTAAAATGACTAGATTCGATGTTTTCATAGCAGTATGGAAGTGAATCAAATCTTTCCAGTCGTATAATAGACCTTGCTCTCGTGTGATTTGCATAAAATTTTGTATAAACAGAGATTCAGATGAGTCCCCTTCTTTGGTCTCTAAAGAAAGCAACTTTTCTTCCCAGCACTGCATCGCCACCAGTCTGTCGTTGGGATCCTGTTCTAGTAAGGTAGAATCGTTTAACGAGTTCTCTTCTTTACTAGAGGCTATGAGATCTTCTGTGCTTTTCATACGCTCATAGATCTGGCTCTGTTTTTCTTTTGATAAAAATAGAAGCGTATCGTTTCCGGGCACTTCTATAGCTTCTTCGAACCAGGCTTCTGGGAAAGAGATCTTTTTTAACTGTTCGTAGTAAAAAGCGTAATTGTTATGACTTTGGCGATGTTCAATCAACTCACCAAAGATAAAAAAAGAATGATCATCATCTCGCCATAAAAGGAAAGGCGGCGTTTTGACTCCTTCTGCATACGCGTGAATCGGTCCTACAAGTTCTTGATCTATCAGTTTTTTCAAAAAATCATCATAACTATAACCGTGTTGAACTTTACTAAAAAGAGGGAGCGTTACATAGGTTGATGTATTCATATAAGACAAAGGTTTGGGTACAAGTCGTACGTCTTTGATATAAAAATAATCCCCACGTCGCTCCGGTCGAAAAATAAATAGTTTTTCAGCGAGGAAATCCTTCAAATCATCAATTCTATGGTATTCGTTGGCGTAGTACTTTTCTTCAAAGCCATATCGTTCAATGTCAGAGGCATAGCTGTATAAAGACTGTTGTTTGGAAAATCTTCTGGTGTTTCTGAAATCAACTGCACTGAAAATTGCAATGAGTTTTGACGATTTACGAATACTGCGCCACCATTCATTTTCGTCGCTACATACTCATCACTGGCCAATACGCCTATGACGTCAAAATTCCATTTGCTGTTTCTCATGTTGCTGATTCCCCTTGTTTTAGATATCTTTGCAAGTCAGACAAACTATTAAATTCAAAATATTTATCAATGGTTACTTCTCTGCGTAATTTTCGCTTAATAAACAAGGGAATATCGTAGTTTAATACCCAGACCTGATCAGAGTGGGTGAAAAGGCGATCTTCAAAAGCCTTGGTAATATGTTCGGTCGTAACATTTTGTATAGTATAACGGTTCAGATTGTGCAGACGGTGAAGGTTCGGAGGCAACTTACCAACGAGAGCTATTTGCTGTTTGACAATTACTGGACAAGTTTCATCTGTTTCTTGTGAAGACTCTGATTTATCAATGTCTTCAATTGTAGTTGTAATAGCAATTGCAGTCGCTGCTGCAGTAACTATCTCTGCTTCTGCCATAGCCTCCACTTTTTGGTGATTTATATTCCATGAAGTAGTATTTTGCAATGTTTTTGTGTAAAGTATCACAGAGTTCAGTCATTCTTCGGATTTCGTCTTCTTTATCTTTAATTCTCTTGTCTTTCTCTTTAATTTCCAGTAAGAATCCCTGTTTTTCATGGTGCCATTGCTTTTTTTCTATATCAAATTCATTTTTTTGCTTCTCCAAACTCTGGTTTAATTTACCAATCTTCTCTTCTAATTTTATAAATTTCTTTTCGATTTCTTGATATTGCTTGTGCCACTGTTCAGCTGTATCTAGGATTTTCTTCTGTTCTATATCGTCTTTTCGTTTTTCTGCAACCTGTTCTTCATAAGATTGAAGCTTTTCTGATTCTCGTAGTTCTATAAATAAAGATTCTGCTTTTTCCTGATGTTCTTGTTCAGGGCTTGATATAAGAGCGCTCAAAAGTGTCGCTGGGTTGGCACCTAAATAGATAAGCTCTAACAGTTGCTCTTTGTCTTTTTCTCGACAGGCTAGATAAGGTTCTTGTCCCTGCATATGCCTATCCATTGCTTCTTGTAGCTTGATAAAACTTTTGCTATTTATGATTGTTTGGATTAAGCGAGGTCGTAACAAATGGATGCGATGATCCAGTACGATTTGACGAAAACCAGGTACTTTCACATGCATGACCCTGGCCAAGCTTACAAGATCATCATGAGGCATCATATCTAGTAGCCATCTCCACAATGCTTTGCTCACATGGTCTCACCTTCCTGATTGTTTTTTTTTAGCATTTTTTGTTTATTCTCTTCAAGAATGGAGAATACCTTTCTTTCGCCTCGTAGGATTTAAACAAAATGAGTCGAATGATTAGAAGAATGAGGTGATTTAATTTGACCAAGTGGCTATTGCCTTCTTTCGCAATACCCGATTATGCAGGTGTAACGGCTTTACAAGCATCAATTCTATTTCAAAACGGAATTAAGCCCGAAGAAGCGGAAATCTTTCTCCGCTCTTCCGTACAGGATTTACTCGATCCTGGACTGTTAAAAGACGCAAAAAAAGCAGCCTTTTTGATCAAGGCTGCGATTGAGCAGTCGATTCCAATTACGATTTACGGTGATTATGATGCCGATGGTATTACGGGGACAGCATTACTTGTTGAAGGTTTACGGAAGCTCGGTGCGACTGTAGATTGGTATATCAACAGTCGCTTTGTCGGTGGCTTTGGTATGCAAGTGCAAGGTGTAGAAGAAATTGCAGCACGAGGGACGCCTCGTCTTATTGTGACTGTAGACAATGGTATCGCTGCGATAGATGGTGTCAAACGAGCTCAAGAATTGGGTATGGATGTTATTATTACAGATCATCACGAACCTGATAAGACAATACCGCCTGCAAGCGCTGTAGTCAATCCAAAGCAACCAGACTGCCCTTATCCCTTCAAAGAGTTGGCCGGTGTTGGTGTTGCTTTTAAAGTGTTGCAAATTCTTTTCGATGAGGTGCAACGACCTAGAGAATTGCTTCGTTCTCTCGACCTGGTTGCTCTAGGTACTGTAGCCGATGTGATGCCTTTGCGAGGAGAAAATAGAATTTTTGTCAAAAACGGTCTTAAGCTATTGAATTGGGGAGAAAAAACACGCTTGGGCTTTCGAGCGATTAAAGATGTTACAAGTTTACAAGGTGACATTAATGGACACTATCATCTAGGTTTTATATTTGGACCTATGATCAATGCCAAAGGTAGGCTTGAAGGTGTGCCTTTTGAAGCCGTAGAATTGCTGTTGACCTCCGATTCTACCAAAGCCTATGAATGGGCGGGTACTCTAAAACGAATCAATCAATTGCGACAGCAAATGACGGAAAGCCAAACAGAGATGGCTAAGACTTTGGTAAAGAAGGAAGAGGGCTTCCATGTACTTTATGATAAGTCTTTTCACGAAGGTATTGTTGGTTTAATCGCTTCTCGGCTAAAAGAACGCTTTTATAAACCTGTACTGGTACTAACAGATAGCACCGAAGAAGGGATTGTAAAAGGATCTGCTCGAACAGTAAAAGGTTTTTCTCTCAAAAAGTACTTAGTCGATGGCTGTGCCGACCTTTTGGTGAAAGGCGGTGGTCACGATATGGCCGCTGGTTGTTCCTTGCGTAAAGAAGATATAGCTTCTTTAAGGGAACGTCTGAGAGGCTTTATTCAAGGGGTAGATGTTACTCTTTTTGAGCCTTCTGTTGACGTTACGGCTTTGGTTCGACCTGAGGATATCTCTGTTAGCTTGATCGAAGAGGTCGAAGCATTGGCGCCTTATGGCGTTGGTTTTTCAAGACCGCAGCTCTTGTTGATGCCTTATGTGCCACAACAAGTTTTTTTCATTGGAGCGGAGCAAAAACATCTAAAACTGCGGGGACCTCATTTTGAAGTCATTGCTTTTCATCAAGCAGAAAAATATCGTCAAATGGTAGATAAAGAGCCTCTCGCTCTACTTGGTTTGCCGGAAATAAACAGCTTTAATGGTTCATTGCAATTTAAAGTTAGGGATCAGGGTCTTCGAAGATACAGAGACTTTGAAAAGCAATCCGTCATAGGTACTTCGTTGTAGTAGCTGGCTATAGGTTCCTATTTTCTTCGTGATAGCTATCTTCTTGTTGATTAAGAGTAGATAGCGCCAAAGCCAATGAAATGAGAGAGTATAAGAGGAACCTGAGAAAAGATTGAATCAATTCACCAAATAAACCCATTTTTGCTTTCGACTCCTTTTTGTTTTGAATGTAAGGGTAAGATGCCTATAAAAAAGGGAGAATGAAGGCTGAATATTTGGAAAGATTTAACTGGGTGCTGAATATCTAATACGAGAGAGGTAGATTGTACATAGAGACTTCGTAATTTATGTTTTTAGTCTACCCTTTTTACGTTAATTCATAAGAGGAATGGCTTAATTAAACAGAACTGCGAATTTGATCTATATTTTATTTTGCGACATATTCGCTTGGAAGGATGGATAAAAGAATTAGAGAGTTTAAAGATCTGAAAGAAGAATTATAGAAAGGGTGGCTGATCTGTGAACGTTCTTTTCTTATCTCCTCATTTTCCATCAAACTATTATCTCTTTGTAGTGGCTTTAAAGAAGGCAGGGGCAAAAGTCTTTGGAATTGCTGATGTACCTTTTGAAGATTTGCCTGTGGAACTACGAGAATCATTAACTGACTATTACCAAGTTCATTCCATGGAAGATTATGACCAACTACTGCGGGCTTGTGGTTATTTTACCCATCGTCATGGTAAGATTGATCGCATTGACTCCTTAAATGAGTATTGGTTGGAGTATGAAGCAAAGCTGCGAACAGACTTTAATGTCTGGGGGGTTCAGAAAGATCAAATCGCAAAAATGAAAAATAAAGGTCTTATGAAAGAGGTTTTCGTGCAAGCGGGACTTGAAGTACCGAAAGGTCGTGTTGTTCAAACTTTAGAAGAAGCGCGTGCTTTTCTTCAGATTGTTGGCTTTCCTGTTGTGTTAAAGCCGAATTCTGGCGTCGGTGCTGCAAATACACACAAAATTCATAGCCTAGAGGAGTTAGAGAATCTCTTTTGCCAAAAAGAATCCATTGGTTATTATGGAGACTACATTATGGAAGAATTTATTGAAGGTACGATTTATTCTTTTGATGGTTTAACTGACAAAGAAGGCAATGTTCTTTTTTATACTTCTCATCGTTATGGCCAAGGTGTTATGGAAGCAGTTAATGAAGATTTGCATATCTACTACTATTCTCTTCGAGAAATTCCTCGCAAGTTAGTTGAAGCGGGCATGAAGATTGTAGATGCCTATCAAGTTCGACAACGTTTTTTTCATTTTGAATTTTTCCGTACAGCTGATGATCGCTTTATTGCTTTAGAAGTAAATATGCGACCACCCGGTGGATTAACCATGGATATGTTTAACTACGCCAATGATATTGATCTCTATCAACAATGGGCCAATGGTATAGTTGACGAGAAAAATACTTTTTACTACGAAAAGAAATATTATTGTGCTTACGTAGGAAGAAAAAATAATAAAAAGTATATACTTTCGCACGATGATATACTTCGACAATACGGTTCTAAGGTACCCCATCATAGCTCTATAAGCCCTGTTTTAGCGAGAGCCATTGGTGACTATGGCTATCTCTATCGATCTCCGCGATTAGAGGAGGTAGAAGAAGCTATTGATTCAATGCTTGCTCTTTGCTAATCTTATTTTTACGTGACACCCTATTTTTGGTAAAGTGTACTGAGAATGTTTATACAAAAGAAAGAATCTGTATTTTAATGAATTCGTTTCTCACCCCGTTGACGCCATTACTGCATTAGGGTATAAATAGATTATGATAACACATATAGTACAAGCTGTAGAAAATTGTAGATTAACAAGGTACTACGATCGAAGGGGAGGGATTGAATGCTAAAGTGGATTATTTACGCCATGGTTGTAATCGCTTTCATGGATACATTTGTTCAGTTGCCAGTCATGCCCCTTTACGCTCAACTACTAGGTGCAGGGCTCTTTCTTACTGCTGTAGTCACTTCGGCTTATTCCTTTGCCAACATGCTCGGTAACTTTGGAGCTGGTTGGTGTATTGGGCAGATAGGAAGAAGAAATGCTATCTTCTTCGGTCTATTGCTAGCTGCAGTTGGAGTTTTTGGCTATTCCATTGCAAATGATGCTTATACTTTATTAGCGATACGATTGATTCACGGCCTAGGTATGGCTGTTGTCGTTCCTGCTGCCTTTTCTTACCTGGCTGAACTTGCACCACCGAGTGAGCGAGGAAAGCAAATGGCCAAGTCCGGTATAGCCATTGCCGTAGCAGCATTGTTAGGACCCATGCTAGGTGGTATCATATTAGACAAATTAACGGTTTACCATCTTTTTTACATAATGTCGTCATTGCTTATCGTAACAGCTTTTGTTGTTCGCAAAGTGCTACCAGCGACCCCGGTGGCACAGGAAGACCGCTCTGTGAATATTCCTTCGTTGTTACGTAGACCTAACTTGCTCATGGCCTATGTGGCTGCTTTCATCTTGCTTTTTGCGAAAGGCACAATGGCCTTTGCATTGCCACTTGCTGCACAAGCCAATGGTCTGTCAGGTACTTCTATCGGCATATTGTTTAGTGCTTTTGCTGCCGTTGCGATTCTTGTTTTTGTAACGCCTTTGAGTCGTATCTCTGATAAGATAGGACGTCAAGTTCCTCTTCTGATTGGCATGATTATTGTGATGTTTGCGATGGGTGGACTGGCTTGGGCAACAACATTAACCTCTATGGTAGTTATGATGGTTATCTATGGGTTTGGTTTTGGCATACTCTTTCCCGCAGCCACAGCAACAGTTGTAGACAATTCTGATGATGGAGAACGAAGTGCCGCCTTCGGCCTTTTCTATGGCATGTTTTCTCTTGGTGTTGTCTTAGGACCCCTTGCAACAGGTTACTTTACACGCTGGGGCATTGATCCTTTTATCTTTGCGAGTATCTTCGTCTTCGTTATGACGACAAGTTTATTCTTATTATTTAGAGATATTTTTACAACAAGAACGATTGGGTTTGAAAGCAAAGGGTAATGCTCCTGTAACGATGTTTTACGATAAAACTACTTGTTACAAAATAAGCGCAAACTTTAAAGGACAGATGGATTGTAGGCAATCAATAATGGAAGAAACCCACTTGTCTCCTGAAAACAGGTGGGTTTCTTGCTGTTTATAAAAATAAAAAATTTAAAAAGCATAAAATAATTGAAAATGGAAAAAAATGATGCTTGCAATTTCATTTTGGTTGTGTGATAATACTTCTTGTCGCCGCGAGAAAGCGCCGACAGAAAGCGACAAAAAACGCTTTTCAATAAGCATTTGGTCCTTGAAAATCAAACAGTTGTAAACAAGTCAAGCGTGCGAAAATGTCGAAGCTTTCGGGCTTACGACAAACCAATCAATTCTGAGAGCTTTTGCAGATTCGGTGATGGTTTTTCGAAACCTTCATTATAAATACAAAAGTTATCAAAAAAAGTCAATTAAGAGCTTTATCAGGCTCACCCATAATTTTTTGGAGAGTTTGATCCTGGCTCAGGACGAACGCTGGCGGCATGCCTAACACATGCAAGTCGAACGGAGTTAAGGGATAGCTTGCTATTCCAAGACTTAGTGGCGAACGGTGAGTAAATAACGCCTGACCCCACCACAAGGTAGCTATTTTCGTACTATATACTATGAAGCACCCACTCCTTTCGTGACAAAATCAAGCCCAACCCTTTCAATAATAAAAAAAATAGCACTCTTAAATAAGTGCTATCGCTCAAAACTTGCGCGCTTGGCGCTACAGATGCTTACGCATATGTCCTAAAGCAGCCTTTTCCAGTCTCGACACTTGTGCTTGAGAAATTCCAATCTCATCGGCTACTTCCATCTGCGTTTTTCCTTCAAAAAAACGAAGCGTCAGAATCAACTTTTCCCTATCATTTAGCTTCCGCAAGGCTTCTCGTACAGCGATGCCTTCAAGCCATTGTCCATCCTGGTTTTTCTCGTCACCAATCTGATCCATTACAAAGATGGGGTCACCACCATCATGATAAATGGGTTCAAAAAGTGATATCGGTTCCTGAATGGCATCAAGAGCAAAGACGACTTCTTCTCGGGCAAATCCCAGAGCTTCTGCAATTTCTGTTACAGAAGGCTCTCTTGAAAGCTGATTGACCAGTTGATCTCGTATTTGTAGCGCTTTATAGGCAATATCACGCAAAGACCGACTGACTCGGATAGGGTTGTTGTCTCTTAAATAGCGACGAATCTCCCCAATGATCATAGGCACAGCATAAGTAGAAAACTTTACATTCTGACTAAGGTCAAAGTTGTCTATCGCTTTCATAAGACCAATACAACCGACTTGAAAAAGGTCATCTACATACTCCCCGCGGTTGGTAAAACGTTGAATTACGCTGAGCACCAAGCGCAGATTGCCGCCGATCAGCTTCTCTCGAGCAGAAATATCTCCTGACTGCATGGCCTGAAACAAGGTTCGCATTTCTGCGTTCGTTAGCACCTGTAATTTTGAAGTGTTAACACCGCAGATTTCCACCTTGTTGACCATCATGGACAACCCTCCCGACACTGCTATTCATCACATACAGTAGTATGAGCTTGCCAGCAGTGCCTTATACTGTCGTAGCTCCATGAAAAAAATTACTCCATGCGATGGATTTCTTTGCGCAAGCGTTTAATGATTCTTTTTTCCAATCGGGAAATATAGGATTGAGAAATGCCTAGCAAATCTGCCACTTCTTTTTGTGTTTTTTCTCGACTATCACGAAGACCAAAACGGAGTTCAACGATTTTGCGTTCTCTCGATGTTAGTTTGCTCATCGCTGCATGTAGCAGTTTACGGTCCACTTCTTCTTCAATGGATTTGTAAATAATATCGTTCTCCGTGCCTAAGACATCGGATAACAATAATTCGTTCCCATCCCAATCAATATTTAGAGGCTCATCAAAAGATACTTCCGATCGCGTCTTATTGTTTCTTCGCAAATACATAAGAATTTCATTTTCTATACATCGTGATGCGTATGTAGCTAACTTTATTTTTTTCAATGGATCAAAAGTATTGACTGCTTTGATTAATCCAATCGTACCAATAGATACAAGATCTTCTGTTCCAACACCTGTATTCTCAAATTTGCGTGCAATATAAACGACCAGACGCAAGTTCCTCTCAATTAAAATCGATTTAACAGTTAAATCGCCTTGTTCTAGTTGTACTAAGAGATGAATTTCTTCATCATTTGTTAGTGGCGGAGGCAAGGTTTCACTAGAACCGATATAATGCACTTCTGATAAGAGGTCAAATTTTTGTAGTAGCTTCATAAAGCTCGATTCGAGGGACCGCCCCATATTCTTAAATAGCAAGAGCGGCTTCTCCATCAACAAACATACCTCCTTTCATAGAAACTAATGTTCCCAAGCCGTAGGAACTAAAGCCTGGTAATGCCCCGATGGATCGAGCCGTTGGTGACTTAAAGCTACGATTGCATCATGACAATGAATCACTTCATTATCTCGGTACAGTTCCACTCTGGTGGGTCGAAAACCTAGAAGGAGGCCCTGAGGGTTTCCCATGGATGTGTAAGGAATATAGCGAGGTCGTAAAGACTCATCTGTAGCTGCACTCTCACTCCATCCTGGGGGCAGCAGGTGAGCAAGAGCTTGATACTCAACGATGATGACAGGATTGCCTGTTAAGGGATCGACAAGCTGATTGCCACTATCTACAAGCGCTCTAACTTTGATCTCTTCAGCATGTATTTTCAAAAGTAAATCTCCTTGCCAAACTCTTTTCTGCCCATGATTACGCCAGTACGTAAGTCCCATTGCTGCTAGTAAGGCTGATAGAATCAGTAGCAACCAGAAAAAGATACCTGTGAACCATTTCTCTGAAGGTGCAAAGGCATAGAAAATCCCACCTACTACCCATGCACCTAAGTAGAAAATGATTGAGCCTTGCAAAAGTTGCCGCATCCCCTTGATTGGAAAAGCTATCTTGACCATGAGAACAGCAAGAGCTACTTTATAAAGCCCTAAAATAAAATCATAGATTTGAACCCATAAAAACAAGATAGACAAGGTGGCACCTACTGCACCAGCCAACAAGATTCTAGGGACTCTACTCTTCCAGCGCAGAACAGACCCTGTGATAGATAGCAGTAAAATATCCATCATGAAATTGAGCAACCACAGAACATCCCAATAAATAATGACTCTCTCATGCACTCCCTCTGAACACCACCGTTGTTTCAATACAAGAACATTATACCCGACAGTTTTTACAAAAAATGTCACACTTTGCGTTAACAGCCTAATAAAATAAAAAAATAACCTTGCAAAACTCTTTGCAAGGTTATTTGAGATAGTTTTCCATTAGCGATTGCGTAGTTTCCGAAGAAATACTGGAATGTCAATATCATCCGTAAGAGGATTGACCGATTTTACATCGATTGGTGGAAAAGATGGTTGCGGTGGCGGTGGCGCTGATTCTGTCTCCTCATTCTGCTTGGCAGAACGTTGCCCATGAATCAAAACTTTTTCTCTTGAAGACGTTGTTGTGGTCGCTGTTTGACGGAAGGCCATTTTTTCAACATGATCAAATCCTGTTGCAATGACAGTAACCCGTACTTCATCTTCCATCGATTCATCAATGACGGCACCAAAAATAATATTTGCTTCTGGGTCAGCGACTTCTGTTACAATCTCGGCTGCTTCATTTACTTCTAACATACCTAAATTAACGCCGCCAGTAATGTTCATAAGGACGCCTCGAGCTCCATCAATGGAAGTCTCTAGCAGAGGACTCGAAATTGCTTTCTTCACCGCTTCAACAGCTCTGTTCTCACCAGTAGATGTACCAACACCCATAAGAGCAGATCCTGTATCAGTCATAATTGTTTTTACGTCAGCAAAGTCTAAGTTGATCAATCCAGGTACGGCAATCAAATCAGAAATTCCTTGTACGCCTTGGCGTAAAATATCATCAGCCAAACGAAAAGCTTCATTCATGGGCGTATGCTTGTCCACCACTTGAAGAAGTCTGTCATTGGGAATGACAATTAAGGTATCTACTGCAGCTCGCAGCTCTTGAAT
The DNA here is from genome assembly GCF_009649955.1 of Heliorestis convoluta. Classification (NCBI taxonomy): domain Bacteria; kingdom Bacillati; phylum Bacillota; class Clostridia; order Eubacteriales; family Heliobacteriaceae; genus Heliorestis; species Heliorestis convoluta. Next base: position 1,678,219 of record NZ_CP045875.1, on the reverse strand, counting down.
GCCCTTATCAGCTTGCATGGCTCTTTTCCGACCTTCAAAAGTAAAAGGACGGGTTACAACACCAACAGTTAAGGCACCCAATTCTTTAGCCACTTCCGCAACAACAGGTGCTGCACCAGTTCCCGTACCACCACCCATGCCTGCTGTTACAAAGACCATATCAGCGCCTTTTAAAGCATTGTATAAATCTTCGCGACTTTCCTCGGCTGCTTTTTGACCAATCTCAGGATTCGCACCAGCACCGAGTCCTTTGGTTAGCTTTGTACCGACTTGTAATTTAATTTCAGCACGAGACAATTGTAAAGCCTGTGCATCGGTATTACAGGAAAGGAACTGTACACCTCTGACGCCATGAGAGATCATTCTATTAACGGCGTTGTTACCACCACCGCCTACGCCAACGACCCGAATCACAGCCAATGGATTCAGATCCACATCTAGTTCAAACAAAGGGAGTACCTCCTTTAGGATGGCAGTGATTTACTTTTTTACTGCATTCTTTTCTAAATTTTGCTTTATGATCCCTATTTCTTCGCTAAAAAGCTCTGATTTCCTCTAGATGTTGGAACTTTTTTTAGTCATAGATTCCATCACCGATGGTTATACCCATACTTCTGATTCCGTGCAATTGCGCACCTACCTTTGGCTTAATCGCCGGTGCTTTAGGAGATGAAACATTTATGTAACGAACTTTATTTGTTTCGCCGCTCAAAGCAAGTTCATTCAAAATCTCCTGTAACACTTCTCCTTTCTCCTGGGTATGTTCAGCAACACCAAATCGAATCTCTATACCTTCTGTCGTATAAAGTACAAGTCTGCTTTCGACACCAACATGAAGCTCACCAATGCGCAAAAGTAATGTAGGTGGAAATTGCATTAAAACGTTTAAAGCAAACGATATTGATTCGTCACGAAAAGCTTGTCCTGGCCCGCTCGCTTCAGTCACCTCTATTCCTGTTATAACAGGAATACGAAAGCTTCGAAGAGAGTCGATTGATTTTAGATAAATTCCTTCAGAATCTAAGAGGACAAAGGAAGCACCTTGCGCTATAACAGCGAGAGGCTTTCTTTCTTCAATTTGTAAGCGAACCTCAGAAGGCCACTTTCGCATTACCTTAACATCTTTTATGTGAGGGTGAAAGAAAAGCTGCTCTTGAATACGGCTCTCATCGAGACGCCACAAGTTCTCACCATTGCGAACACCAGAGAGACGAATCACTTCCTCTTCTTCTAACAAGTTGATGCCATCGACGGTTATTTTCGTCACACCGAAGTAGGGTGAATGGATGAAGTAATAGATTGATAAGAAAAGAAGAGAGAGAAAAAAGAAGGCGAGAACATTGGTACGTCTCCGAACCATTATGGTGCCTCCTATCAAAATATAGCATTTAGAGTGGCAAAAACTACCATGTGTTAATTATACCAAAGATTTCTTACCCTTCCAAGAGGTCTAATGCTTAAAAAAGCAGAAAAATAAGCCCCAGTGATAAGATACTGGAGCTTATTGAGAAAAAATGGTCTCTTCTAGTCGAATCTGAGCTCCCAATATAGATAGTTTATCGACCAATCTTTCATAGCCTCTTTCTATATGATGAATTCTCTCTACAGTCGTACCATTTTCAGCACAAAGGCCTGCTAAAATCAAGGCAGAACCAGCCCGCAAATCAGTGGCTTCTACAACCGCACCACTTAAAGAGGGTACTCCTTTCACAATAGCAACCCGACCTTCTAGCCGAATGTTGGCACCCATTCTTCTTAATTCATCAACATGCTTGAAACGATTTTCAAATATGGTTTCTGATATCACACTCGTTCCCTGACCGATTGATAAAAAAGCCATCATTTGTGCCTGCATATCCGTAGGGAAGCCTGGATAGGGCATCGTTTTCAAGTCAATACCTTGTCGTTCCTTTGTTCCAATAACACGAATCGCATCGTTCTCTTCTTGTACAATAACGCCTGCTTCTCGAAGTTTTGCTGTTACGGGCTCTACATGTTCTGGGATTACGTTCGTAATTCGAACATCGCCTTCTGTAATTGCTGCAGCAACCATAAATGTGCCTGCTTCAATTCGATCAGGAATAACCTGGTGCTTGCCACCACCTAATTCTGAAACGCCGTCAATTCGAATTACATCAAGGCCTGCGCCACGCACTCTCGCACCCAAAGCATTCAAAAAGTTTTGAAGATCGATAATTTCTGGCTCTTTGGCTGCATTGCGAATCACCGTTGTGCCTTTTGCCAAGCAAGCAGCCATCATTAAATTTTCCGTTGCTCCCACACTTGGAAAGTCTAGATGAATATCGGCTCCTTGCAAGCGTTCCGCTTCTACTTCAAAGTAGCCGAATCTCTCCTCAAAGCGAGCGCCCATGTTTTGTAATCCTTTAAGGTGAAGATCCATAGGGCGACTCCCAATGGAGCAACCACCAGGATGAGAAAGCTTTACTCGTCGAAAGCGACTAAGTAAAGGCCCTAAGACGAGATTGGATGCACGCATGCGTCGCATTAGATCAGCAGAAATTTCATCGGTTCTAGCCTCTGTCGCATCTATAACTAAAGTTCCTTCGTCCCAGTGAACTTGCGCACCCAGATTGGATAAGACCTCAAGCATAACCCGAACATCTGTTAAATTTGGGACATCAGTGATCCTGCAAGAACCTTTCGCCATCAATGAAGCTGCTAAGATAGGCAATACGGCGTTCTTCGCTCCACTAATTCGAACTGTCCCGGCTAAAGGATGCCCCCCCTCTATGCAGATCCTTCGTTCCCCTGACATTCAACCTGCCTCCCCGGTTCTCCCGATGACATGAACTTCTGATTCCAGTTCTATCCCGCAGGTTGTCTTCACACGTCGACGAACCTCTTCAATAATCTCTAGTACCTCTGCCGCTTTCGCATTGCCAAGATTGACAATAAAGTTGCCATGAATCTTTGAAACCTGGGCACCTCCAAAGGTAAAGCCTTTCATCCCCACTTCTTCAATCAACTTTCCTGCTGATTGACCGGGGGGGTTAAGAAAAATACTACCTGCATTGGGCCATTGCAATGGCTGCGTAGCTTTTCTTTTTTCAAAAACCTCTCTCATGGTAGCTTCAATCTCTTCTCTTACATGAGAAAGCAAATCCATAGCAACTGTTGTCACTACTATTTTTTCTTTTTGCAGACGCGAAAAACGATAGCCATATTGTAATTCTGACTTTTCGTAGCAAACCTTTTGGCCTTGTTCATTGATGCCTTCAATCCAGGTCACCACTTCAGCCATAGACTGACCGTGGGCACCGGCATTCATAACAGCAGCACCACCTAAGGTAGCTGGTATCGCTACAGCAAAATCCAATCCTTTGTATCCTTTTTGTGCTGTATAGCGAGCCAAAGAAGGCAATTTACATCCTGCACCAGCAATGAATCGATGGTTTTGCCATTCTTTTTGCGAAAAATTATCCAATTTAATAACAATACCTTCTATTCCACCATCAGAAACAAGTATATTAGAACCTGCTCCGATGACAGTCCAAGGTACCTTGCATTCTTTACACTGTAAAAGCAAATAAGCTAGATCAGCCTCATCTTCCGGTATGGCCAAGACATCAGCAGGTCCGCCAATTCGCCAAGTCGTGTGAAGAGCCATGGACTCATTGACTTTCCAAGAGCCTCGAAAAGCCCCTTGAATGTGCTGATAGGCTCTTTCTAGACCCTTATGAATCGTCATTGTTCTCCTCCTACCGGATAGATACTTCTCCGGTCAATCGGTTTAAATATTCAACGCCTACGGACCAAATATTTCCGGCTCCCATGGTCAGAACAAGATCGCCAGGCTTTGCAATTCTTATCAAATGTTGAATCATATCTTCTGCATTGGCTCCGTAAAAGACTTTTTCTTGCATCTCCTTCGGCAGCGCTTTAATAATCAAGTCTGCTGACACGCCTGGAATTGCCTTTTCACCAGCTGGATACACTTCATTGATAATTACAACATCGGCATCGCCAAAAGCTTTCCCGAACTCTTGATACTGCGCTTGCGTACGACTATAACGATGGGGCTGAAATACAGCAATAACTCTTTTCGGTTCCACTTGTTTGGCCGCTGCAAGCGTTGCTTTTACTTCTGTAGGATGATGTGCATAGTCATCGACTACCTCAATACCTCGAATATGGCCTATTCGCTGAAATCTACGACCTACACCACGAAAAGCCTCTATGCCTTGTAAAATCCTTTCAACGGGCATCCCGATTTGATGACAAACGACAAAGACAGCTAGCGCATTACTCAGATTGTGAAGCCCTGGTATGGAGATTTTCATCGTGCCAAGATATTGACCTTGGAAAAATATCTCTCCTTCGGAACCAGCTGCTGTTAAGCTGGGGTTGACAACTCTGTAATCCCCTTCTTCATGAATAGCATAGGTCCACACCTTTTTGTTCACTATGGCAGTCGCCATCTCTCGCAATCGTTGATCATCATTACAAAGAATTAAAGAACCTTCTGGTGATACATTATCAGCAAAATCATAAAATGCTTTAACGATCGCATCGACAGAGTGATAATGGTCAAGATGATCATCTTCGATGTTCGTAATTACAGCCATCCAGGGATTTAATTTCAGAAAAGAAGCATCGCTTTCATCGGCTTCAGCAGCCATATAATCGCCTTGCCCCCATGTGGCATTGCCATTAATATCACGAATTTCACCACCAACAACAATGGCTGGATCTAGCTGAGCCTGTTTTAAGACGAGCCCTAAAAGAGCACTTGTTGTTGTTTTACCGTGAGAACCGGCAATGGCAACCCCTTTTTTCAGCTTCATGAGTTCTGCCAACAAGTCAGCTCTGTGTAAAATTGTAAGATCTCTTTCTTTCGCTGCTATGAGCTCCGGATTATCCTTCTTTACAGCCGTGGAGACGACAACAACGTCGACAGCGGAGTCAATATTTTGTGCTTTGTGACCTTTGAAAACGATAGCTCCTTCTGAACGCAATCTCTGAGTAACGACTGTATCAGCCAAGTCGGAACCGCTTACAGGATAGCCTAACTGTAATAAAATCCTGGCTAAGCCACTCATGCCTGTTCCGCCAATGCCAATAAAGTGAATCTTTCTGTCTTTATTCCATTTCACTGTATAGGTTCAGCTCCTTTCCCGGGAAGCCCCTGGAATCATATCGTACTGTGTAGACCCGCCCGGCTGAAACTGCTACATACTATGCAGCAGAACCAAGACTGCTCCTAGGCTTGTCTTAATAAAAGTCAAAAAACTTATAATACATCTTCAATCTCATCTAAAATTCTTTCCAACGCCTCCGGTTGACCCAAAGCCTTCGCAGCTTTTGCCATGGAAGCCAACTGAGTAGGTTGGTTGCAAAGCGATTGAATGGTTTTTTTAATAGTCTCTCCATCTACGTCTTTATCCAACAGAATTTGCGCTGCGCCCGCGGCTTCCATGCTGCGGGCGTTTGCTTCTTGGTGATTCTCTGCTGCATAGGGATAAGGTACCAATAGAGAAGGTACACCTCGAACAGTAAGCTCAGAAAGAAAAGCTGCGCCGGACCGGCCAACAGCAAGATCAGCAGCAGCCAGAGCAAGCTCCATATGATCAAGATAGCCGATAATCTTAATGTTTCCATCATTATCCAGATCTATGCCCGTTTTTTGATAGTGCTCTCGCGTCGAATCATAGTTGGCTTGCCCTGTAACATGAATGATATGATATTTATTGTTCCCAGACCAGGCTTTAGCCAGCGTTGGCAAAGCTTCATTCAGACGTTGAGCGCCTCTACTACCACCAACGACAAGCAACACAAAGGAATCTTCTGATATAGAGAAAAACTGTCGGCCTTCCGCTCTTGTCGCCGTTACAATGGAAGGTCGTACAGGGAGACCCGTCAGAACAGCCTGACGACTTTCCAATCTTTTTCTTGCTTCATCAAACGTTAAGAGCACTTTCCGGACTCGAGGCGCTAGAATACGATTGGTAATTCCGGCAAAAGCATTCTGCTCATGAATCAGCGTTGGGATACCTAAAAAAAGCGCTGCCATAGCCACTGGCAAAGCTACAAAGCCTCCCGTACCGATCAAGGCCTGTGGCTTTAGTCGACGTAAAACAACAAGCGCTTCTAGCAACCCCAGCGCTGTCACACCAAAAGAAAGCATTGCTTTTGGATGAACTTTTCTTTCTAGCCCACGACTGTGTACAGCTAGAAAAGGCAAGCCTTCCCGAGGTACAATACTTTTTTCTAAGCCACGATGGCTCCCGATATAATGTACTTCTGCACCAGAAAAACGTTTTTCCAAGCCTCTTGCAATCGCTAGGGCTGGATAGATATGTCCTCCCGTTCCTCCACCAGTCACGACAAAAGTCATTTTTCTTTTCATCATCATAAAAAAACTACCTTTCTTCTAGCGTAGAAAGGGTTCCTATCGAGGGGTAAATCGCGATATGTTCAATAACAAACCGACACCAGCCAGGGTAAAGAAGAGCGAAGAGCCCCCGTAGGAGAGAAAAGGCAAGGTAATCCCTGTTACTGGCAACAACCCTGTTACAACGCCCATATTGATAATCGCTTGTAAGGCAATTTGACAAGTAAGGCCAACAGCCAGCAAACTACCAAAAGCATCGGGACAAAGAATGGCTACTCGCAAACCACGCCACACCAAAACGAAGAATAAGACAATAACAAAAGTAGCGCCTAACATACCTAGTTCTTCGCCCAAAATTGCAAAAAGAAAGTCTGTATGGTTCTCTGGAAGGTAAAAGTACTTCTGTTTGCTCTGGCCTAGGCCGCTCCCGAAAAGACCTCCAGAACCTAAGGCAAAGAGGGATTGCAAAGTATGAAACCCTGTTCCCAATGGATCGGCCCAAGGATCTAGGAAACCTGTAATTCGCCTCATACGATAGGGTTCTAAGATTGCAGCTAGTGCAATGAGAATAACACCGATTACACCGAGCGATATCATATGACTTTTACGAGCGCCTGCTACATAGAGCATAATATAAATAGTACCACAAATCGCCATGGCCGTACCAAGATCAGGCTGTAATAAGATAAGCCCCGCAATTGCTGCCATTAACAAAAGATAGGGACTCAGTCCCTTTGTCAAATTCGTTAATTTATAGCCCGATTGGGATAATCGATGGGCTACAAAAATAACTACAGCCAGCTTAATTAACTCAGAAGGTTGAAAAGCTAAAGGCCCAAGATTAAGCCATCGCGTTGAACCTGATACGGTTTTCCCCAGACCGGGTATTAGTACTGCAATCAAAAGTATAAAACTACCAATGATAAACCATTTGCTATAGGGGATGAGACGTCTATAGTCTAGACGCATCATTGCAATCATAACAGCAATTCCTAGCAAAGCCCACATAGTTTGTCTTTTAAAAAAGTGAAAAGCATCGTTATAAAGATAGGTGGCCTTCACAGAACTAGCACTTAAAACCATTACAATACCAAAGGTCAATAAGAGAATGACAGACAGAAAAATGATAAAATCAGGTGCCCTCGCTTTGAGACGCATCGAGTCTCCCTCCTCTCGACCTCGAAAGCAGACAGATCTTTATAACTTCTTTCCTAGTCTCTCATCTGTAACAGCAAAGCTCATGACTGGCTTGCTTTCATTCTCTACAATAGAGAGCTCTATAAGCTTTGGACTAGCTTTTTGAACAAACGTCCTCTTTCTTCATAACTTGAGAACATATCCCAGCTGGCACAGGCAGGGCTTAAGAGGACTATATCACCTTGTTGCGCGATTTTAACAGCTTCTTGCACCGTCTCATCAAAAGTTTCTACTGTAACAATGGCTTGATAGCCTTGAGCGCGCAACGCTTTTTCAATGGCTCCCGCGGCCTGCCCAACCAAAATAACCGCTTTTGCTTTCTTTTGGATCACCTCTGCCAATTGAGAAAAGTCGCTTCCTTTATTTTTGCCTCCAGCGATAAGAATTACGGGTTGTTCGTAAGACTCTATTGCTTTAATTGCCGCATCGGGATTGGTACCTTTAGAATCGTTCACATAAGTAACACCATTAACAGTACCAACGGGCTCCATTCGATGCTCTACAGGATGAAACTTTTTCAGCGCTTCTGCTACAACAGAGGGCGCAATCCCCAGTGCCAATGCTGCTGTCGAAGCAGCCATAGCATTTTCAATGTTATGAAGCCCTAGGATCTGCAAATCTTTGACTGCCACAAGGGGAATCGTTCCAGCCGTTGAGACAAAGTAAATCTTTTCTCCATCGTAATAGGTACCTCGCTCTACTTTCCTTTTCGAGCTAAAAGTATAGACTTGCCCAGCGCAAAGCTTCATCATAGGTGCCACCAGAGGGTCATCCCCGTTGAGAATTGTAATATCGCCATCATCCTGTCTGGCAAAAATACGGCTTTTAATTGCACCGTAGTTTTCCATGGTACTATGTCGGTCTAAATGATCGGGCGTAATGTTTAAGATCATAGCTACTTTGGGATGAAAGTTCTCGACAGTCTCTAGCTGAAATGATGAGACTTCTGCGACCACCCAATGGTTGGCTGATAAATCTTGCACTGCTTCTATCAAAGGAGAGCCAATGTTACCACCCACCAAAGGCTCCCAGTTAGCTTCTTCCAGTATAGCACCCATTAAAGAAGTGGTTGTTGTCTTGCCGTTCGTACCGGTAATCGCGATAAAAGGCGCTGGCGATAGCCGAAAGGCTAACTCTAGCTCCCCTGTAATTGAAATACCTTGTGCCATCGCTTCTTGCGCTGGTGGAACCGTTAGCGGTACGCCAGGGCTCATGACCACTTCTTGGAAAGAATGTTCAAGGAGGCTGGGATAGCCCCCTCCATAAATCTGAATTGACATTGTGGCAAAATCATCAGGCACCACAATCTTTTCTTGCGGTTTGGTATCACACAAAGTTACTTGCGCACCTTTTTTCGCAAGAGCTCTCGCCGCAGCAATTCCACTTTTTCCAGCACCAACAACGAGAACTTTATTATTACAAGGCTGCAAATCTATCAACGATTTTTTCATCCTTTCTACTCGACTAGAAACGAATATTAAATGCTAGCATCGTTCCTAGCGAGGCTGCTACAAGAGAAGCGGCCCAAAAAGAATAGACGACCGTTTCTTCTCTCCATCCACCGAGTTCAAAATGATGGTGCAAAGGGCTCATGCGAAAAATACGTTTTCCTGTTAGCTTAAAAGAAGCAACTTGCAAAATAACAGACAAAGCTTCTGCTACAAAGACAGCACCTAAAATCGGTAAGATCAGTTCCGTACGAGTGATCATTGCTAGTGCAGCAATGGCACCACCAAGAGCCAGCGACCCCGTATCTCCCATAAACATACGGGCAGGATGGCGATTAAAGAACAGAAATCCTATACAACCACCTGCTAAAGCAGAGGCAAAAATAGCTGCATCGGTAGCTCGTTCTGCCGATGCAATCACAGCAAAAGCAAGAGCAACCCAAAAAGTCATGCCTGATGCAAGACCATCTAAACCATCAGCAAGGTTTACAGCATTGGTCGTACCAATAATTAAAAATAAAGCAAGACCATAATACCAGTAGCCTACTTCCCACCAAGTATTTAAGAAAGGAATATAAAGAGCTGTTCCACGGTCCAAAATATGAACAACGCCATAGATCAATATAATAGCAACTACAAGTTGACCTGCAATTTTTTGATAAGCCCTCAAGCCAAGAGAGCGTTTCTTTACAACTTTAATAAAATCGTCCGTAAAACCAATAAGTCCAAAGCCAAGAGTTCCGAGCAATAACAGGGCCATTTCCACAGAGAATCCTTGAGGAATTAAAGCACCTAAAGGAATGGCAAATAAAAAAAGAATGCCACCCATCGTAGGCGTCCCAGCTTTGCTTAGATGAGCCTTCGGTCCATCTTCCCGTATATTCTGACCAAACTTAAGACGTCTCAAGAAAGGAATCAGCCACGGTCCTGTTATTAATCCTATTGCTGCAGCAATGATAAAAGCATAGAATAATGATTCCATCTTCATCTCTTCCCTTCAGGCCATCAACGTAGCGCTTTAACCAGGACATTTACCAATTCTTCCAACCCCATCCCGCGGGAAGCTTTTATAAGCACAAAGTCTTCTGCCTGAAGCATCGGTACAATTGATAGAGCCGCTTCTTGACGAGTTTCATAGGTATAGACTTTATTTTTCTCCATGCCTGCCTGCAAAGCACCTTCGGCAATATGTAAGCCCAAAGAGCCAATGGCGATCAATAGATTGTATCCCTGGCGATGTACTTCCTTCCCAACTTCCTGGTGAAATTGAGAAGACATTTCTCCTAGCTCATACATATCACCGAGAATGGCTACCTTCCTTTGTTGACAGGCAATCTCTGATAGAGTTCCTAAAGCAGCCTTCATGGCTGTGGGATTGGCATTATAGGCATCATTAATTACAGTAATTTTTTGAGGAAAACGATGAGTCTCCCAGCGTAAAGAAGACAACTGGGCTGTCAGAAAAGCTTGAGCTACCATTGACGTATCGAGATGTAATACTTTCGTAACAGCCAGTGCAGCCAATGCATTGGCCACTTGATGTTTTCCTGGTAAAGAAAGACGAAAACAAGCAGATTGCAAGGGGACCTTGTCGTTCTCTTGTCGAGGATAAGAGAGCCATTGATAAAAAACTTCTGAACCTTCTAGGCCTAAAGCTTTAATATGATCCGCCACAATCACTTCTACAGGCCTATCTTCTGGCCACCCCGTCTCTCGCAGTGTCTTCCAGAGCTGGTTGTGATCAAGACCATAAAAAACACACATGCAGCTGCTATTTATAGCCTGCTGAACAGCCAAGGCATCTTCTCCATTGACAATGGCAATCCCTTCTGGTTGTAACGAACGGAGCAGCTCACCTTTTGCCTCGGCAATTGCTTCCATTGAACCAAGCAATTCTAGATGAACAGGGCCAATATTCGTTAAAACAGCGATATCAGGGCTGGCAATGCTACAGAGCTCCTCAATTTGACCCCGTCCACGCATTCCCATTTCTAGAACAAGTGCTTGATGATGATCTTGCATAGAAAGCAGGGTGAGAGGTAAACCTATCTCATTGTTAAAGTTTCCTGGACTTTTCATCACGTCCAAAGTGCTTTCTAAGGCTGTAGCCACCAAATCCTTGGTCGATGTTTTGCCTGTAGAGCCCGTAATTGCAATGACCGGAACATTCCTACTTTGCCTATACGCCCGGGCTCCCTGCTGTAATGCTTTCTGCACATCATGAACAACAATAATGGCTTGTTCTGGTTGTAGCCAATCTAGCCACTGCTCATCAAATTCTTGGACAACTACGGCTGCCACAGCTTTTGCTAAAACTTGTGGTACATACTTGTGTCCATCTGTATTCTTTCCAGAAAAAGCAAAAAAGAGATCGCCTTCTTGAACTTGTCGACTATCGATTCTAGCAAGACCTGAAAACAATCTCTGCTGGTTGCCATAAACCTTGCCATCGATCCACTGGGCCAATTGACCAATCTTAAGATTTCTCATAGCCCAACCCCCGCAAAATATCACTCGCAACCTTGCGGTCGTCAAATGGAAATACTTCCGTACCAACTATCTGGTATGTTTCGTGGCCTTTGCCTGCAATCAAAACAAGATCATCCTGTTGGGCTAGCGTCAATGCTTTTTGAATTGCCTCTTTTCGGTCGACAACGACTTCATAAGAAGCACCTGCAACGCCACGAATCCCCGGCAGAATATCTTCGATAATTTGTTCTGCTTTTTCTGTCCTAGGATTGTCGGACGTGACAACAATCCAATCGCTCCAGCGAGCGGCTATAGAACCCATTTTTGGACGCTTGGTCCGATCACGATCACCGCCACAACCGAAAAGGGTAATCACTCTTTTTTTCGCCACATTGCGAGCTGTCGTCAATACATTCTCCAAGCCATCCGGTGTATGGGCATAATCAACGACGACCGAAAAAGGCTGTCCTTGATCAACAATTTCAAAACGACCGGGCACTCCTTTAACAGAACCTAAGGCTTTTGCAATTTCTTCTACCGCAAGACCTTCAGAATAAGCAAGAGCAAAAGCCGCTAAAGCATTGGACAAATTAAAGCGACCTGTTAGTTGCAACTGCAAAGCGACAGTACCTCCTGGATAGGTAACGTCACAAGAAGCACCTCTCGGTGTAACTTTGCACTTTTCTCCTTGAATGGTTGCTTTTTCTTTTAGTCCATAGGTTATTTGGGGCACTTTACAGTTTTGACGAAAATAAAAAGCATGTTCGTCATCTACGTTAATGATTGCCCTTGTAACTCGAGACTTTTTGCCTTCATGAAGCTTTTGAAAAAGTCGGCTTTTTGCTTCTCTGTAATTTTCCAATGTGCCATGATAATCGAGATGATCTTGCGTTAAATTCGTAAAAATTGCGTAATCAAATTCCACATGATCTACACGACCTTGATCTAAAGCATGAGAAGAGACTTCCATAACAACAGCTTGCGCACCTTCTAACTCCATTTGAGCGAGCAGCGCTTGCAGTTCCAAGGACTCCGGCGTTGTATGCGTTGCAGGCCATTGTTTCTCACCAAGACGATTGCCGATAGTGCCAATCACTGCAACCGCAAGACCTTGGGCTTGTAACAAAGCTTCAATCAGATGCGTTGTCGTTGTCTTGCCGTTCGTACCCGTTATTCCAACCATTAGCAAGCGACTTGAAGGATGATTATAAAAATTACTGGCACTTTGACTGAGACTATCACGACTGGAAGATACCACAATCTGAGGTACTTGAATTTTTTTTAGGTACCGCTCCACTACAAGTACCGTAGCGCCTCTTTCCACAGCCTGGACTGCATAATCATGACCATCTCTTTGCAAGCCAGGAATACAAAAAAAGAGAAAGCCCGGTTCCACTTGCCTGGAATCGTAGGCAAGGCCCGAGATTTCTTCTTTCCATAATGGCAAAAAGTTCCCCTCATCGCCCTGGTCACTGTAAGTGCCAGGAAAAATTCGATTGCCATAGCCTACTTCTTTGAATCCAACACCAGCAAGGACCTTGCCCAGTTCCATTGACCATTCCCTCCCTCATAACTACTTATCATAACCAAATAACTAGCAAATAATCATGGTCCCTGTTCATCGAAAGGCAAGAAGTCTACACGTACTACCGTGCCTACAGGAACTTTTGTGCCTGCTGGAATGCTTTGGCGATAGGCCAAACCGGTTCCATACATTTCAAGAGACAATCCTGCTCTTGTTAATAACTCACTAGCCTGTCGTATTGTTTTTCCTCTGATATCAGGACAGATTGTTTCAGACGCAACTTCTGCTTGGAATACTTCTTCGTGATCATCTAGATAAAGAATCACCGTACTTCGAGGCGCTACGACTTCACCAGCCTGGGGCAATTGACCTATAACACGGCTACCAAAGCCTTCTGTGGCTGCACCGAGGCTAACACCTCGCAAAGTCTGTGATGCTTCTGTAACATCAATGCCCGTAACTTGCGGAACGACCACTTCTCGAACTCCCTCTGTTATAACTGTAGGCGCTTGGTCTTGCACGGCTTGTGGTTGAATACCAAGGTGACGAAGTGTATCTACCATAATAGAACGAAAGATAGGTGCTGCTACAAGGCCACCGTAATAAGGCATGCCTTCTGGCGCATCAACGACAACAAGGCATACAATCTCCGGATCATTGGCTGGCGCTAGACCGACAAAGGAAGCTACATATTCTCTTTCCATATAGCCACCGCCTGGCTTGATCTTTTGCGCCGTTCCTGTCTTACCGCCGACACGATAACCTTGGAGATAAGCATTTCGACCTGTACCGTTGCTTACAACAGATTCTAGAATTAAGTTAAGTTCTTCAGCCGTCTCCTTTGATACAACCTGACGAATCATTTCCGGTTCAAATTTTTCTACAATAGCACCCTGCGCATCAATCACTTTCTCGACGAGCTGAGGCTTCATTAATTTACCATCATTGGCCACCGCAGAAACAGCCGTAATCAATTGAATTGGCGTCATGGCGTTCGCTTGACCGATGGACATGGTAGCAAGATCAATGGGTTTTGCTGCATTACGAGGCACCAGAATACCTCCAGCTTCACCATTCATCGGAATGCCTGTAGGCGTACCAAAACCAAAGGCATGAAGATATTTATAAAACTTATCTAGGCCAAGGTTCATACCCACAGTCACAAAGCCTGGGTTACAAGAGTTTTCAACAACTTCTGTAAAATCCTGCTGCCCATGGCCTTCATGTTTCCAGCAGCGCAACCGTAATTTATCAATCATGATATAACCGGGACACTGATAATTATCTTTATCCCCAACGACCCTTTCTTCCATAGCAGCTGCGGCCGTTACAATCTTAAAAGTAGACCCCGGTTCGTATATGTCATTGATGGCTCTGTTGCGACGAGCAGTATCTGGATAGAGATGCCGTTCATTGGGATCGAAAGTCGGTCGATTGGACAGTGCAAGAATTCGACCTGTTTTCGCTTCCATAACAATTACAGTAGCCCCTTTGGGGTTCCGTTCTCGCTCTAGCTTATCAAGTTCCCGCTCTACAATATACTGGATAGTCTCGTCAATCGTAAGAACAACACTATGGCCGTCTACAGGCCGAATAAAAGCATGTTGAGCCTGTGGCAATTCTCGGTTCGCGGCATCGTACTCAGCGACCAATTTGCCTGGAACTCCTCGCATTTGCTGGTCAAAGATCAGTTCTAGCCCTTCTAATCCTCGAGAGTCAATATCGGTAATTCCTAAGACATGAGAGGCTAGCTTACCCTTTTCATAATAACGTCTGCTTTCAGGTATGTAGTCAATGCCAGGTAAATCCAATTGACGCAACTGTGCTACTTTATCGGGATCGACTTTTCTTCTAACCCAAACAAAGCCCGTATTCGTGCGTGTAATCCGTTCATAGACATCGTCTTCATCCATCTCTAAAATGGTGCTCATCTGTTGAGCCATTTCTCGTATCCTGTCATCACTACGGCGACGCACTTCCGCTGGATTAGCAACAACAGAATCCACACTGATCGATACAGCCAGCGAACGCATATTTCGATCGTATATGGTGCCTCGCTTTGCTTCTACAGGTAGGTCTCGCAATCGTACCTCTTCTGCTTTGCTCGCATAGAAATCACCTTTTATAACTTGTATCCAGAAAAGACGACCTATCAAGACGATCATTAAAAAAGCTAAAAACAAGAAAAGCTGTGTTGAGCGCTTTTTCACCTGTACAGGCGTAGCAAACACAGTATCCTCTCCTTACCTCAAACCCCAAAGCCTCTCAGAGGGCCTGAGAAGCACTATTTGGCTCTAAAAGTCCCAAGGGTCCAAAAAACATTATAGTGTTAAGATTCAATGAGAGCAAGAGTCTTCTACAAACAAAGGAAAGAAAGCCTTAGGTCGACAAACGGCTGAAAAAACGAGAAAGTGCCGCTAAGAAAGAATTTGAGCCAACCGTTAGCGCTTCATCCTCTACCTTATAAGACCCTTGGTAACTTTGCTTTTGTTGACTCGACTCTATCACAGGTGCTGTAGCAGCGCTTCGTACCGTTACAATCTGTGCGGCTTTTGGTGCCTGCATCCCCAGTTGATTCAAAGCAATTCTTTCAATTCTATCTAAAGATTCCAGTTGGTTAATTTCAACTTGCAGCTGCCCAAGAGCTTTCTTTTCGTCTGCTAAAGCCTGGCGAATATCTTGTACTTCTTTACCCTTTTGGGCTACATAAGCATACTGCCCAGCGACCAGTAACCCACAACCCATTAATACCAGTATGGCCAATACAAGATTTCGCTGCTTTTGACGACTACGGCGCTTTTTTACAATCACTCTATGCTCCTGGGGGGCGCCTATAGGACTGTAATCCTCCCTTGGCTCAAGGATTGGAGCAGTGGCTTGTTTCAAAGCTATTCAACCTCCTTGTTCAATAGAACTTATAGACATCCCTGTCATTAAAGTTTTTGCGCTGCTCGTAACTTAGCACTCTGAGCGCGCTTATTCTGAGCCAGTTCTTCTTCAGATGCTTCCACAGGCTTTTTTGTTAAGACTTTCAACAAGGCTTTTCTATCACAAGCACAGATGGGGAGGCCTGGTGGGCAAGTACACCGTTGCGCTTGCTCGGCAAAAAACTGTTTTACCATCCGATCTTCTAAAGAATGAAAAGTAATTACTACAAGGCGACCTCCCGGCGCAAGAACATCCAAGGCGCCTTGTAATCCTTCTTGCAAAGCACCTAGTTCATCGTTTACCTCGATGCGCAAAGCTTGAAAGACTCGTTTCGCAGGATGGCCACCTTCCTGGCGAGCCGCTGCCGGAATGGCTTGTCGAACGATTTCAACCAATTCATCGGTTGTCTCGAAAGGTTTGTCTTTTCTTCTGTCCACAATTTTTTTCGCAATCCGCTTGCTCCAGCGTTCTTCACCGTACTTCCAGAAAACCCTGGTCAGTTCTTCTTCTTCATAGTCATTCAGAATCATGGCTGCTGTTAGAGCAGCCTCTCGATTCATACGCATATCCAAAGGACCGTCAAAACGGTAAGAAAAACCGCGTTCCGCCACATCGAGTTGATAGGAAGATACGCCAATATCTAACAAGATACCGTTGATCGATCCCTGTAAGCCCAGCTCTTCAATAACCTTTCTTAGATGACGAAAGTTCGATGATATCAGTCTTACTTGGGAAGCAAATTCTGAGAGCCTTGCCCGCGCTGCTTCTAAGGCTTCTTCGTCTTGATCGAGTCCGATAAGACGACCCCGACCTTGCAACGCCTGCAAGATGGCTTTGCTATGACCGGCACCGCCTACTGTTCCATCGACATAGATTCCTTCTTCTTGTAGATGCAAAAAATCCAAAGCTTCTTGTAGTAGCACAGGTACGTGTTGAAAAGTCATCCTACGATGGTCCCCCTACTTAAACTTTAGCTCTATCTTTGTACAAAGTATCTTTCCACTATAATTCAAAATCAACAAGCTTTTCTGCCACTTCTTCAAAATCCAAATTGCTTTCATCGTTATATCTTTGCCAGCTTTCTTGATTCCAGATCTCGATCCGAGTACCTACCCCAATAATCGTAACATCTTTTTCTAGCGACCCATATTGTCGTAGATGTTGTGGTAGCAAAAAACGACCCTGCTTGTCCAGTTCACATTCTGCCGCACCAGAGAAAAAGAAGCGTTGAAAAGACCGTGCATCGGCTCTTGTAAAAGGCAATTTCTTAATCTTTTCTTCGAGACGACGCCATTCTTCAGGCGGATAAACAAAAATACAACCATCTAAGCCCTTGGTCGAAACAAACTTTTCACCAAGTGCTTCGCGAAAACGAGCCGGCATAAAAAGCCGCCCTTTCCCATCGATGCTGTGTTGAAACTCCCCCATGAACATTGGTCGTCCACCACTTTACACCACATATCTACCACTTTACACCACCTTATTCCACGTAGAGCCTCTTTCTTCCTGCTTTGGCGTAGCAAAAATATGGCAGAAGAATACAAAAAGGACTTCAGCTTTTACACTGAAGTCCTCCCTTTATGATCATACATTAAAGGCCCCATCGACGATAAAGAGTATGTTCAATCCCTGCTTGATCGAGCACTTTTCCAACAACGAAGTCAACGAGATCGTCCATGCTTTGTGGTCTCTGATAAAAAGCAGGCATCGCCGGCACAAGAGAGGCACCGGCCCGTGCTAGCGCCGCCATATTCTCCAAATGGATAACATGAAGTGGCGTCTCCCTCGGCACAACAATCAGTTTGCGTCTCTCTTTCAAAGTCACATCAGCAGCACGAGTGAGCAAATTATCAGACAGTCCTAGCGCCAGAGCTGCCACCGTATGCATGGAACAAGGAATTACAATCATCCCGGCCGTTGGAAAAGAACCCGAGGCAATGGCCGCACCCACATCATAAACAGGATAGAAATGACAACCTTCTCGGAGCTCTTCTACAGTAACCCCTGTCTCCTCCTGAATCACTCGATCACCGGCTGCCGAAATAACAAGATGAGGTCGCATCGATGCTTTTTTCATCACTTCAAGAAGCCGAAGCGCATAGATAGAGCCACTGGCACCAGTAATTCCTACGATCCATTCCACGAAAAAAGTGCACTCCTCACGTAACCACTGTATCAGGCAGCTTTATGGACACAACACAGTAGAACCTTCCCCCTGTGCCAGTACCCTTGTGCTAAAAACCTACATAGCGACTATAGAAACTTTTCGCCTTCACCGGATCTTGCGTTCCCTTAATCATAGCTCGTCCATCCGTAAAAAGCACCATTTCCTGACCATCTGCAATAAATTTAAGCAAGTAAGGATTTTGCTGCAATTCTCCAAGGGTTGAGAGGCGTTTACCCAACTCTTTCAGATTCAAACTCTTTTGCTGAGCCGGATTAATTTGCACAGAATTGGACCCACAAACGGGCGTTACTTGCATTTCTTCTTTCCCTTCAAGGTAAGGAAATTCACCATTACCACAAGTGGGGCAGTTGCTACGGCGGGCCTGCGCCATATCAAGCATGTCATAGCGAGCGGACCATAAGTCAAGGGTCAAAAGTCCCTGGCAGACTTGATCTTTTTGTCCCGTAAGAATCTTTAAAGCCTCCACGGTTTGAAAGGCTGTAACCATTTGTACCGTTGGTCCAAGAACGCCAGCCGTATCACAAGTCGGCATTACACCGGGTGTCGGTGGTTTCGGCATAATGCAACGTAAGCAAGGACCCTGTTGAGGTTGAATTACCATCGCCATTCCTTGCGAGCCCGTAACACCAGCATAAATCCAGGGAACTCCCTCTTTGATAGCACAGTCATTAATTAGAAAGCGCAATTCAAAGTTATCGCTACCATCAAGAATCAGATCCATGCCCTCTACTTGCTGTTGTAGATTGGACCAGCTTAGATCAAGTACTTCTGCTTTTACTGTAATCTGGGAGTTAATCTTTTGTAACTTTCTTTGAGCAGCAATAGCTTTGGGCAAGAGGGCCTTTACATCTTCTTCATCATACAACACTTGACGCTGTAAGTTCGATAACTCCACAAAGTCTCGATCGATCACTTTCAGAAAGCCTACACCAGAGCGAGCAAGGCCATTGGCCAGATGGGTTCCTAAGGCACCCATGCCAGCAATAAGCACCTTCGCTTGTTCTAGTTTTTTCTGCCCCTCTTCGCCAATGGGCGCAAAGCGAATTTGCTTTGCATATCTCTCCAAGCTTATCATCGGCCTACTCTATCTCCTTCATCAGCCAGTGCATAGATAAATTGGTACGTCCAATCAGTAATTTTTTGTAGCTTCTCGGGATTGATTAAGGTTATATCATCTTCTGGTGTGTGGTTTTTATGGAGCCAACTGTCAGAAAGAACGGTAATGGCCGGTACGCCTTTTTCTTCGAAAGGCCGATGGTCGCTGCTATTGCGATCTGTGACCTGATGGCGAATACGAATCTGGCAAGCTTCAGCAACTTGATGTATTGTATCTTGCCAAGGCAAGGGGGCAGAAGACCAGTAAATAAATTCGTCGGTTCGACCATTGGCAACTGTATCTAGATTGATAAGACCAATGACTTGATCTAGAGAAAGAGTTGGAGCATTGGTAAAGTGGCGTGATCCGAATAGACCGGCTTCTTCACCAGAAAAAGCTATAAAAGCCACACTTCTTCGAGGCCGCTGCTGTACCATCAGGCGAGAAAGCTCTAATAGAATCGCAATTCCACTGCCATTGTCATTGGCTCCTCTATAGAGACGATCTCCCCATTGTCCTAGATGATCGTAATGGGCCGACAAAATGATGACTTCATGACGCAAAAAAGGATCACGGCCTGGCAAGAATCCAATCAAGTTATCAGCCACTTTCATGGCTCCTGCCACAGCCTGTAACCTAGCTCTTTCTCCTTCCTCTACAATCGTAAGAGGTGGAATCGGAAAGGTCTGAAAGTATGTGGACGCCTCCCCACGGGGCTCTAGGCCCCATCGCTCCCACAGTCTAGCAATATACTCACCAGCTCTTGCTTCTCCTGCTGTACCGGCTAGGCGGCCTTCATAGACAGGCTGGCTCAACGTCGCAATGTGTTCCATCATTCCAGAGAGCCCACTTACGCTAGCGCTTTTTCCATCTCGTGCCATGGCTTCAATCGGTAGCATTACATCAGAAGTAGGGCCATGAAGCAAATGGTGACCCCAATACCAGCCTGTTGCTGTCAATGAAAGTCCCAGAGCAGTAGCTCCTCCGAGAAGAAAGTTCCGTCTACTCAGTGGCGACGAAGATTGCTTCTCCGTTTCTACAGAGCTCTTATCCTCAATAATGCTATCTTCGCTCATCCTATCAACAGTTGCTCGTGGCGGACGCTCCCCCCAGGGATTGACACCTTTTCCCTTCCCTATCACCATGAAAGCCTCTCTTTCTAGACTTCCTCTATTGAACAAGATTATTTCGCCTTGAGGATTATCTTGGAAGAAAAATAACAGATTGCTACGATTAGATTTCTGTCTTACTACTATTTTGACATGAATGCCTTCAAATCCTTTTCTTCTGGCCCAGGGAAGGACTGGTATCATATCCCTACTAATTATCTTGCTTTATTATCCAGCTCTTTGTGCTTTGGCCTCTAGTCCCGCACGAACCGAATCAGCTTCATCAATGGCTTCACTGTATACTGCCATCGTTTCAAGAGCAATCTTGCTCCAATTGTAAATATTTTGCAGATCCTTTTGCGATTGCTCAATCATTTTCTCTGCCCACGGACGATTCTCTAGAATTTGCACAATTGCTTCGGCAAGCATGCCTGCATTGTTCGGTGGTACTTTCAAGCCATTTTCACCATTGCGAATAATTTCTCCAAGCCCACCGGTATCGCTAGCTACAACAGGCGCACCGGCTGCCATGGCCTCTAACGCTACTATCCCAAAAGGCTCGTAAAGACTGGGAAAAACAGCTACATTGGCTCTTTTGAGCAAAGCATTGCGTTGATCATCTTCAATGAAGCCCGTAAAAGTAACACGATGCTCTAAACTTTGTTGACGTACCCAGGTGCGTAGTTCACCATCCATGGGGCCTTTACCAGCAATCACAAGGCGAGCCTGTGGTCGGCGAGATAAGATAGAAGGCAAGGCCTGCAGCAGTACTTGCACGCCTTTTTCAGATACCAATCGACCAATATAAAAAATCATTTCATCATCTTCATCAACAAGAGAAGCAATGGAGCTTGCATCACCTTGCGGTGTTAACACTTTATGGCTATCTACACCGTTGGCGATAATATGAATCTCTGCTGGTGAAACACCGAAAAGAGAAGATATTTCACGAGTCATATATTGAGAGCAGGCAATTAACTTGTCGGTAATTGATACAAGCTCAATTTCCACGCCATGAATATATCGTTGCAAGTCATTGTGAATGCCTCGTTGTCTACCGTGCTCTGTGGCATGAATGGTTGTCACCAGCGGAATGCGTAACAAACGCTGGCTCTCGCGCGCTGCCATCGCCACAAGCCAATCATGGGCGTGAATCACAGCAGGCATTTCTACGCCCACTTCATCAAGAACAGCGTCTAAGAGAGCAAAGTTAAATTGCCAAACCCAACCGAGAAAGTCTTCTTGCAAAGAACGACCATGGACTTGCAAACGATGCACAATCACACCGTTGATAACTTCTTTTTCTGGGCAACCTGGTACATGGCACGTAAAAACACGAACAGGTACGCCCTGGGCGACCAAAGCTTCACTTAAGTCGGCCACATGACGGCCTAAACCGCCCATGACACGAGGTGGATACTCCCATGTCAAAATCCAGACAGCGCCTTTAGGAGCTGTTACTTCATCTCTAGTAAAGATGAGAGGTAGCTCTCTTGGCTTATCCGCTTGAACAAAAATATGCTTGTTATAATTTCGGTAATCCATATCTGGGAATATGGGATGCTTCCACTCTGCTTTTGACAATGTAATTACATCGATATCACCCTGCCGTATCGACTGCGTCAGCTTCCAAAAAAGATCGAGATGCTCTATGGTGCGTCGATTGGCGTACTCTACCGTTGTTCCTGTATACATAATAAAAGCCCAGTCACTCGATTGAGCCAGCATCAATTCACGAGCAGCCTGATCCAAAGCACGCTTCATGTCGCCCTTGGCTTGTGGATACGCTTCTGCCAAAGCTACCATTTCTTTTTCCGCTTGATGGAGATGGCGATATATCCAATCGTTGGTAGGGTTCACCCAGACTTTTCCAAATCCTTCTTCTCCCCAAGTAGAAAAGTGTAGCTTTCCTTCCGGTCCCTGTCCATGTTCTTCTAGATAGCGGCGCGGTGTCATTAATGCTACCGTGGAATTGCCATCTGCGAACCTACGCAACAAAGCCTCTAGAAATTCAGGACCCTCATACCACCAGTGGCCAAAGAGTTCAGCATCGTAGGGAGAAAGAACGAGCGGCGGCTGATCATTATGTTGTTGGAGGTAGTCAATTTGTGCTTCCCTGTTAAAAACAAAGTTATCAGCATGCGTCGCAACTTTATGGGTCGCCCAGTCAGGGCGATAAGGTTCTTTATGGTCGCCTGAGCCTGTAATCCGATAATACTTAAAGCCCGTATCAGAACGATTGGGACCCGCTAGAAAAGGTGCTACATAGTCATAAGGCAGATCATAGCCAATGTCGCGATAAAACTCCCGGTAATCATAATCACCAGGATAGCCTGAATTTTTGTCCCAAACTTGTCGAGACGTCTCTGGATCCCTGGCAAAAGCCGATACTCCATCCCCAAGATGAAGGGGTTGATAGAGGTTGGCTTCTTGCGGATAGGCTCGCTGGAAAGCTCCATTGTCAACGACAAAGCAGCGTAACCCTTCTTGACTCAAGATACGTTCAATGCCTGGTTGATAAGCACATTCTGGTAACCAGATCCCATGAGGAGCCAGACCAAAGATTTTTTTATGTTGATCTACAGCCGTACGAATCTGCGGTCTCCAACTCGCTTCTGACGCGTACGGCAAAAAGGCATGGGTCGCGGATGAAGTCCAAAGATCGAGATGTCCACTTTGTACGAGTGAGCGCCAGGCCTCTGTAATCTGGCAACCCCAATCATGACGGTAGAGACTCCGCAGTCTTTCTAGTTTGTCTCGATATAACCTAGCCACTGGCGCAAAATTGTCGTCTCCCTCTGTCCTTTCCACTTCCTTGTTGGCCAGAAGGAGCATTTTATCTAGATACCGCAAATAGCGGTCTTGTAGTAAAGCATCTGTTAGCATCGCTGCAAGCGGTGGCGAGACCGAAAAAGTAAGTCGATATGAAAGGCCTTCTTCTCGTAAGCGTAACCAGGTGTCTGTGAAAGGCAAGTAGCATTCAGTCATCGCTTCAAAAAACCATCGTTCTTCCAGATATTCAGGCAATTCTGGATGACGAACATAAGGCAAGTGACCATGGAGAACCAAAGCCCAGTATCCTTTAGCCTTCAAATGTATCAGGCGCTCCTTTCTGCTGTTGCCGGTTCTGCAACCAGATCCGTTGAACTGTACGTCTCAATCTTTTCTTCCACAGGGACGATAACCTCTACCGGCGTAACACCACCGATAATCGAGTGGGCTCGACCCCAACTTCTGCGATGTCCACTTTGTGCTGGCGGCATATGAACTTGCTCTGAAGAGAGCAGAACTTTAAATTCTTCCCCATCTTGTATACCTATCTGAATACGATAGATCGTACCTGGCACAAGACCACTTAAATACCAGTGATCAGCACCAAAAGGAAGTTCCGCCTGGTATACAGACTGCCAATCCAGGTTCGTACTGTCACCCATAAGTTGTTGGACACGGATTTGGCAGGGAGATTCAACATCTAAATTCCTGCTGGTGAGAACTTGTTCCCGCGTTTCCGCTGTTATTTCCCAGTAGACATAGATGTGAAATAGATCTTGGACCAATACACCCATACAATTTTGGCCGTAAGAACGTGGCAATTTGCCCATGCTTTTTCTCCCCCTCCAAAATATCACCAAAGCTTTGCTTCTTTTCCATTATAACAAAGCCCACCAAGAACGTAGTATTAATTTTTTCCGATAAAAATACCACCAAAGATAAATCTCTAGTGGTATGCTTACGATTTCACTGTTTTTCTTGTATTTTGCAGCTTTTACATCTTCCGTAAAATTCTAGTCGATGTCCTGCTACCTTATGGTTTTCTTGATTCTCTACCAGATCGTCTATCGCTTTTAAAGGTTCTAGCGGTAAATCATAGACAAAACCACAATCTTGACAGACAAAATGATAATGTTGCGATACGTCTCCGTCGTAACGAGAACTAGTGCCTGCATAATTCATCTCTCGAATCATACCCTGGTTGGCCAATGCATTCAGATTGCGATAAACAGTTCCTAAACTAATATCGGGGATTTGCTGCCGTGCTTCTTGATATACCCAATCTGCTGTTGGATGGCATTTGGTGCCCTTAACAAGATCTAGAATCAGTGATTTTTGCTTGGTCATGCGTGTTCCGACGACACCCATCTGAGACACCCCCTCCAGCTCAAGTAGTAATAAGAATAATAACTATATATCCATATTACGTAAAAAAGCTGGAATTGTCAATCACTCTGGGAGTCGAATCAAATTATAAGATCGATTCCCCAGTCCCATGGTTTCACCATGTTGTAGCTGAACGGTACCGTCAACATTCGGATGAATCACCCGGAATTTATCGACCCCTTTTCTAGCCCCAGCAGGATCGCGATCTTCAATGCGATTGTTAAGAAGGCCTGGTGCTTCATTCACTAGATCATAGCAAGCTTGATCGAGCGCAATCGGATCAAAAGAAGCAAGAATTCCTATGTCAGCTACAATAGGCGCATCACTCCAAGAGCAGCAGTCACATTCAGGCGTCACATCTGTTACGAAGTTGATAAAAGCAATTTTTCTATTTTTCAGTTTATCTTGAATAGCACCGTAGGCATACTCTGCCATTTTCTCTTGCAACAACACCGTCTCTTGCTTCCAGTTAATACCGATTGCTTTGTGGGGACAGGTAAGAGTACACTCTCCGCAACCAATACAAAGCTCACCTGCTATAACAGCTTGTTCCCCCATAGAAATGGCATCAACAGGACACCAGGGAAGGCACTTGGCACAAGATTTACAAGTCTTTCCCACCACAGGCTTAACATCGGAATGCTGAATTAACTTTCCAGAGCGAGAAGCGAGGCCCATGGCCAAATTTTTAATAGCGCCACCAAAACCGGTCAGCTCGTGGCCTTTAAAGTGAGATAGTACAATCATCGCATCGGCATCAAGTCCTGCTGATGCAATCTTCACTTCTTGTAAGTGCTTTCCTTGAATCGGAATGGAGCGATAGTCTTTGCCCATTAGGCCATCGGCAATTACAATCGGTGCTTTGACAACAGCGTAGGCATAACCATTTTCCATAGCTGTATCAAGATGATCCGCTGCATTGGCTCGAGAGCCACGATATAAGGTGTTCGTATCGGTTAGAAAAGGCTTCCCCTCTTTTTTTCGCACTGTATCAACAACAGCACCTACAAAGGGAGGTCGCAAAGTTCCTGTATTGCCTCTTTCTCCAAAGTGAAGCTTAAGGGCTACAAGATCTTTTGGCTCTACTACATCCATTAAGCTTGCTTTGTCCATAAGCAGCCTTAGTTTATCAACCAATCCTTTTCCAGCTTTTGCTCGCCTTGAAATAAAGTACACATCGGACATAATTTGATTAATTCCTCCTTACGCTTTCCTCCGCTCTGGACTGGTCCCACGCTGTTACCGCCAGCAAGCTGGCGACAGCTGAGGTCCCAAGTCCCGCTGCGGAAAGCGTGATGCCCAGTCCCAGAGGGTTTGTTTCTGATTGTTACTCCCATTGGAATTGCTTGGCGTAACTTCCTGCTATAACTCCTGCCCTCACCACAAGGTAACTATTTTCGTGTCCATCACAGCTAATTGTAACGAATTCCTGTCTCACCTTCAAATTCAAATAGCCTACAAAGAAAAAAGGCGCCCTGCCTACACAAGGTAAGCAAATAACGCCTCTTACTTTCCTTCTGTATGTATCTTATCTCAGAAGGTTTCTTTATTGTTTAATCAATTCGTCTTTGACTGCACCGCACTTCGGGCACTTGCCTGGTTTACATCGCTTTTCAATGACTTCTCCACATTTTTCACACTTGTAAATAGCCATAAAAATTCTCTCCTTCTCTATCAGTAATGATTACTACATCTGTTTCTATGTTAAATGAAGCCATCCCTTCTGTCAAGCCTTATCTAGTATTTCTTTGTAGTATTGCTCATATGCATCCACAATTGGGTCGGCACAAAATCGCCGAAGGGCTTCCGATCTCGCTTTTTCTGCCATGGCCTTGTAAAGGAGAGGATCAGAAAGCAGCCCAAGGGCCCATTGGGTCATTGCTTCTGTATCACCTACAGGTGCTAAATACCCTGTAAGACCATGGTCTACCACTTCAGGCAAGCCACCGGTCCTACTCGCAATCACAGGCACCTGGCATGCCATCGCTTCTAAAGCAACGAGACCAAAGGATTCCTTCTCAGAAGGCAAGAGAAAAAGATCGGATAAAGCAAAAATTTCTGCCACATTTTCCTGACGACCTAGAAAATGGACTCTTTCTTCTATAGCGAGTTCTTGAACCATTTGTAAAGCCATCGTTTTTTCCGGTCCATCGCCTACAAGGATGAGCCGAGATGGAATCACTCGATTCACACCCGCAAAGACTTTAATTACATCTTGTAAGCGCTTTACGGGTCGGAAGTTAGAGATATGAAGTAGGATTTTTTCTTCCGGTAAGGCAAAAAGCTTGCGCAGCGCAGGGTTGTCATGGGGGATATACTCGTCTACATCTACAAAGTTAGGAATCACTCTTGGCATTTTTTCTAGCCCAAAAGTCTCTTTCGATTCTAAAGCTAGGCTATGAGAAACAGCGGTGACACCGTCACTGTTTTCTAAAGAAAATCGAATCACCTCAAAAAACTGAGGATCTCTGCCTACGAGTGTTATATCCGTACCGTGTGTTGTTGTCACAATAGGAAGTCTCCGCTCTCGAGCTAACATATCTCGAGCGAGAAAAGCCGCCGGCGTATGGGGAATGGCATAATGAACATGTAACAGATCCAGGTGATCCCTTCGAGCCACTTCTACGATTTTAGAAGCCAAAGCGATTAAGTAAGGCGGAAAACGAAAAAGGGGATAATCAAGCACTTCTATTTGATGAAAAACAAGATTGGCCTCAAATTGCTGCAATCGAAAGGGCGTTTCATAAGAAAAAACATGAACGCCATGGCCTCGACGGGCCAGACAACGAGCCAGATCCGAAGCGATCACACCACTTCCGCCATAAGAAGGGTAGCAGAGGATACCAATGTTCAAAAAACGATCACTCCCATAATGCAGCTACCTTTTTGATCAGAAAAGGCTTTTCACCATAGAGCGGTTCTGCATAGGCAACCCTAACAAGGCCACCTAAATATTGATCTCTACCCACAAGCCAGTGTAAAAGATGAGGAATCCCTAGGTTCTCACACTGTTGCTGCCAACCTTGAGAAAATTGGCTTTTATATTCGAGAATTGATTTTTTCTTCCATTCGTAGACAGACGAAACGTCGACAAGCAGGGGCTGCTCCATTCCCTCTAATAGGCTTCCATTAAGTCGATAAGTATAAAAATGCTGAGGTCGCCAGGGTTCGCCCAGTTCTTCTATGGAAAGCGTAGCGCCTTCATATTTGGCCAAACCAGCATAAAAAATAGCTTGCCGAGCTAGTTCTGAAGTGCCTTCATGATCAGGGTGACGATCCCGTCCTCCTGGCGCGAGGACTACTTGCGGTCGATAGCGACGAAGCAATTGTACCAATGTTTCAATCCGCTCAGCCCAATAAAGAGGATCACTGACAGCGCCATCAGGCCAGCAACAATTCCAGCGTTCTGCCAGGCCGAGCACTTGAGCGGCCCGTCTTGACTCTTCGATTCGAATCTCGGCAGATCCGTTCGTTCCTTTATCACCTTGCGTTACGTCTACCACAACAACAGTATGACCTTGCCTTGTTGCCAAGGCGATTGTTCCACCCACCGACAGTTCTATATCGTCTGGATGAGCACCAATCGCCAGTATGTGGCAACGAGGGAGAGCGTTGAAAGGAAGGGCACTATAAACTTTTAATCCACTGCTTTGACCCGCTTCAATCATCTCTACGCTTCTCTCCTCTATTAGACCTTTTCCCTTTTTTAGCACAGTCGCAAAAGGGGGACAGAGAAAACTAGGCGACGGAATGTGCTAGTAGCAACATCGCTTGAAAGGCTTTATATAGGGTTGGTAAGTCTTGATGACTGTATTCTACTCGACAGGGACCTCGTTGCGTTAGACCTGGCATACAGGCAACGACCTGGGCCATCCGTGCATGACGAAATTCAACCATAAGTTGATAGGGACCTCCTGGACACCAAGCTTCTACTGTATTTTCTCCTGATAGCCAATCCCTTACAACTTCATAGCTGTGCGTTTCGAGCAAAGCTTGGCTTTTCTGGGGAAGCAAAGTTCGGGCTCCCTGCTGGCTTAAAGGCCATTTCACCACAGCAAAGCGAGTTCCTACCAGATGGCTGCCTTCTACAGCCACTTCCGCATCACCACTAACGAGCCCTACGGGAACACCGTAAAAGCCTGCCAGTGCTGCATTGAATCCCAATTCTCCCACTTCTATCCCATTGAGTTCTATACGAGCAATGGCATCACTGTAAGAATGGCTCAATAGACCTAGAGAACCTTGACGAGCATGATAGCCGACAAAAAAAGCAAGATCAAAACCTTTATCAATGGAACACATCATGCCCCATTCTTTCGGTCGACCCGAAAGAACTTCTACCTTTTCAGGCAAATGGTCGAGCAGAAGATTGGTCATGCTAAGATGACCATCATTCACAACGATTTTCTCTGCACCGGCTGCCAAGGCACCTCGAGAAACAGCGCAAACCTCTTCTGTCATCCATCGTCTCGCCTCTTCATAGGCGGCTGATGCTGTCACTTGTCTCGGTGAAACAACACCAGCCACGCCTTCTAAATCAGCAGAAATGTAGAGACGCAAGAAACCCCACCTTCCCTTTCCGTCCTCGTAAGGAACAGTCCGGTATACCTTATGCTAAAGGGGTTCCATCATGCATTTTCTTTGATAGAAGGTCGCGACTTGACGATAGCCAACAGACCAAGCCAATTCCCTGGCCTTTTCTAGATCTCGTCCCACTTCATGACTAAAGTGAGCATCTGAACTCAATGTGATGGGAATGTTCAACTCAAAACAACGTTCTAAGAGCTCACGAGATGGATAAAACTCCTGAATCGGCTTGTTCAAACCATTTGTATTGATTTCACAGGGCAAACCACTTTTTTTAATAGCTTGTAGGGCTTCTTCAGCCAATTCTAATACAGGACTTTTACAACGATATTTAAAAATTTTGATTAAATCAAGATGACCAATAAAGCTAAAAAGCCCGGAACGAGCTACTTCAGCAATCCGTGCAAAGTACTCTTTATACAGTCTATCTTCTTCCCAAAGACCATATTGCTTGGTATAGCCACTATGATCAAAATCCCAACTGTGAATTTTATGGACTGACCCAATAACGAAGTCAAAAGGATAGCGGTAGACCATAGCATTAAGCTTTTCATTGGCATTGCGAATATAGTCGATTTCGACACCCAAACGCACTTGCAACTGGGGAAATCTCTTGGCCGCTTCTGCAATCGCTTCTACGTTATAATCATCTAAGTACCGATCATGATCGGCAAAACCAATTTGCGCCACTCCACGCTTTTGCGCCGTTTCTAAGTAAGCTGAAATCTCTTCTACTGTATGGCGAGATGTAGCATGTCCCATAGCATGTACATGATAATCTACTAGCATTATGATAACGTCTCCTTCTCTATCATAAGCTTCAACGTCGTCCTACTGTTGGCCTTCCTATCTTTCCTATTGACAGTAAGTTTCAGGCGACTCCTCTTATGTTGCCTTTTTTTCATCTTTTCAACAAAGAGTAAGAAAAACCCTTCTCTAGACAAATTAAAGAAGGTTTTTTATGTGATTGTGATGAACAATAACATAAAGGCATTTTGCCAAGGCTCTTTTTATTCTAAGTGTTTCTCTTTAATAGCCCTTTTTTTTACACTTTCAGTTACGCAGAAGGAGGTCGAGCCAATGGAACTGAGTCAAGCCATTCGTGAACGTCGCAGTATCCGTAAGTACAAAAAAGAAGAACCACCTAAAGCAGTGATCGAAAAAATTATGGAAGAAGGTCTCTGGGCGCCCTCTACGACCAATCAACAACCATGGCACTTTTATATCGTCAGAGGCGCTGACAAAGACAAGTTAGCCCATATCATCAGTCCTGCTGGCCAAGTTATTTTGCCAAAGTTAGAAAGAGCTTTCAGAGATAAGCCAAAAGTCATTCAATCTACGCTGGAGTTTTTCAATACCTTAGGCGGCGCTCCCATCTTAATCTGTTGTTATAGTCAATCGAGTCCTGTAACAGCCCAGCCCGATTCTACACCAACTTATCTTCGTACTTGCAATATCGATCGGCTGGGGAAAATTCAAAGTGTCTCAGCAGCTATACAAAACATCTTACTCTCTGCACACGCCGCCGGCTTAGGCACTTGCTGGATGACAGCACCGCTTCACGTAGCCGATGATATTAACAGGACCTTAGGTATGGGCGATGGTGAATTGGTAGCTCTTGTCACCATGGGCTATGCAGAAGGTACAGCAGCCATTCCGCCTCGCAAAGAAGGTAAACTCTCTTGGATTGGTTTTTAGGAAAATTTTAAAAATAAAAAAAGAACATTGGACATTCACCCTGCATAATATACAAGTTTTAAGGAGGTGAATGTCCATTGTTTCGTAAAGGGGTCCTTTTGCTAGTCTCTTTTTTACTTCTTTCCACAACCTTGCTCTTGTTACGCTGGGACAACGGCATTCCTACTTTGGCAGAAAATGAAAAAAAAGAAGAAGCTTTATTGGTTGAGCGCGCTTTACAAGCAAAAGGAATAACAGATATAGAACCGGTTGATGTTCAACAGCTACAAGGTGATTTTTCTCCCATTGCAGGCAACGAGATTATTCTAGCTATTACGTTGGGAAAGCACCAAGCTTTTCTTGCTGCTTTTGAACAGGAGAGTAATCGTTTGATCGCATTATCGAGAGATCTCTCTATGGTTACAAAAATATCTACTTTTGAGCTTCCTGGTATGGAGCAACGAGGCCTTTTTGTGGTGGAGCATGCAGACAATCGAGTGGGGAGTTTTGAAGAAACTACCTGGAACCGCATCTTTCGGATTGATGAGAACAATGTCTTTCAACAAGTCTTTGCCCATGTGCAAGTCAGTGAATATTACTGGCACGAAAGCTGGGACGATCCAAAAGGTCTGTACTGGCATGGCGTACAAGAAGAAAGCGCTTTCACCTATCCTTCACCGGATAAAATTCATATTGCCAAAAAGATCAATCGCCTAAAAGTAGCTGGCGATCCGCACATCTTACCTGATAACTTTACGGTAGAAAGTCAAGAAGATGCTGTGAAAGTCTATCAGTGGGATGGAGAGGCTCTACGCTTTATGGAACAAAAATAAAAAATCAGAAACAGCGAGGGACTCTTCTCTTGTAAAAGAATCTGCTCCACTCTAGGGAGCGATTCTTTTGTTTCATTAAGAAGTTGCCTTTTCTAAAGGTACGCAAAAAGCTTGTATCTTCCCACTTGCGGAAGTTATAATAATAGGTAATGTAGAAAAGTTAATTTTTGAACTTATTGATTGGGAGGACCTTGTTCATGACAGAAAGAATATTTAACTTCAGTGCAGGACCAGCGACACTTCCTTTAGCCGTTTTGGAAGAGGCACAGCAGGAGTTTTTGAACTACAAAGGTTCAGGCATGTCCGTAATTGAGATGAGCCACCGTTCCAAAGAGTATGAAGCCATTAATGCTGGTACGGAAAGCTTGATTAAAGAGCTTCTAGGACTGGACGATGATTATCGTGTCCTATTCTTACAAGGTGGGGCCAGCACCCAGTTTGCCATGATTCCCATGAACTTTTTAGGTCAAGATCAGAAAGCTGATTATATTCTTACAGGCAGTTGGGCCGAAAAAGCGCAAAAAGAAGCCGCCAAACTAGGGCAGACTCATATTGC
Organism: Heliorestis convoluta; assembly: GCF_009649955.1. Taxonomy (NCBI): domain Bacteria; kingdom Bacillati; phylum Bacillota; class Clostridia; order Eubacteriales; family Heliobacteriaceae; genus Heliorestis; species Heliorestis convoluta. The sequence continues at coordinate 1,646,096 of NZ_CP045875.1, read as the reverse complement.
GGCTACGACCAAAGAAGGAAACTACGTTCGTATTCCTCAGCCTGAAGAGATTCATCGCAGTGAAAATTCCGCTTATATTCATATTACCTCCAATAACACCATTTTCGGTACGCAATGGCATTCTTTTCCTGAATTCGGAAATATCCCTTTAATCGCTGACATGTCTTCTGATATTCTTTCTAAACCCTTTGATGCCAGCAAGTTTGCACTCATCTATGCCGGAGCACAGAAAAACTTAGGTCCTTCTGGTGTTACTGTTGTTATTATCCGTCAAGATATGATCGAGCAAGGCAACAAGAACATCCCTACCATGCTTCGTTACGAGACCCATAGCAAGAACAATTCTCTTTACAATACGCCTCCCTCTTTTTCTGTCTACATGGTCGGTCTTGTTGCCAAGTGGATTAAGAACCAGGGCGGCCTTGCTGCAATAGCCAAGCACAATGAAGAAAAAGCAGCCCTGATTTATGATGCCATTGACAATAGCGGCGGCTTCTACACAGGCCATGCCGAAAAAGACAGCCGTTCTCTGATGAATATCACGTTCCGACTGCCCAATGAAGAGCTAGAAAAAGAATTTAACAGCGAAGCGACCCGAAGAGGGCTAAATGGTCTTAAAGGTCACCGCTCCGTCGGTGGCATGAGAGCTTCCATCTATAACGCCATGCCCCGCGAAGGTTGTCAGGCTCTAGCCGACTTCATGAGAGAATTCCAGAATCAAAAAGGATAGAGACAAGCAACAACTCTGCGACAACTCTAATTGCAATGACATCAGATGGGAGATGACAGCTTTGAAGAAGAAAGATTTCAAAGAACAGGAACTGTACACTCTCGTATATCAACAAGAAGGCTTTCAGACGGGGTTTTATGCTTCTATAGCGACGGAACAAGGTGAACGAGTATTGCCCTTTTTTAAGAGCAAAGAGCTGGCTCAATGGGTGGCACAGAAAGAAGGCCTACAAGATCCAACGTTGAGCGTCGGCACCCTACCAGCTCCTAAAGCCCAATCGCTTTTACAATACCTTGACTATCAGCAAGACTGGCCTTTAGCCTCTATGAAGATATCCTACAAAGTGGACAACCTTCTTATCAAATCGTTACCGCCTATGAAATGTGGCAAATCCTCTATCCCCATATCGCCTTTATACCTGTTAACAAAAAACTTAACGCCGCAGGGTAGCAATAAGACGGTCTGGCTTTTGTAAAAGAGCCAGACCTTTTTCTATGGAAGGAACCACAATTTGAGCACTGCGTAAAGTTTCCACCGCACACCCTTCCGGCCCTAGAACAGCAATTCCTAGATCAGAACTTCTCAACATTTCTTTGTCATTGGCCCCATTCCCGAAGGCTACCACAGCACCGAGTAGACTGCGAACAAATTCTTCTTTTTCCCTGCTATGATCAGTACTCTCTAGTGTGTGCACCGTAACAGGCAAAGAAACACATTCCCGCTCTACCGATCCGAAGGTATCGGCTGTAATGACATGTATCTTGAATAAAGTCGACAAATCTTCCAATAGAGGCGGTACAGAAGATAGCAAGTGGCCATCTTCTGCAATCGTACCATTGTAATCAAGAACCAAATGCTCTACTACGAGGACTTCACGTCCCGGTATCTGGATTTTCATATCAATACACCTCTTCTATATACTTTCTTATCTTTGATAGCAACATTAAGAATCACCCAATGCACCTTCAACTCTACCAACCTCTACCATTATTTTCGAGACCTATTCTTTCCACTTTTATCGTACAGTAGATCGAGAGAATTGGAAAGGAGTGCATCCCTGAATGAGTAAAATCAGCGCTTATCCTCTTGATCCAGCTCTATTGCAATTAAAGGGCATTTCTCCAAAGCAGATTAAAGAGCATGAAAAACTTTACAAAGGCTATGTAAAGACTATTAACGAGATTCGCAGTCGTCTCCAACAAGTAGACCGAGCAGACCAGAACCCTCGTTATACCCCCTACCGCTGTCTGAAAGTAGAGGAAACGTTCAATATTAACGGTGTCGTTCTTCACGAACTTTACTTCGAAAACCTTGGAGGTACAGGACGCCCTCACGGACCTATTGTAGATGCACTTAAGAAAAACTTTGGCTCCTATGAAGCCTGGGAAAAAGATTTTAAAGCGGCAGCTGCTGCTTCTCGCGGCTGGGTCTTACTTAGTCTTGATTTTCGCGATCAGAAGCTCCATAACTACCTGGCCGATGCTCACGATAAAGGCATTGTGGATTGCGCCACCACACTCTTAATTATCGACATGTATGAACATGCCTACTTCCTAGACTATGGCACAGAGCGCGAGCGCTACATCGACGCTTTTATGAAAAACATTGACTGGGATGTGGTGAACAGACGCTTCATAAGTCTACAAAGCTGGGCTGATCAATTAAACAGTGCAGACCATACAGAAGAAAGCCTCTATTAAAGCGCCTGAAAGAAAGGAAAAAAAGAATAAGAAAGGAAGGGTTCAACAAAAGCTACGAAGGAAGGAAAGATAGTCAGGTCGTAGCGAGGGGTGTCTTCTTTGTCTTCACTGAACTGGAAGAAGCTTATAAAAAGTTTTTTGTCTATCAAAAAGCCACCCATCGATAAATCCTTTTCTCTTAAGCCGACGCCCCCCTTGAAAAAAAGTCCTCTAGAAGAGCCTGAAGATGTAACATCCCTGTACAAACCACAGGAAAAACCAACACCTTTTCCCGATCAAAAGAACCAGGAAGACCAAGAGTCTGGCGTCATTCCTAACAACCTTTCTTCGGTTCGCCATTGGCTTGATCAAGAATTTCTTCTCTCACTGAATGACGACGTAATGGTGCGACCTCTCTCCATTGGCTTGCCTTATTCTGTACCTGCTTTACTCGTCTACTTTCATAGCCAGGTCAGTACAGAGCATCTAAGCACGATGCTGATTCACCCTTTAACCATGGAAGTGACGCCACCGGCGTCTTCGCCAGAAACAGCGACTTTATTAGATCTTCTAGCTTGCAAGGTCACTACAGCACCAGGAGAAACCTTAATCACCCAGGACAAGAAAACGATTGTAGAACGACTCATCAATGGTCATGTTATTCTTTTTGTAGAAGGTCAGGAAAAAGCTTTGGTGATTGAAGGCATTACCGTGCCGGGGCGGGCCATTTCTCCTCCTACCATCGAATCAACAGCTCGGGGACCTCAAGAAAGTTTTGTAGAAGATCTTGATACGAACATCGGTCTCGTACGGGCCCGCCTGCGGACACCGCGGTTGGTCTGCGAGATTCGTGTTGTCGGACGCCTTGCACGCACTCGTTATTGCTTAGTCTATATTGCCGGACTGACCAATCCAGCGCTTGTGAAGGAGATGCGCAAACGCATTCAATCCATTGATGTAGATACGGTTCACGATCTTGGACTGTTTGAACAATATTTAGAAGATCAAAGCAACTCACTCGTTCCACAACATGTCATAACAGAGCGACCGGATCGGGTTACAGCAGCACTTTCCGATGGTTCGATGGCCGTTCTTTTGGATCGCAGTCCTTATGGCCTTGTAGCACCTATCACACTCTGGAATTTTATTCATTCTCCCGAAGACATGTATCTTCGTACACCTTTTGGGAATTTCATTCGCTTGCTTCGCCTTTTTTCTGTGATTATTACACTATTTGCACCGGCTTTGTATATGGCTGTGCAGGCTTATCACCCAGAGATGTTGCCGACCGAACTCATGCTGGCTACGGCAGGTGCTCGAGAACAAGTGCCCTTTCCTGTCTTTATTGAAATACTCTTTCTTGAATTGTCATTGGAGTTAATTCGTGAAGCCAGCTTGCGAGTGCCTCAACAAGTGGGTCCTACCATCGGTATCGTAGGCGCCATTATTATCGGTCAGGCTGCTGTTGAAGCAGGCCTCGTTTCTCCCATTCTTGTTGTAATCATGGCCATTACGGCTTTAGCCAGCTTTAGCCTCCCGACTTATACTTTTTTCTATAGCATTCGAATCTTACGACTTATTCTATTAGTAGGCGCTGCCTTCCTCGGACTGTATGGTCTGGCCATCGTCGCTTTATTACTAGCTTTTCACCTAGCCGGGGTCAAATCTCTAGGCGTACCTTTGCTATCACCCCTTACGCCCAAAAGACCTTTTGGAGATGACTTTATTTTTCGAGGACCTATTTCTTACCAGAACAAGCGTCCTCTCTCTCTACGAAGTCTTGATAAATTTCGTGAAAATCAATGGCGACCGCCTCGTTCTAGAATAGGTAAGATAAAACTGCGCAGAACGCTCTAAGTGAGGCACCCTTGTTATGAAGACACCTGGCAAAATCGGTACTTTTGAACTCTTTCTATTGCTTTGGATCTATGTAACTTCTGTCATTTTACTTGCCCTTCCTCGTCTATACGCCCAAGATGGCTTAAGTGCTCTCTGGCTCATTCCCATTATTAGCTATATCTATCTTCTGCCTTTGCTCTGGATCATTGTAAAACTACGAGACTATTTTCCTGATAAAATTCTAGTGGAAATCCCTGGCCTTCTTTTCGGTAAATGGGCTGTAATTCTGATCGGTTGGCCCTTAACTTTTTATATTCTTTATATCACAGCCATTGCTCTGCGAGAATTTGGAGATATTGTCAATTACACCATTTTGCCTGAAACGCCTTTGTGGGCTCTCTTATTGCCTTTTATGCTATCTGTTACCTATGGCGCCTATAAGGGTCCTGAAGCAATCAGCCGAGCCAATGTATTGCTCCTCCCCCTTACGCTAGGCGCCTTTCTTTTTCTTATATTTAGTTCCTTTTCTCAAGCCGAAATCATCTTCTTAGCTCCTATCTTCGGTCCAGGCCTTGATGAATTGGCCATCCATGCTTTTTTTCGCCTTTCTATCTTTATTGAAGTGGCTATCTTAATGGCCCTTTATCCGAACATCCGAAGCGCCAAAAGCCTTCGCTTTGTCGCTTTCTACGGCATGGCTTTTAATGTTTTTTTTATTTCACTTGCTTTGTTAGCCTACGGACTGAACTTCCCCTTCGCCTCTACACCTCATGTAGGCTCGCCCCTGTATCAGTTAATTCGTAATATCAATTGGGGGCGGTTCCTGCAGAACTTAGAGTCTCTCTTTGTCTTTACGACAGTGATTATGATGATTGTTAAAACGTCTCTCTCTCTCTATGTGGCCACGATTACCTTTGCCAAAACAGTAGATGCACCTTTTTATCAGCCCTATGTTTTCCCTTTGGCGTTGCTAACCTATCTCTATGCTTTTATGCCTACTGATTATCTTACGGCTATGAAGTGGGAATATGAAATCTTGCGGCCCTGGGGACTGGGCCTGATCTTTGCTTTGGCCTTATTGTTGCTTCTCGTCGCAATGTGGCGCAAGAAAAAAAAGCGAAAAATAAAGCTCGTCCGCAAGAGGGAGCAGACATCGCTATGATCAAATCAATAGGGAACAAAAAAAAACTAGGGACTCTTCTTCTACTTTTTCTATCTCCTCTATGGCTTACGTCTTGTTGGGATAAGAAAGAGTTAGATCAAATGGCTTTTGTCCTTTCCATGGGCATTGATCAAAGTCCACAAGGACTTATTGAAGTAACAGCGCGCATTGCCGTTCCTGAAGCGATTGTAGGTGGTGGTGGCGGCGGTGGCGATCAATCGACCTCACCAGCAGAAATCTCGAAAGTCGTAACAATTGCAGCTCGTACCATTCCGGAAGGATTTGCTCTGCTAGAGGCAACGGTGGAGCGACGAGTTACTTTTACACAATGTCGTACTGTCGTTATTGGAGAAGAACTGGTACGTCAAGGCCTTGACCAAATTCTAGACTTTTTCAACCGTCATCGTGAGTTTCGGCGAACCCTTATCTTTTTTATGTCCAAGGGTTCTCCCGCTCGAGAAATTTTTCAACATGCTGTGCCTGTCCTGGAAGAGAACATTGCTCGATATATTGAAGATATTGTGGACATACAACGTCAATTTGGCTTTTCACCTTTTGTCCGTCTTCATGATCTGAACAATGAAATGGAAGTTTATCATCTTGACGGATTGATTCCCATTATGGCTATCAACCCTGAAGTAGCTAAAGAAAAAGAAGGAACGGAAGTAAAGCCTCGACCTACTTCTGAATTTAGAGCGGACGAAGGATCTGTAGAGGAAGAAGTGAGAAACATTCCAAGCACGCTGCATCGCTCTGGCGGCAATCCTGTATCTTATATCGGTGCAGGCGTTCTTGTAGGTGGGCATTTGGTAGGCTATATGGATGCCGATGAGGTGCGCATAACAGAAATCATTCGTGGCCGCTATCAGACAGGCATCTGGACGTTTCCAGATCCCATGGAAGAAGGTAAGTATGTTTCTGTTATATTAGATCAACAAAAACCAGTGCGCATCAAGGTCGACGAATCTACAGACCCCATTCGTATAGAAATATCAGCCAGGCTCTTAGGAAAGCTCTTAGAAGTACAAGCTGGTCCCTATGTAACCCCAGAAGCTTTTCGCTTCTTAGAAGAAGCCATTGCAGAAGAACTGAATCAGCAAGCTTTAGATCTGATTCAGAGAATGCAAGCCCTTCCCGCCGACCCTTTTTACTTGATTCGCCCTCTTCGTTGGCGCACTTTAACAACGAAAGAGTATATGGCCCTTCCTTGGCATGAATGGTACCAAAAAGCCGATATCGTTGTTTCGATTCAACCTGAGATAGAGTTCTTTGGTTTCCAATTGGCGCCAGCACGGCCCAATCCTGCTACTCAAAAGTTGCTTCCGCCAGAAACAACAGAAGAAGAGGACTTGTCAGGTGAAGCAGAATGGGAGTAGCATTTCATGATTATTTCATCATCGTAGTAGGCCTTGCCGTAGTCATCTACACAATAAACCTAGGTAGATGGTTTCTGCGCAGAGACAAGAAGCTTACAGCTTGGTCTACTTTTCTGCTGGCTTTTCTTGTAATCATTACGGCTCTATATCTTTTGGCTTTTTTCTAACCAGTCATACCCTTCCTGACATAACTTCAAAAAACACAAAAAACCCCTTCTTCTGTGTTTCTAAGAAGCACAGAAGAAGGGGTACGCAGTCTACTCCGTTTTATTAAAAGCCGTCGCTGCAGCAGTCGCAGTGACCAAGCCAAAAAGGGCCAGTATCATCAAGTCATAACTAAGACTGTGTTGTACCATTAGGCGTGCTGTGGGAATGCCATCATAGATAACATTGCGTAAGGCATCAACGCCATAGGTAAGAGGATTGATCTTCATCAGCCACTGCAACCAATCCGGAGCCGTATGTAAAGGAAAGATGGCACCGCTTAAAAAAAACATGGGCATGGTTAAAAAATTCGAGATCAATTGAAAGCCATGGAGAGATTCCATGCGTCCTGCAATGGCAATACCAAGACAACCAATAGAAAAACCAATCATGGCGCAGATAGGTAAAATGCCAAGAGCTGCTTTCACAGTCAAGGGCACACCGGCTAAGGGGGAGAGGAGCAACAAGACAACAGCTTGAAAAGAAACGATCGTAGCAATGCCGAGTGCCTTGCCCACAGAAATGGCCCAGCGTGGTACGGGTGCAACCAAAATCTCTTTCAGAAAGCCAAACTCCCGATCCCAAATAATCGAGACGCCTGAGAACATGGACGTAAAAAGTATGGACATGCCAATAATGCCAGGGTAAACAAAGGTAAGATAGTCAATCTCCACCCCCTCTGGCAAGCCGCGAAAAGCCATGGCAGAAGCTATACCTGTTCCTACAAATAGCAAATACAAAGTGGGCTGCATGACCATACCCGCCCATTGGCTTTTCTCACGACGAAAACGAAGTAGTTCTCGATACCAGATGACGTAAATGGTTTTTGCAATTGATTCTAACAAGTTCAACAATAAAACCTCTCTCTATAGAAAGTAACAAGCATTACCGCTTTCCTTTGCGAAAACTTCTTACTTTTTGTCGTGATCGTTCTGCTTCGCTAATCAATTCATCACGAATGGCCCGGCCTGTTATTTTTAAGAAGACATCATCGAGAGTCGGTTCATGAACATGAATGCTCTGAATTGCACCGGGAAAGTCTGCTACCACACGAGGGATAAAAGAAGAACCATCTTGGACTTCTAGGCGGATGGAATCACCCACTAAAGTGCTTTGTAGGCCATATTTTTCCCCTATAGCACCTATCATTGCTTCATTCTGATCTGTTCGGATCGTAATCACATCGCCACCCACTTGTTCTTTTAGGCTTTCAGGTGAATCTAAAGCAACGATGTCACCATGATCAATAATGGCAATTCGATCGCAATTTTCAGCTTCTTCCATATAATGGGTGGTCATGAAAACGCTTAGCTCAAATTCATCGCGCAATTTATTTACATGGCTCCAGATAGCTCGGCGTGTCTGTGGATCCAGACCAATGGTGGGCTCATCAAGAAAAAGTACTTTGGGATGATGCAAGAGACCTCGGGCAATTTCTAAGCGTCGTTTCATGCCTCCAGAAAAATTGCGCACTGGATCGCGTCGTCGGTCCGTTAAATCAACCATAGCCAAGACTTGATCCATCCGTTCTTTCATCTGCTCCCGAGGTACACTATATAGCATGGCATGGAAGTAAAGATTCTCTTCTGCCGTCAATCGATCGTCAAGCGAGTAATCTTGAAAAACCAAGCCAATGGACTGACGCACTTTGAGCGCTTCTTTCGTTACATCAAATCCATTCAGCATTGCTTTGCCTGATGTAAGAGAAAGCAAAGTGCAAAGTATCTTAATTGTCGTTGATTTACCAGCGCCATTGGGACCAAGAAAGCCAAAGATTTCACCTTTTTGTACTTCGAAAGATATCCCTTTTACCGCTGTAAAATCTTTAAACTGCTTAACCAGATCTTCTACATATATAATCGTCATTCTTACGAAGGATCCCTTTCTTTATGTATCATTATCACGCTTCTGAGTAGACCCTTCCTCTGAAGGAATCCCTTGATTTCATAGTTTAATATATCACTTCCACCTAGGAAAAAAAAGAAGGCTTATGTTCTTTATCTTTTTCTATCGCTTTATTCACCTATCGTGCCATCTTTGTCATAGGCTATGGCAGGGGTGGTAAATAATGGATTGGGCTTTGACTCCGACCAATGGCGAGTATTTAATTGCGATTTTATCAGTTCTCATCCTTACCACTGTAGAAGTTTTTAAGTACGCCTTACGTCATCATCCTGAGATGTACAAAGTCTTCAATGGTTTTGTGCTCATTTTTGCTGGTTTGATCTGGGGTGGTCTCTATGGTTTCTGGCAAGCAGATTGCTTCAATTGGGCTGGCTTTAAAAAAGGTGCTGAGATAGGGATTTATGTTGCCTTTGTAACAGGCGTTACTTTCGGAATTATCAAATCAGTTCGCGATACAAAAAATCGTTGAATTAAGACTTTACAGTCTTGCCATGATAGTAGTAAACTCTTGATAGGTCTATCAATTCAATAGATTGTTTGCTAGGGGTGCCGCCTAAGGCGGCTGAGAGAGAAGGTGTCTTCTCAACTCTTTGAACCTGACCTGGATTATACCAGCGTAGGGAAGCGCTTTATGTGAATGATTGTCACAATGAAAAGGCTACCCTACGGGCGTGGTCTTTTTTGTCTTTCAGAAAGGAGTTTAACGATGAAGGTTACAGTGAATGGCGAACCTGTCGAAGTAGCCTCTCCTATGTCTCTGATCACCTACTTAGAATCCAAAGAGCTTCCTTTAGAAGGCTTGATTATTGAGTACAATGGTTCCATTCTCTCTAGAGATGGTTGGGAGAAGGTTACTTTCGCAGAAGGCGATCAAATTGAGATATTGATGTTTGTTGGAGGTGGTTAAGATGGACAACCTAAGAATTGGAGATAAGGAGATTCGAAATCGTCTTTTTATCGGCAGTGGTAAGTTCGCAGATGAAGGAATTATTCAGGACCTTATGACAGAGACAGGCGTAGAAGTGGTGACCGTTGCATTGCGCCGTGTCGATTTGCAGAACCGACAACAGAATGTGTTGCGCCATATTCCACCGGAAGCCATTCTTATGCCCAATACTTCGGGCGCTCGAACAGCAGAAGAAGCCGTTCGCATTGCCCGCTTGGCCCGAGCGAGCGGCTGTGGTAACTGGATTAAGATTGAAGTGATTTCTGATAATAAGTATCTTTTGCCTGACAACAATGAGACGATTAAAGCCACAGAAGTTTTAGCAGCAGAAGGTTTTGTCGTTCTTCCCTATATGCATCCTGATCTGTACGCCGCCAAAGCTTTAGAAAAAGCAGGCGCCGCTGCCATTATGCCCCTAGGTGCTCCCATTGGCACGAACAGAGGATTAAAAACGAAGGAGATCGTTCGTATTCTCATCGAAGAGTGCTCTCTCCCTATTATTGTTGATGCTGGTATTGGTAAGCCCTCGGAAGCTGCTGAAGCCATGGAAATGGGTGCCGCCGCTGTACTGGTGAACACAGCCATTGCTACGGCTGGTGATCCTCTAATCATGGCCAAAGCTTTTAGCCAGGCTGTACAAGCAGGCCGTCTCGCCTATCTCGCCCAACCGGGGCAAACTGTAGAGTATGCTCGTGCTAGTTCACCGCTGACAGGATTTTTGCAGGACTAAGATTTTTTACAACTTTTGTCACTACTTCTTGGGAGAGTCAACGAATTAGAGGACGGATCATAACATGTCTTTTTATCCCTTATTAAAAAGCTACGATGGCCTTGACGTCAATGATTATATGCGTAAAGTGACCTCGCAAAGAGTCGCATCTATCATCCGTAAAGAACGACTGCAGGCTCTTGATTTTCTAGCCCTTTTGTCTCCCGCTGCAACAGAATTTTTAGAAGAAATGGCGCAGAAGGCCCATCGACTTACGCTGCAACACTTTGGACGTACGATACAACTTTATACGCCTCTTTATTTGTCCAATCAATGTGTGAATCGCTGCCTCTATTGTAATTTTAGTCATATTAACAAAGAGATTCAGAGACGTCGCTTGTCACCAGAAGAAATTGAAGCAGAAGCAAAGGCAATTGCTTCAACAGGATTAAAGCAAGTCTTGCTATTAACAGGCGATGTGCCAGGCAAAGAGCCCCTAGAATATCTGGTACAAGCACTGGATATTATCAAAGAATCCTTTACTTCCTTATCTGTTGAAATCAATGCTTTAAGCACTGAAGAATACACTTTGCTAACAAAGCATGGCGTTGATGGATTAACGATTTATCAGGAAGTGTATGATGAAAAGACCTACGAGTCACTCCATCCTGCTGGCCCCAAGCGTGATTATCGTTGGCGCCTCGATGCACCGGAGCGTGGTTGTCAAGCTGCCATGAGGCGCGTGAATGTTGGGGCTCTTCTTGGTTTACATCATTGGCCTTCTGAAGTCTTTTTCACAGGGCTCCATGCACAATACTTGCAAGACCGTTACTTAGATACGGAAATATCCGTTTCTATCCCTCGCATTAAGAGCGGCCCTGAAGGATATCAACCAACAGCGCCCGTTTCTGATCGCGATCTAGTTCAGATCATCCTCGCTTTCCGCCTCTTTATGCCCCGTCTGGGCATTACGCTTTCCACGAGGGAATCGGCTGCATTACGAGACAATCTAGTGCCTTTGGGCGTGACTCGTCTTTCTTCCGGTGTAAATACAGCGGTAGGTGGCCATATTGATGAAGAAGCGAAAGACGGTCAATTTATCATTTCTGACGAACGATCAACGGAAGAAATTCGTCAGATGTTACTTCAGAAAGGCTATCAACCAGTTTTTCAAGATTGGCATAATATTTAACAGAAAAAGCCTGCCCTTTTATATCGGGCAGGCTTTTCTTTGTTTACAATGCTTTTCTTTCAACAAGTCCCAAGAGCCGTTCAATCATCAACGGTGGCGACAACACCTCATCAACAGCATGTAAGCGAAGGGCTTCTCCAGGCATTCCATAAATAATAGACGAAGCAGGGTCTTGCACTACCGTGTAACAACCACTATCATGAAGGCCTTTCAATCCTTGTGCCCCATCTTTGCCCATGCCCGTTAGGAGAAAAGCCCAACAACAAGGACTAAAGCAACACAAAGACTGAAAAGTTAGATCAATGGACGGACGATGACCGGCTTGTGGCGGTGCTGAAGAAAGTGCAATGATTCCACTTGAATTTACTTCTAGATGATAGCCTTCTGGCGCAAAGTATACTGTTCCTCTACAAATTCGTTCGCCTTTTTCTGCCAATTTAACTTTTACACGACAGTGCTGTTGCAGCCAACCAACTAGAGAGTTCATAAAACCTTCTGCCACATGTTGTACGGCCACGATAGGTACAGGAAATTTTTTTGGTAAGGCTTGTAGGATTTGAAGGAAAACAGGAGGGCCACCCGTAGAAGCCCCAATGGCAATTACAGAAGGGGTTTCTCTATCGATCCTAGGCACTTATAACAGGCCGCCTTTCTTTTCCTATAACAGCCGATGCAATGTATTGATTAGAACTTCTTGTTCAAAAGAAGATTTAACCAAGTATGCATCGGCGCCCGCCGCTACACCACGCTTTTTTTCACTTTCTTTCATCAGTGACGTTAGCAAAATGATAGGTAATTGCTTGAGATTGGGGCTTTGACGAATCTTCTCTGTTAAAGTAAAGCCATCCATATTGGGCATTTCTACATCTGTTACAACAGCATGAAAGGGATGATCCTGCAACAGTTGCCAAGCTTCTGCTCCATCAACGGCTGTTGTTACGACGAAATCTTGGCTTTCTAAAATTCTTTTTACTTGAACACGCGTCGTGATAGAGTCTTCTACCAATAAAACAGATGTCTTTTTTTTCTCAACAGGAGCTTGTCGGAGCGAAAAAGTTTTAACTCTCTCTTTTTGCACCGCTTTCACTAGGTCATAAGGATTTAATACAGTACAAATTGTCCCCGTTCCGAGTACGGTAACGCCCATGACATTGCGGATTCTCTTCAGAAGAGAACAAAAAGGCTTCACAATCACCTGGCTTTCTGTAATAAAGGCATCTACAACAAAAGCCGCCTTTTCTTCTCCATTAGAAATGATAATAGCACCTTTTTTTTCTTGATTCTCTTGCCGGACTTGTTGTTCATCGGCTAGTTCCAGTAACTCCAACAATGACTGAATCGATACCGGTTCTCCTTGGTACATAATAGCTTCTCGGCCTTCCGTGTAAAACACTTCATCGCTGCGAAAAAAACGTAGACCTTTAACTTCCTCAGAGGGAATACCATAGTTATAGGCACCTGCTTGAACAACTATAATCGATGTGGTTATTAAAGAGACGGGCATTCGAAGCTGAATTAAGGTTCCCTCACCGATTTGAGATTGGAGATGAATAGATCCTTTTAAGCTTTCAATTCTACTTTTTACTACATCCAATCCAATGCCTCGACCGGAAAGAGCAGAGACATTTGTACGTGTGGAAAAACCTGATTCAAAGATGAGCATTTGAAGTTGCTGCGTTGACATGGCTTCTAGCTCTTCTCGCTGATAAAGCGACAAAGCAAGCGCTTTTGCTTTAATCATTTCTAGATTGATTCCATTTCCATCATCTTGAACTTGTAAGAGTACGTGAGTGGAAGTTTGCATCGCTTTGATTCGCAAAGTGGCATACTCGTCTTTGCCTCTTTCTAAGCGGAGATCGGATCTCTCAATGCCATGGTCAATGGCATTGCGCACAAGGTGAACGAGTGGATCGCGCAATTGTTCAAGAATATATTTGTCTACGAGAATGTCTTCTCCTTCTATGGTCAGACGTATTTTTTTCTGTTGCGACGTAGCCAGATCGCGCACCAAGCGGTGGTATTGTTTGAAAAGAAAAGAAAGCGGGATCAGTCTGATTGTTCCAATCTCATCGCTCATCTGATTGGCAATCCAATGAAGGCGCTCACAATCGTTGTCTAGAAGTTTGTATACACGATTCAACTCTTGACTCAGATAGGCCATGTTTTTTTTAAGTTGCTTCAACTCTTTTTTAGGCGAAGTGTAATATTTACGTTGATTGAGCCAATCTTCTACTTGTCCATTGATGAGTTCTAAGTAACCAATATGCTCTTTCAAGCGAACTTGTGATACTGTTAACTCGCCAGACTGTTGTAGCAGTCCATCAAGCTTTGCTGTAGCTACACGAATCGTTTCTAGTACATGGGTGCGTCTAGCTTCTCGTTTCTGAATTCCTTTGCCTTCCATTGTTTCCGCGGTCTCCTGGACCGCAGTTTCAACAGCAGTGGCAAGGCGATTGCCCCTTGAATCTTGTGTTCCTAGAAAGGGACTTTCACTGTCTACCTTCATCTCTCCCGTTATAGCACAATGGACCAATATACGTAACTGATCAACCCACTCGGCTAGCGTGGTGATCAATTCTTCTGTTATGGCTACGTGCCCACTTTTGATTTTATCTAAGAGATCTTCTAACTGATGCGATAGCCTTTCTAGTTCTTTTTGTTCTACGAGACGGGAAATACCTTTGAAAGAATGGGCGTCACGAAATAGCTCCTTAATCAGATCCTGGTTGTGGCGCTCCTGCTCAAGTTGTAAAAGATTTCTTTCCATGCGGTCAAGGCGTTCCGCTGCTTCAGCTTGAAAGATTTCTCTTAACTCTTGATCAACAATTGTCATCCATCCCACCTTCTTTTATTAAACCGTGTCTTTGAGCATCATACCTGCTTTACGGAGATTCTCCATACCTTCTTTTGTTTCCCCAATAGAAGCAGCCGTTTCTTTTGTACCTTGTGTAATATCTTCCATCACTGTCGACACGCCTCCAATGGCACCGCTTTGCTGCTCTAAGTTCAGTGATACTTGTTCAATGTATTGAGATATTTCTTCCATGCTCCTCTGTAACTCTCGGAAAGCATCACCATTTTTGTTTGTTAGTCTTTCTGTTGCTACCACTTGTTTGGTGCCTTCTTCCGTAACCATAACAGTTCGGTTCGTAGCTTTTTGAAGATCCACGACGATCGTTGTTATTTGTTGTGATGCTTTTTTGCTTAAGTCAGCGAGTTTCCGGATTTCTGCCGAGACGACGGCAAAACCTTTTCCATGTTCTCCTGCACGTACAGCTTCAACAGCTGCATTGAGAGCCAACATATTGGTCTGATCAGCTAGATCTTTCACAGTAGAACTAATTGTACCAATCTGACTGATTTGTTCACTAAGATCTAAGATTTGATGGGCGATAGAATCAACTTTAGAGCGCAGATCTTGCATATCGCGAATCATCGCTTCTACAGAAGTAAGCCCCTCGGTGGCTGCAACAGCGGCGTCGCGCGCATTTTCTGCAACCTTAATCACTTGTTGTGTAGACTGCTCAGAAGAAACACGCAATTCTTCCATCGTAGAAGTAACTTCCGCTACTGATGAAGCTTGAGAAATGGCTGTTCGTTCACTTTGCTCCATCGATGCGGCGACTTGCGCCGATGTTACAGCGATCGTCTGAATGGTTTCTTGCACTGGTTTGGCAATGCTATTTGCCAGTATAAAGGCAAGGCCACTTCCTAGTAGCAGTGACAGTACTGCAATTATAAAAGTTACCATTTTTCCGTAAGATTCTTGCTCTTCTGCTTCCAGCAAGGCCTGGGTAGCTCTTTCCTGTTTAAAACGATTGATCTCCCCAAGTAGTTGGTACGTTTTTTCTAGCTCTGGGTTCACATGGTTATAGAAAAAATCATTGGCTTCTGCTCTAGCAGAAGGTCCTTTTTCGATTAAGGCTGCAAATTCTGCACCATAGTGGTGAAACAAGCGATGAGGTTCTTCTAAGTCAAAGTAGACTCGCTGCTTTTCCTCTGGTAGTTGCTTGAAGGCCTCTGTTTCTATGTACCTGTAATACCACTGCCCAAGGCTACACTGTTCATGATCGAATTGTTCTTCAAAGGGCCTGCCGTCAATGAGAGAGCTATTTGCTGCTAAGACCCACTGCAAGTGATCTTTTTCTAGCTCCATAATCAAGGTAGATTCTGCTGACTCATCAACAGCTATTTTTCTCAGTTCGAGACTTTTACTTGTTAATAAGTAGTTTACCGCTACTAGAAGTAAAAGAAAAAATAATAGAAAAGAAAAACTGAGAAATATTTTATTTCTAAGCTTTATGGAAAACACGTAGTACCCTCCTCTTTTATATTTCTTCGTAAACGACAAGTTCTTCTCGTTGAAAGATTCTATCTATATCAAGGATGGTTGCTATAAATTTCTCTCTAAAAGGGATATGACCACGAGCATATTCATCAGCAAGAGACCGTAAGGCCACTGGCGCTGGCAATATCTCTTCTTCTCTAAGCACCACGAGATCCATAATCGCATCAATTTGTAAGGCTCCTAAAAAATCTTTGGTAGCAATAACGACCAATTTGCTTCTAGTAGATTTCTTACGAGGTAAGCCCAGGAAAGGCCGCAAATCAAAAACTGTTATAATCTGGCCCCTCAGATTGGTAACACCAACAACATGCTCTGGGGTACAAGGAATGGGAACAATCTCTGATAAAGTTAAAAACTCTTGCACATAGATTAAATCAAACCAAAAAAGCTCGCCATTTAATCGCACGACCACACCGACTCGTTCTCCTGAACGATTGCTTTCCTTATCAAAAGGCTGCGCGAGTACCTGTGCTCGCTGGCGCAACTCCTGCTTTTCTTCATCAGTCCAAGGAGGCCAAGCTTTATTGTTTAACCTTGTCTCACTTTCAAAGGATTGTAAAAGCAACAAGTCCCCTGAAAGAAGAAAAATAAGCTCCTGATCATGACGAACCAAAGACGTTACAAAAGGTGGCAATAGCGATTGATGTTGCACTTGCGGAATCGCTTTGATTTCTTCTGTTGCAAAAGAATACATATCTTCTACAGCATTCACGACAAGAGCGACTGTTGTATCTCCTGCCTCTAATACAATGACTTTATCTTGCAGTCTATATTCGTGAGACCCTCTTCCTAAAGTGCGAGACAAATCGATAAGTGGCATTGCCTGGCCATGCCAGTCAATCAATCCAGCAACAGTATCAGGATATTCTTCTGCCTGGCTAATCATTGGTAAAGGCGCTATCTGCTTTATTTGCTCTGCAGGTACGCCATATCGTTGCCCTTTAAGAACAATAATTAGATAGACCTTCTCTTTAGAAGTTCCCAACAAATTCTATCCCTCTCCTAGCAGACACTTCATTTTGCGTAATAGTTCCTCGAGCCTTTCATCACCTTCGTAATACAAATCCGTTGGTTCTTGTAAAATGATCTCTTTTGCTTTTATCCACACTTTTCTACCTTTTTGAAGATTCCCTTGGTTAATGTAGAGATGACCTAGCTCTATATGAGCCGATATATAGTGCGGAGCAAGATACAAGACTTTACGTAAAGTAGCAATGGCCTCCTCTTCGAGCCCTTGCTCTACATAGATCAGCGAGATAAGATAATAGGCTCTGGCGTCAAAGGGATGGCTCTTCAAGTGACGTTGGCAATCTTGAAGGGCTTCTGCATACTTTTTTCGATCTGCTTTCTCCCTCGCTATCTCAAGCAGGCTTCGTTTCTCTTGATCTTCATCCGTAGAAACCTCCCTATGCTCTCTAGAGAGCATTGACTCTTTCTCTTGACGAAGACTTTCTTGCTTTTGGCGATGTGAAAGAGTCCTATTCTGATCAAGAACTGACTTTACTAGGCTAGAGTCCTTAAAAGCAACCGACAGAATCCTTTCTGCGCAAAAAGACGCTTTCTGCTCTTTCACGAAGGAGGGCTTTCCTCGTTTCCAAATACGGCCTTCTCTATAAGAATCCATATGAAAGTAGTGCTCTGTTTTTACACCTAATATCTCAGCATGGCCTGTTAAGAGATATCCTTGTGGCGAAAGAGTATGGAAAAATTTATTGAGAACTTTCTCAATCCCTTCGTCTTGAAAATAGATAAAGACATTGCGGCACAGAATTAGATCAATATCGTAAATTCCTTTTGCATAATCGGGATAGCTGTCTTCCACCAAGTTGAGATATTCAAAACGAACTGCTTCTCTGATCGAAGGATCGATAGACCAACTGCCATCCTGCGAAAAGTACTGATTCATATAAGTGCGATCAATACTTCGAAAAGACCAGGATCGGTATTGTCCCTGCCGAGCTTTCTGTAAAGCTTCTCGATTAATATCCGTTCCAATAATTTTTACATGCCAATCACTGTTCTTACCAAGAAGCTCTTGCATCACGATGGCGAGAGAGTAGGGTTCTTCTCCCGTAGAACAACCGGCACTCCAAAGGGATATTTTTTTTTGCTTTTCTTTTCTTTGTATAATTTGGGGAAGAATTCTTTGTTTGAGCAACTGAAACTGGCCTTTATCACGGAAAAAAAGCTCTCTCCAATGGTAATCAGTGGGTAAAGCTGTTCCCATTCAGCCTCCCCTTCTGGCTCTGCCGATAATAGTAAATTGTAGTATCCTTCTAAAGAAGATAGCTTCAATTGTTTCATTCGTTCTTTAAGGGTATTTTCTAGGATATCTATTTTTGATTCTGAAAAGACAAGTCCTGTCTTTTTGGTAATTAGCTTTTGAATGCCTTCTAAGACTACCGGTACCATGGAAACTAT
Source organism: Heliorestis convoluta (assembly GCF_009649955.1). Classification (NCBI taxonomy): domain Bacteria; kingdom Bacillati; phylum Bacillota; class Clostridia; order Eubacteriales; family Heliobacteriaceae; genus Heliorestis; species Heliorestis convoluta. The sequence continues at coordinate 1,627,585 of NZ_CP045875.1, read as the reverse complement.
GCCTCTATTCTTTTTGGTATCCATTTTTGCAACAAACGTAGCAGACAAGCTGATTCAAAAGGTTTCGATAGATAATCATCCATGCCCATAGCAAGGAAGCGCTCTCGATCCCCTTTCATCGCATTGGCTGTCATGGCTACGACAGGAATAGAAGCCCATTGAGGATTTTTTCGCAGTTGACGTACCACATCGGTGCCTCGCATTCCTGGCATTTGCTCATCCATTAAGATGAGATCAAAAGTCTTTTTATGAATCAACGCAAGTGCTTCTTTGCCACTGCTACATTCCTCATAGTCAAAGTTCCATTTTCTCATCCAAGCACCTACTATTTTTCGATTGAATGAATCATCATCAACAAGTAAGATCTTCCCAGCTCTCGTTTTTTTGTCATCACGAGATGGATCTTTCCCTTTCTTTGCATCTTCTCGTTCTTTTGCCTCTTTGTCTTTGTAAAAAGGCAAGTTAAAATAAAAAACCGTCCCCTGACCAACGGTAGATTGAAACCAAATTCGTCCACCCATGGTATCAACCAGTTGCTTTACAATGGCTAGACCCAATCCACTGCCACCAAAAGAGCGATTCATAGAACCATCAACTTGATAAAACTTTTCAAAAATCCAGGGTTGATTTTTGGGTTCGATGCCAATGCCTGTATCGCGAATTGAAAAAAGCAGTAACACTTTATCTTCATATTCTTCGATTTGCTCTACAAGCAAAGAAACTTCACCTTTGTGGGTAAATTTCACAGCATTACTTAGTATATTTAACAATATCTGAGACAGCCTTTTGGTGTCACCAATAAGATGTTCATAAATAGGAGGCATAATCAAAAGTCGTTGAGACAATCCTTTTTCTTTTGTTTTCAAAGACATGAGATCCATGGCTTTTTTGACTACATTAGAAAGTTGAAAAGGTTTGTGCTCTAAAGGAAAAAGGCCCGACTCTATTTTCGAGATATCAAGGATTTCTTCTAGCAGGCTCATTAAAGCTTGGGCGGCTTCCTTAACCATCTCTTGATAACTTTGCTGTTCTTCATCAAGGTCTGTCTGCAATGTAAGATCGATAAACCCCATGATAGCATTCATGGGGGTCCGAATCTCATGAGACATGTTGGCTAAGAATTCTGACTTTGCTTTGTTAGCAACGACAGCCATTTCTTTGGAGACTTCTAATTCTTCTTTGGCTATTTTTAATTCACGAATTAAGACCCGCAACTCATCGACTCTATGTTGCTGACGGGTCATGTCAAAAATTTGTATGGCTATGTATTTTTCTTTATCAACCTCTAAAGGTTGAACAAGCATATTTTGCTTCGCAAATTTTTTGGCAATCTCATCAGAGGGCTCAATAAAATGTCCATGAAAAGCGCCTGAAAAGAATCGATTCTGACCTGCTTCAAAGGCTTTTTCGAAGATAGGACGAAAGGTCGCTTCTTGAAAGCGTGGATAGAGATCAATCAGTTTTTCTCCGATTACATCTTCCGCTTGGTGCTTTGTTAGTTTTTCTAACCACTCATTCCAAATTACAATACGATAGTTCATATCAAGAACAAGGACACCTACATTGACCTGATTAATGAGTTGTGATAATAGATTATTCATAGATGTCCACCAGCATTTCATCGATCTTTTCAATGAGCTTTGTCGCAGAGTCTAACTGTAACATGACTACTATGGCACCTTCAATCTTTTCTTCCCCAACAACGAAGGTGTTGCGAAGCACGAGCGTGTAGTAGCCAGGATAAAAAAAGGGCTCCGGTCGTAATCCTTCCACAAAGAGAAATTCAATCTCTGGCAAAGAATAGTCTATTCTTGTGTTGAGCAAGTTACCGAGACTGCCAATAATAACATTGAGTAGCACATTGCCAATCTCTTTCATGGCATCGGTATCGGTGTCAGAAAAAAGAGAGTCATTGCCGTTGTGCTCGATAAAGTCTTCATCGCCTAGCATAAGATTGACCAGCATTTTTCCCTTATCCACAGGAAAAAGCAACTGTGCTTGACCACTACATTCTACACCAAAGCGCAAAGAAGAAGATACAACATGACCTTGCAAGATGGATGTAATTAGTTCTTGTATGATGGAACTATCACGTGCTTGTAGCAGTTGTACTTCTGGAACTTCTAGATAAACCTTCTGGCGCACCATTTCAGAAAGTACATGACCTGCTTGTCCAATGACAATGTTCATATATTCCTTGAGGGCATCTTGTTGTAAAGGGTTGAGCATTTAAATTGCTCCCTTCATAATCTGTACCACTTCTGCGATTTTTTCTCGATTGATTGGTTTTTGTAGAACGGCAAGGGCCCCTAAGGCTAACACTTCTTCTCTCACAAATCTTTGCACATCTGCAGTAAGTATAATTACAGGTTGGTACGGATCTTCCTCCCTGATCTTTTGCAACACTTCTTGGCCCGTCATGCCTGGCATGAGTAAATCAAGCAATATATAATCAGGTTTTTCACGCAAGTAACTATAGTAACCTTCTATACCATCACCAGCTGTGATAAATTCCGCATCTGGTAATAATTCTCTTAAAAGCCGAATCATTTGGCTCCTGTAGACTTGCGAGTCATCGATCACCAAAATCTTCATCTCTGAACCCCTCTTTTCAGTTGCACCGATTTATTACTTATATATTTCTTGACGTAAGGCCTAGTTCCTTCTATTAAAGTCTCGATATTGTACACTTTTTCGCGAGAAGATTGCTTCGGGTGTAAAAAAGAATAAACATAACGTCGGGAAAGAACTGAGATATGATAGGTCACTATGACTCTTCCTATGCAAAGATGCAAAGAAAGGAGCCCTCTATTTCATGGAGGGACTCCTTTTTGTTCTACGGGTCTTTATTAGTATTCGTTGGGCATTTTTTTCATTTCTGCTAAGCTAAAGACAGGTCCATCGAGACAAACGAAGCAACTGCCGATGTTGCAACGACCGCATTTGCCGATGCCGCATTTCATGCGCATTTCTAAAGTTGTAATTACGTTTTCTGCTGTAAAGCCCAGTTTGTCAAGAATGCCCAAGGTAAACTTAATCATAATCGGAGGTCCACAGATAATGCAAACACTATTGTCCGGGTCCGGCTTCAATTCTTCCAAGTAGGCTGGAACAAAGCCAACATTTCCTTTCCAACTATCATCACCACGATCTACCGTTACGGAGACTTTGAAATCTCCTAAGGCCGGCCATGTTTCAAAAAGGTCGTATTGAAAGACCAGATCAGCAGGCGATCGAGAACCGTAGATAAGGTGAAGCTTTCCATAGTCATCGCGGTGATCAACACAGTAGCGAACGGCTGTCCGTACAGGTGCTAGACCAATACCACCACCGATAAATAAGACGTTTTTCCCTTTTATTCTTTCCATAGGAAAACCGTTGCCGTAGGGACCGCGAATGCCTACCGTTTGTCCTGGTACGATTTCATGCAGTTCATTGGTTAGCATGCCTACTTTTTTGATCGATAGCTGCAGGTGATCTGGCGCATCGGTGGCTGAGAACATGGCTTCCCCAACACCTGGTAAAGAGAGCATAGCCAATTGACCTGGTTCAGTGTGAAAAGGAACGACCATTTGTCCATTTTCTTCTTTGGAGATATAAAAGGTCTTAACATCGGGCGTTTCTTCAATAATCTTGGTTACTTTTGCTTTCATCGGTACTAGAGGGTTGATTCGTTTGATATCTGCTGTTGTTGCACTCGTCTGGTTCGCTGCAATCATTCTGTTATCGGCCATCTACTTTCGCCTCCCTTACCTGATTGATCACATCGGTGATCTCCAGATTAACAGGACATTTGGCGATGCAGCGACCACAACCTGTACATTGATATTTTCCGTACCGCTCCGGGAAGTAACGAAGCTTATGCATAAAGCGCTGGCGGACTTTTTCTTTTTTACTGGGACGAGGGTTGTGTCCTCCAGCCATTAAAGCGTACTCATTAAACATACAGGAGTCCCAACACTTTATCTTTACGCCACAATGCTGGTTTTTCTTTTTCTCTGAGATATCAAAACAGTGACAAGTAGGACAAAGATAGGTGCAGGTTCCGCAAGTTAAGCATTTGCGCCAGAGCTGATCCCAGAGGGGATGTTCGAACATGCCTTGTAGTTTTTCGGCAATTCCAGCACTGTCTACTTGAAGAATGCAGTCTTCTGGATCTGCGGCGACAGCTGTTGACTCTACAAGCAAAGAAGTTGCCGCTATATCTTCTATAACCTTTTCTCCTTTTTCAGTTCGTGCCAGCATGCCATAGTGGTCGCCAAGATCATAGAGCTGCAAGTCTCCACTTTCATGTTCTTTAGGATTTAGCCCCATAGAAGTACAGAAACAGTCTGGTCCCGGCTTTGTACAGCCAAGCGTCACAATGGTAGCGCTTTCTCTGCGACAGTTATAAGATTCATCCACATATCCTCTTGTTAAAAAAACATCATCCATACAGACGATGGCTTGCATATCGCAAGATCGAACTCCAAAGAGAATATAGGGCTTTTTCTCTGGAAGAATTTCCTCGTATTCACCATCGATCCCGTAAGCAGTAAATTTATATATCTTCTCTGTCGATGGAAAAAAGAGTTCTTTCGGACTGATGGAGCTGTTATTCTCCATCGAAAGCTCTACCTCATCCCTGTAAAACCCGTAGCGACTCAGGTCACCTTCTTGAACCGGTACATAAAGAGGCATTTTCTTCGACAAAGCGCTGAGCACTTCAGACAATTTATTTTTGGGAAAGGCTTTCAAGACGGAATCACCTGCCTCACATTTCGAATAAAAATACTTTTCTCGGTCTCCATTACATAAATTCTTCTGGATCGTCTAATTTAAAGTGATTCAGTGGTCCTGCTTCTTCTAAATCGGTTCCTGCATCATAGGAACCGAAAAGCTCATCAATGTCTTGCATAATTTTGCGATTAATAGCCATGATGGGGATTCCAGCAGGACAGACACGCTCACATTCTCCACAATCTACACAACGACCGGCTACATGCATGGCTCTTGTAATCCCGAAGAAAGCATTGTCTGCCTTCGTAGCTGCTTTGTTGACCCATCCTTTTTGGTCTGATTCAAAGATGCATTCTCGACAATTACAGGCGGGACAAATATTTCGACAGGCATAGCAACGAATACACTTCTCATGTTGCTTCTGCCAGAAATCATATTTTTCATCAGCGCTCATTGCTTCAATCGCCTGTACTTGTTCATAGCGGGCTTCAGCTTTTTGGCCAACACCTTTTTGATTGGCTACTTCTGCTGTTAGACCTGTCGGCCTAGCTGGTTCCTTGGTAATTGTTACGGCACCAAGAGCCTGATCGGCTAGTACAGGGTTGGGATAGCGACATTCTTGACATTTATTCAATAAAGGCAAGTTATGACGATTCCGGTGATCTTGAACGGCTTCTTTATCAACCATGCCAAAGCACGGAAGTCCTATGATATGCACCTTTTCTTTTTGTACTTGCTTATCTTGAATAAGCCGTAGAATGCCTCTGCTGTCACAGCCTTTGACAAAAATAGCAATCTTCTCATCACTATTGCGATAGTCTAGAAGCAAGCTCGTCAAATTATTGACTGCAAACTCATCGTAATGAAGCTTTTCTACTTCTTCTACAGATTGGATAAAAAGAGGCGGTGTTAGATACCAGCGACTTCCTTTGGTCCAACCCAGGACGCCCTTTACTTCCCCTGATGCAAGCAGTTGTTGAGCCACTGCTTGCATTTCCTTGATCAATTCTTTCATAGCTCCTCCCTCAACTTGTTGTTCGGTCCCAGAGCTTTTACTTCTGCTGCCATTTCTGTCACTACGTCACGAAATTTCGGCGCTTCTGAGCCAGAGATCCATCGTGCTTGAAAGCGTCGTGGATCGATGCCCATATATTCTAGGAGCCGCTGCATAAGCAAGTACCGTCTACGGGTAAAATAGTTACCTGTTGAGTAATGACAATCTCCTGGGTGACAGCCTGCCACAAGAACAGCATCGGCCCCTTTTTGGAAAGCTCGCAAGACAAATTGAGGGTTCGTTCGACCGGAACAAGGTACGCGAATCAATTTAACGTTGGGCGGATATTGCATTCTCGACAGACCAGCCAGGTCAGCCCCTGCGTAGGTGCACCAATTACAGGCAAAGCCAACGATATTGGGTTCCCAGGCTTGTTCAGCTTGCGTCTTTTCTTCTATCGTTGACACAGAGCATCCACCTCCGCCAATATTTGTTCGTTCGTAAATCCTTTAATGTTCATAGCGCTAGAGGGACAGTTCACGGTACAAGCGCCGCAACCTTGGCAGAGACCTGCGTTAACATGGGCAACTTCCCGTTCTTTCATCTGGCCATGAACTCGTTCTGTAATCTTTTTGCCATCGATGGCTTTATAGGGACATATAGACATGCACAAGCCACAGCCTGCACAGACGGCTTCATTACATTCCGCTGTCATTGCTTCTGAGGTCAACTCTCCTTTGGACAGAAGGCCTGTTGCTTTTACAGCGGCTGCCGAGGCTTGGGCGACTGATTCTGGAATATCTTTCGGCCCTTGGCAAGTACCAGCAAGATAAATACCTGCTGTGTGTGTTTCAATCGGCTGCAATTTGGGATGGGCTTCTGAATACCAACCGTGCTGATCATAAGAGATCCCTAGACGGCGCGCCATGTCTTTGGCATCTTTTTGTGGTTCCATACCGGCTGCTAAAACGACCAGATCGGCTTCTATTTCAATCGGGCGACCGACGAGAGAATCTTCTCCACGGACTATCAGTTTATCGCCGACTTGGAATATTTTAGAGACTCGACCGCGAATATACTGTCCATCATATTGTTCTTGCGTACGCTTGTAGAACTCTTCGTAATTTTTCCCGCCTGTCCGTACATCCATATAGAAGACGTAGGATTTGGACTGAGGCAACTTTTCTTTAATCAACGTAGCATGCTTGGCTACATACATGCAACAAGCCTTAGAGCAGTAAGGCCGGTCTTTCGCTTCATCTCGAGAACCTACACATTTGACAAAGACAATTTTTTCTGGAATTTTGCCATCTGAAGGCCTTTTGATCTTACCAGCTGTTGGCCCCGAGGCATTCATCAATCGTTCAAGATGGAGGCCCGTAATGACATCGGGGTAACGTCCGGCACCGTATTCTTCATATTTTGATATATCAAACTGTTCAAAACCTGTAGCAACTACAATCGTGCCAAAGCGCTCTACAATTACTTCGTCTTTTTGCTCATAATCAATGGCTCCTGTTGGGCAAATCTTTTTGCAGACTCCACACTTGCCATCTAACAAATAACGACAGTGATTCGCATCAATGACAGGCTTGTTCGGTACGGCTTGTGGAAAAGGCACATATACAGCTTTGCGAGGCCCTAAATCCATTTCAAATTCGGAAGATACTTTTTTCGGGCACTTTTCCTGGCAAAGTCCACAACCTGTACAGAGATGAAAGTCTACATAAGCTGCCTTTTTACGCAATGTGACATCAAAGTTCCCAACAAAACCATCTACCGATTCTACTTCAGTATAGGTGGCCATCTCAATGTTAGGGTGTTGCGCTGCTTCCACCATCTTCGGTGTTAGAATACAGGCCGAACAATCTAAGGTTGGAAAAGTTTTATCAACTTGAGCCATCCGCCCACCAATGGAGTGCTCTCTATCTAGCAAAGTCACTTGAAAACCATTGTCCGCAATATCAAGGGCTGCTTGAATTCCTGCAATGCCCGCCCCAATAACAAGGGCACGCTTTGTAACAGGAATTGTGCTTGTCGAAAGAGGCTGATTTCTAACCGCTTTGGCCACAGCCATTCGAACGAGATCAATGGCTTTTTCTGTTCCTTTTTCTTTATCAGCGTGTACCCAAGAGCATTGCTCTCGAATGTTCACTTGTTCACTCATGTAAGCGTTAAGGCCAGCACGCTCTGCACACTTGCGAAAGGTGTTCTCATGCATGCGGGGAGAACAGGCGGCTACAACATACCCATCAAGATTCTGTTCTCTAACAGCTTCTTGAATCATCATTTGACCCGGTTCTGAACACATATATTTATTTTCACAGGCATAGACCACCCCGGGATAGCTTTTGGCCATCTCAGCAACTTGGTCACAATGCACGGTGTTAGCAATGTTTGTACCACAATGACAGACAAAAACGCCAATTCGTTTCACGCCATTTCCCTCCTCATTGAGCCTCTGTGGCGCTTAGATTTTGAAGCAGAGACTTGGCTTCTACGAAGTGCTTATCAAGCCCAAGCTCACTCGGAGCAAGGCCAAAAGCAGTTCCCATCAGTTCTGTAAAATAGTAAATTGGCAAATTGAAGGAGATACCTAAGGCTTTCTCCGCTGCTTTTTGCCGCATATCTAAGTTAGAAGTGCAGAGCGGACAAGGCGTAGCAATACAGTCTGCTCCAGCAAGCTTGGCATAGCGTAAGACCTGTGCTGTCATTTCAACAGCCGCTTGCGTCCGTGTAATTGATAAAGAGCCGCCACAGCATTCTGTTTTGTAGGCCCAGTCTACCGGTGTTCCGCCTAAAGTTTTAATGATTTCATCCATCATGAGAGGATTTTCAGAACTGTCAATGGCTACTTCAGGCGGCTTTACAAAGAGACAGCCATAATAGCAAGCGACTTTAAGTCCTTGTAGAGGCTTTACAACGTGAGATTGAATTTTTTCTAAAGAAATATCATTGGCAAAAACCTCAAGGATGGAGCGTGCTTTCGCTTGTCCTTTTAGCTTCATTTCTATAACTTCTTCGATTTCCACACGAGCTTTTTTATCTTGTGTTGCTAGCTCTGCAATTTTTAAACGTTGATAACAAGCAGCACATGAAATCACCACATCATTGAGACCATATTGTTCTGCCAGCGCCAGGTTACGCGCTGGCAAGGCTTGTGCTAAGAGAGGATCTCGATTGTGTGCAGAAGAGGCACCACAGCAGTTCCAATCTGGAATCTCTACAAGGTTGAGCCCTATTTTTTTGGCAACGGCATGGGTGGATAGTCCATATTCAAGGCCTGTTCCGTGAAGGGAGCAGCCAGGATAGAAACCATACTTCACTTTTTGCCACCTCTTTTCTTTTGCACATTCTCGAATATTTTGGCTACTGCTTCTTTATTCTTAATCGATTCTGGTAAAATCTTTAGTTTTCCTTGCAACATCATGGAAGGCGCTAGTTCTGCATCTTTAAACCATTGACCTGATAAAATATTGTAGCGCATAATGAGGCCCACTTCATGGAGACGACCGTGGCTGGATACAGATTGTAAGAATAGATCATTAAATAGATCGGCTCTTTTATCAGCAACAAGGCCTGCTTTCTTCGCTTCAATGCGTAAGGATTCCATCACTTTTGCTGGTTCTACGTGGCGAGGGCAGCGTGTAGAACAAGTCTCACAGGAAGCACATACCCATATGCTATAGGTACTTAAAGCTTCTTGGATTAGGCCTACTTGAACCATACGTATGATTTGCCGCACTGTGTTCTCCATGGCAAAAGCAGCAGGACAGCCGGCAGAGCATTTCCCACATTGATAACAAAGAGAAACATCGGCGTCATATTGATCTTTCAAAAGAGCTCGAAAGTCATCGCTCTCTGGTACTGTTTTGGACATTTCAATCGATCCCATCGTAGACTCGACCTCCTCCATGCATTATCAGTCGTAGAGATTCTAGAGTATGATCAATGGCCATAATTCTGTTTTATAAAAAACCTATAGAAGTCTGTGGAAGTAAAAAGAAATCTTGAAATGCGTAAATTCTCACAAGCCAAGATGCAACTCTATTTATATATATATATTAAAACAAGTTGTCTTATTTCTCCTTATTGTCACAAGGACTTCTATTCGCTTCCTTACTTATAATTCCTTCTTAGATGCATGATTTTTGCTAAAACAGATAGTTCACAAAAAAGACCCTCTAGCGCTTGAATGATTTTTCACTATAACTGATATTTTATTGGAATTGAAAAGCGAATTCAAGGATTAAAGTCATAAAAGAATTTTCCACTTTTATTTAAAAAGATTGAGCAACCTTTCTGTAAAAAACAAAGGTTGCTCAAGGCTTCAACAACTTTTTTGTTGTTTTTCATTTATAAACTGCTCAATTATCTGCGTAATTCCCTCAATATCATCGATATGGAGTAGCGGCACAGTCAAGTCAAGAGAGTCGTCAGAAGCAACCGCTAGTAACTCTTCCATAGGTGTAATGATTCCTCTTCCTAGGCAAGCACGATGCACTTCTATCTTTTTCTGATTACCCTTTTTGTACCCTTCTGTCAAAATCAAGTCTACTTCTGTGATGCTTTGAACTATTTTTTCGAGATCCCTTTCTTCCTGCACTGTCTCCATGATAGCCACTTTGTAAGGCGACGATAAGACAACGATGTCGGCCCCAGCTTGTCCATGGCGATAGGTGTCTTTACCAGGTCGATCTATCTCAAAGTCTTTGTGACTATGCTTGATAATGGCGATGCGGTAGCCTTTTCGTTTTAAATCTTGAATCACTTTTTCTATTAATGTCGTTTTGCCAGAGTTAGACGTTCCCACCACTGATAGGATCGGTATTTTTTTCATTTTCACCCTTCTCACATTGAGATAGTCATTGGTTCATCGGTTAGATCGGTTATAGAGAACACTCAAACTAGGATGCGATCACGATGGCTATAAATGTTCATTCGTTGTCCTCGGGCAAAGCCAATTAAAGTAATGCCCAGTTGTTCAGCATAGGACGCCGCTAAGTCGGTTGGTGCAGAACGAGACACAAGTATGGGGATGGACATTTTAGCTACTTTGGTTAGTATTTCTGAAGAAATTCGACCTGATGTAAGGAGAAGTTTATCATGAAGCGATTCTTGATTGATAAAGCATTGGCCTATGATCTTATCAACAGCATTGTGTCGTCCTACATCTTCTCGATAGATAGATATCTCTTGCTTATTACAAAGGGCTGCGGAGTGAACGCCACCGGTCTGTTGATATAGTTCTGATAAAGTTTGCATTTTTTTCATCAACTCTAGGACGGTTTCTGCTTTTACCTTCATTGAAGAGTTGGCGATTTTTTTGCTGCGCTGCACATCATCGAGATGATAAAAAGAAGTCCCCTTGCCGCAACCTGTTGTGATAAAACGTTTCATGAAAGTTTTTTCAGCCACTTGTCCAGCTTTTGCTTCTACAAAGACCTGGCCTTTCTCTGCATCAGAGCGAACCATCTCAATGTCATCCGCTTTTCGGATAAAGCCTTCAGCCGCCAAAAAACCGATGGCTAGATGCTCTTCATACTCTGGTGTCGTAAGCAGCGTAACCACTTCTTGCCCATTGAGATAAATGGTTAGGGGCCATTCTACGACCAATTGGTCTTCTAACAATTCTTCTCTTTGGCCTCCTTCATAGAGACGCTGGATCGGCCAAGCTTTGGTTCTTTTATTCATGATTCAAGTGCCCTCTTTAATTTTTTCCTTCGCCTTGGCGTAGTCATCTGGTGTATTCACATTGAAAAATAGTTGTTCTAAAGAGCCCCATTGATTGATGATCTCTTCTTCCACATAGCGAACCCGAACTTGATCATAAAAAGCTACAACTTTTCTTTCACCACGCTGAAGAGACTTTTCGATAGCTGGTAAACAGTTCTTTGAGTAGACGGCGTACAGCGGTTGCAAGTGCTTCCCTATCTTCGGTACAACCACATCATAGCCTGGTGATAACTCCAAAAGCTCTCTAATAGACTGTGCTTGAATAAAAGGCATATCGCAAGCAACGATAAAATTATATTGATAGGTTGATTGAAGTAAGGCAGCGTGTATCCCACAAAGAGGGCCTCTATAAGAAAGTCGATCTTTTGTAAAGATTACATTCTGGTCTCTATATAGTTCTGGCTCATTGGTGACGATAATGATTTCTTGCACAACCGACTGAAGTTGTTCTATAATAAGGTCAATTAGTAATTTTTCCCCAATTGGTAAAAGAGATTTGTTCTTTCCCATCCGTACATTCTGTCCACCTGCTAAAATGGTGGCTGCTGCTTCCATTGATCCCATTCCTTTTTTCATAGGAGCGAAGCAAGGAGGTTTGTCTTGAAGATTCCTTTTAAGCTATCCTACCTACCTTGGATTCTCCTACTCGTTGTTATCATTGCTTTTGCGATTATACCGGTTCTACGTCAAAATCTATTTTTAGCGACAGAACTCATGGTTACAGGCAATTTCTCAGGCTTACGAGATTATGTACTTTCTTTTGGTATGGCCGCTCCCATTATCTCTTTTCTGCTCATGATTTTTCAGGCTTTTGTCTCGCCCATTCCGTCTATCCTGATCTTTATCGTCAATGGAGCCATTTTTGGAAAGTGGCTAGGCTTTTTTCTTTCCTGGTTCAGTTCCCTAGCGAGTGCCCTTTTCTGCTTCTGGATAGCTCGTCAATTGGGTCGTCCTTTTGTCGCTCAATTCGTGCAAGATGGCTTTTTGGGTAAGATCGACACCTTTTTAGCAACCTATGGCTCTATGGCAGTCCTTTTTACCAGACTTTTGCCCTTTATGCCTTTTGACTTCACTTCTTACGCCTTTGGCTTATCACGCCTTACTTGGTGGTCCTTTGCCTGGGGTACTGCCTTAGGGCAGACACCGGCCATTGCCTTTTATACCTTCCTTGGCTATCGCTCTTTGTCCCTCTGGCAGTACCTTGTCTACTTTGGTCTTTGGGTACTCTTGCTACTTCTTCTTACACCCTTATTAAGCAATTTGTTCAAAAAGAAAGGGTATCAAAAGGTAAATAGAGCAAGTAATAAGCTAGAGTCATAAAAGTTTTCCGCTACGTTAGTCTATAGGAAGGCGTTTCACTACAATTTCTGAGGTAGATTGATTATAGAGTACAAGACTTCCTCGACTGCTGTCTCGAGGATCTCCAACAGAGCCCACTCCAACAATATAACGACAGTGGTCATGCAGGTAGAAGGCGACGCCTTCCTGTAAGGAGATGGAGCGAACATCTCCTTGTTCATATTCAAAGCAAGTTACTGTATGTTGATGTCCGTGAAAGCATATTCGAAAATCTTGAGCATGGAAGTTTTTCCATGCTCTTTCTTCATCAACAATTCTCTCACCAAGTGGATCACGAGGACCGCCATGGACCCATAAGATTTCATTGTCTTTCCTGTCTTCAATAGGCCATGAAGCATAAAAATTCCATAAGCTTTCATCGATTTCACCGGAACGATACTGTGAAAGAACGTAAGCATCACAATTGCCACGAACAGCCTTTACGTTTTCTCTGTGAAGAATCTCTAATGTTTCTTGAAAACCTTTGCCATTGCGATGATTGGGTACATCACCAAGAAAGACAATCTGATCAACATCTCGTAACAGATTCAGAGCATTTTTCAAAGCATTGACGTTCCCATGAATATCAGAGATGATACCATAGCGCATAAGTTCCACCTCTTTCCAAAAATCATAACAATCGCAATGGATCCTGATTGGGTTCATGTACAAAAAATTCTAGATTCCGCTTCTCTTCCTTCGCTTTGTCTTGTAAATATTGAGCCAAACGATCCATCGCTGGTTTCTCTGTGGCAAAATGACCGGCGTCAAAAAGATCGATACCCAGTGCCAATGCTTCTTGGCCTTCATGATATTTGATATCGCCAGTTAGCAGTAAGTCTGCACCTCTATAACGAGCATGTCCAATGGTCGATCCACCGGAACCACCGCAAAGGGCTATTTTTTTCACTTTTCTCTCTACGTCGAGGCCAACCCAGCGTAACGATGTGAGATTTAGCTTTTGCTTCACTTCTTCTGCAAAGTCTTTTATCGCAAGAGGTGTGGCCAGTAGGCCAATACGTCCGAGACCATTTTTCTCTCCTTCGTTTTGCAGTGGATAGATATCATAGGCCACTTCTTCGTAGGGGTGTGCTTTGAACAAAGCTTTCAAGACTGCTTTTAGTTTTTTCTGGGGTACAATCGTTTCCACACGCATTTCCTTGACTTCTTCTATCGTACCAACAGCGCCAATATGGGGGTTGGCTCCTTGTAAGGGCAAAAAAGTACCTGTTCCTTCTGTTCGAAACGTGCAGTGGCTGTATTGCCCGATATGACCAGCACCGGCATCACCAATGGCTTGTCGCACTTTTTTCTCATCTTCTAAAGGTACAAAGTAGGCAATTTTTACAAGTTCTTCTTTCTTATTCTCATACAAGGGCTCCACATTTTCTAAGCCTAGCTTTTCTGCGAGTACATCGTTAACGCCGCCTCGCGCAATATCAAGGTTGGTATGGGCGACATAGATTTGCAGGTTATTTTCGATCACTTTTTTGATCAAGCGCCCCTGTAGTGTATCCCAGCGCAAATGGTGTAAGGGCTTGAAGATAAAGGGATGATGCAAAACAATCATTTGGCATTCTTTCTCTAGGGCTTGTTCGAGGACAGCCTCATCAAGATCTAGAGCGAGATAAACCTTTTTCACTTCTGTTGCACTATGACCTACTTGCAATCCTACTTGATCCCAATGCTCCGCCAAAGCTTGTGGCGCTATTCTTTCAATCCATTCGATGATTCTTCCGCATGCAAGAGCCATCTTCTCACCTCTTCTAATTCTTTGATTCTCTTTGCCTTTGCAGCGAGAGCTTCTTGATCTATCTTTCGTCCCGCTTGCATACCTTCTAATGCATTTTGCTCTTTTTGGATATGTTTTTCGACAACTGGCAAGAGAAGGGGATGTTTTTTGTCTAATAATCTTGGTCCTAATAAACATTCTATCGCTTCAGTGATGACTTTCTTTGTCTCTATGTTGCTTCCTTCTCTATCATTTCTATCATGGTTTTTATTCTTTTTCTCCGTTGTACCTTCTGAACCCTGCTCAGCAACGATGACTTCATAGATTCGCTTGTTATCTTCTATAAGATCTTCTTCGACAATCACCCAACCCTGGTCTAGAAGCCACTTCCGTAAAGAAGCTGCTCCTTCTAAGGGTTGTAAAACCATTCGCTCTATCGTCTCTACTTTGCCGGCACTTGCGCCTTCTTGTAGGATTTTCTGAATCGTTCCTCCACCCATGCCAGCAATTACAACCGTCTCTACTTCTCCAGCTTGCAGAGGTTCTAAGCCATCGCCTACACGTACTTCAATCTTATCTTCCACGTGAAAGGCTTTCACATGTTGCCGAGCGGCCTCTGCTGGACCTTGATGAACATCTATAGCAATGGCTCTATCTATTTTCCCAGACTTGACAAGGGAGACAGGCAAATAGGCATGATCGGTTCCTACATCGGCTAATACCGTCGATGCGGGTACCAGCTCTGCCAACCGAGCAAGGCGCATACTTAAATCCATGGTTTACAATTCCTCTCTGTCTATTTATCAACCTCAATGGGGTAAATGCCTTTTATTATGAAATAGATACTCTGTGGTGGGGTCAGGCGTTATGATTTCCTTCCGAACGGACTCATCCCACGCCATGAGCGGCAGCAAGCTGGCGGTAACAGCGTGGGACCAGTCCAGAGCGGAGGAAAGCGTGATGACCGGGCCCCTCTATGAAGTAACCCCAATGTGATCAGGAAATATTGATTTTCATCATTGGTTGTGCCCGACCGGGCATGGGGGGTTAGCACGAAGAGGGCTATAAAAGTCAAAAACCCCTTTGCCTGAATAGGCAAAGGGGTGCTTAACACCATTATTGGTGGGCCCACCTGGGATCGAACCAGGGACCAACCGGTTATGAGCCGGCCGCTCTACCGCTGAGCTATAGGCCCGTCACGACATCCCTCATCCGAAGTGGGGATGTCTCTTAAGTCCTTATAGATTATATTATAGGATCCACCATTCGTCAATAGCCTATTTAATCCAAATAATCTTTTAATTTTTTGCTGCGACTGGGATGGCGTAGCTTTCGTAAAGCTTTTGCTTCAATTTGTCGTATACGCTCACGAGTTACACCGAACTCCTGACCCACTTCTTCTAAAGTTCGAGATCGGCCATCGTCTAAACCAAAGCGCAATCGCAATACTTTCATTTCTCGTGGAGTCAATGTTTCGAGCACTTCTTCTAGTTGTTCCTTTAATAAGATAAAAGAAGCCGCTTCAGCTGGAGCTGGTGCATCTTGATCTTCAATAAAATCTCCCAAGTGAGAGTCTTCTTCTTCACCAATCGGCGTCTCCAAAGATACTGGTTCCTGGGCGATCTTCATAATCTCTCGGACTCTCTCTACAGGAATTTCCATTTCTTTGGCGATTTCTTCAGGCAAAGGCTCTCTTCCGTATTCTTGCAACAGTTGTCTTGACACACGAATCAATTTGTTGATCGTTTCTACCATGTGTACGGGAATACGAATTGTTCTTGCTTGATCTGCAATTGCTCTCGTAATAGCCTGACGAATCCACCAAGTCGCATAGGTTGAAAACTTGTAACCCTTCCGATAGTCAAATTTTTCAACTGCTTTGATCAGTCCTAGGTTTCCTTCTTGAATCAGATCAAGAAATAGCATACCTCTGCCTACATATCGTTTGGCGATAGACACAACAAGTCGAAGGTTCGCTTCTGCAAGCCTTCTTTTTGCTTCTTCGTCGCCTTCTTCCATCGCTTTGGCAAGTTCTATCTCTTCTTCTGCTGATAATAAGGGAACCCGCCCGATCTCCTTTAAGTACATTCGAACAGGATCGTCGATCCCTACTCCCTCGGGAACAGAAAGGTCGACCTCGATTTCCTCTTCTTCTCGAATGATCGGCTCCTCGCCCTTATCAAGCGTTTCTTCTGTGTTGTCTGGAACAACGTCGATCCCCAGATTACCAAGTTGTTCGTAGACTTCATCAATTTGCTCTGTTGTCATTTCCACACCTTGCAGAGCATCCATGATTTCTTGGTATGTGAGGAGACCTTTCTGCTTGCCTCTGGAAATCAGATCTTGTACATTTTGAAGTTGTTTTGCCTGTTCATCTTTCTGCTCTTCTTTCATCTGTGGTTCCCCCCTTAGACCAGGACCGTTGATCCTGCCGACCACCTAAAGGCACCGTTCCATGTATGCGACCAGCTCGACTTCTTAGTTGCTGTAATTTCGCCAGTTGTGGTAATAGATGCCGCAGTTCTTGGTCATCTTGTTCTTGGTAGCAACGATTGATTTGTCTCTCTAGTCGCCCTATTTCTTCGAGTAACCACCCGTACCGTATTGTGTTAATACAGTCCTCAATGACATGATTTTCCCAGGCAGGTGCTGGATCGTCGACAAGCAAGGCACTCAAATAGCGCCTGGCTTTATCCGTTTTTAATGCCTCTGTTACTTCTCTAACGACAGAACCGGTCTTGTGTTGTTCTATCGTCATCAAAGACTCTACGATCTCCTTTATAGGCTCGTAAAGCGTTGGGATTTCTTCGTTCATACGATCTCGTACCCAGCCAATTCGCTGTGCCTCCCCGATCATCCAATATATTAGATAGCGCCATGCTTGTGCAAGTCGGCTGCTTTCTTCTGCATCGATGGAAGTAGAATCGTACGAATAACTTCTTCTCTCTCTACCTTCAGAATCCTGCGATATGTTCCTTTGGATAGAATTAGTATGCCATGGATTTTCCTTTCTATCCCTTGAATAAGAAGGTCCCCCTTGAGATAGACTTCGCAATTCTTCTACAATTGAGCTTTCTGATAAACCGACTTGCCTAGCCAGCCATTGTACCGTTGCTTCTTGCTCTACGGCACTTGGAATGGCTAGTAGATCCGGTGCCAATTCTCGAATCGATGCAACTTTACTTTGAATTGACGTAGGGCCATGGCGTTGGCGAACTTGTTCATAGCGGTATTCAAAGTAAGAAGGTGCCTTATCGATCACTTTCCATAGTTGTTCAGCACCTTGGCTTTGTAAGAAATCGTCGGGATCCATCCCATCCTGTAATTGCAAGACCTGCACCCGAGCACCCATAGAGGTCAATATTAGACCAGCTTTCTCTGTCGCTGCAATTCCTGCTCTATCACCATCGTAAAGAATTAAAATAGAAGAGCTGTATCGTAACAACAGACGACCTTGTTCAGCTGTTAGAGCTGTTCCTAGTGTTGCTACAGCTTGTGTAATTCCATGTTGGTGACAAGCAATTACATCCATGTAGCCTTCCACAAGAATGGCCAAGCCTTTTTCTCGTATGGAAGGTCCTGCCACATGTAGTCCATAGAGTTGCTGCCCCTTCTTGTACAAAGGCGTTTCTGGTGAGTTCAAGTACTTCGGCATTTCATCGCCTAGTACACGACCACCAAAAGCTATCGGCCGACCCTGGTTGTCAAAAATCGGAAAGATTAGGCGATTTCGAAATCGATCGTAATAGCCTTCTCCGCCTGCCCTTCTGACAACAAGGCCAAAACGTTCCAACTCTTCAGGACTATAGCCTTCTTGAACAAGTTGCTTCGTCAAAAACTCCCATTGAAGAGGAGCAAATCCCAAGCCAAAGGCTACAGCAACCTGGTCACTGACACCTCTTTTGTGTAAGTATTCCCGTCCTTGACGTCCCTGGGGATCTTCTCGAAGACACTGTAAGAAAAGCTCTGCCGTTCTTTTATGAAGCGCTCGTCCTTTTTCTATCATTCGTCGAGCTGCTTCTTGGGCTGGCGTTCGATCTGCCTCGGGTAGTGAAACTCCCGCTTGCTCTGCCAGTCTTTTGAGAGACTCTGGAAAGGTAAGATTCTCCTGCAGCATGACAAATGTAAAGACATCGCCGCCAGTACCACAACCAAAGCAGTGAAAAAACTGCTTATCCTGAGACACTGAAAAAGACGGTGTCTTTTCTTGATGGAAAGGACAAAGTCCTACAAAACGATTTCCCTGTCTTTTGAGAGGAACATATTGGGAGATCACTTCCACAATGTCAATACGATGACGAATCTCTTCTATTGTTTGGGGATCGCGCAAAGTACATCACCTTATAAAAGATTCGCCATCTTTCGCATAAATCCTGCTTTACCTCTCCAGGCAGAATTCTCATCTTTCTATTCTAGGTAAAAAGAACATTTCCTCCATATTTTCGACATTTTTTTAATATACTTCTTCTTATCTTTTATATTATATCTAATGTTCTTGCGATCTAGTCCCTACCAACGAACCAAGGAGAGGGTAAAAAGTATTTTTCATATGTTTTTAATGCAAAGCGGTCCGTCATGCCGGAGATATAGTCGACAACCGCTCTTTCTAATCCAAAGCCATCGATCATTTTCTGAAATTCTGTTGGTAATAGGTGTGGTTGCGCCAAAAAGAATTGATAAAGAGAAATCACCAAGTCTTTGGCTTTTGTTTCTTCTCTTTTCGCGGCAGATCCTATATAGACATTCTTAAACATATAATCCCGTAAAGAACAGATGGCTTCTTCCACTTCTCGGCTAAGACGAATCTCTTCCTGGTTCCATGAAGCTTCAATCATATCCATAACCATGGTATTGATCCGGCTACGATGGCGATCTCCTAGAACTTTAACATACTTTTCCGGTAACTCCTGCTCTTTAATAATGCCACCACGAATGGCATCGTCAATATCATGATTGATGTAGGCAAATCGGTCGGCCCAGCGCACTATCTGTCCTTCTAATGTGGAAGGTCGTCCATGACTGGAGTGGTTGGCGATACCATCACGGACTTCCCAGGTAAGATTGAGTCCATTTTTTTGTTCTAAAACATCAACGACGCGTAAACTTTGTTTGCTATGAGAAAAACCGGGAGGGAAAACTCGGTCTAGGGCTTCTTCGCCGGCGTGACCAAAGGGAGTGTGGCCTAGGTCATGGCCCAGAGCAATTGCTTCTGTTAAATCTTCATTCAGAGCAAGTGCTCGAGCAATGGTTCTTGCAATTTGAGCCACTTCTAAGGTATGAGTTAGTCGAGTACGAAAGTGGTCACCTTCTGGAGATATAAAGACTTGCGTCTTATGCTTTAATCTACGAAAGGATTTGGAATGTATAATTCTATCACGATCTCGTTGATAAGCCGTTCTTATATGACATTCCTTTTCTGCGCGAAGCCGTCCTTTACTTTTGCCAGCTTTGCAGGCAAAAGGAGATAGCATCTCCTCTTCTCGGCATTCTAGCACTTCTCGCAAGACCACTGTACTCACCATCCTCGCTTTACGCTTTCGGAGTTATTTCCTTTGCTTATATTGCCTTGCCGCTTCCATCATACGTTTGGCCAGAATTTTTGCCCGCAAAAGCCCATCCTGATCTTGATCGACCGGTCTTTGTGCCGACGCACCAAAGTGACCACAATCATGTTCAATATGACCATCGCCTAGGACTGTCATGCCTTGTACCAGCATCATGTCATGAAGGGCTCGCACCGTCGTTTCTTGTCCGCCAAAACGAGAAGCCCCTGTTGTTACAGCGGAAGCCGGTAATCCAAGCCAAGCTTTCTGCCCACGAATTTTTCTCGTTTTATCAAAAAAAGCTTTCAACTGTCCACTGACAGTTCCAAAGTAGACAGGGCTTCCAAAAATTACAGCGTCGGCTTGGGATATATCATCAAAAGCTTGCTCGAGATTTGTTCCTTTGTAACAAACAGCAGAGCAAGGGGTGGAACAGGCCGTACAGAAAGGATGACGTGCACTTGCGATTAATTCTGCAGCCTGAAGCCACTGCACAGTTACTTGATTTTTTTCTAATTCATCAACAACAGCTTGTAATAATGTTGCTGTATTTCCTTGGGGATTGGGACTTCCGTTAACTACAATCATCTTCATCTTAATAAAAAGACCCCTTTCGAACTTTCATTTCAAAGTAAGCCACTGTTGCACAAGCTAGGTGCTTTGGCTTAGAGGACCTTATGATAATATATACTACATTAATACCACTTCCATAACAAAATCCCTGCTTGATTATGACAGGGAAAAAAGCCGGGAGCTTTTCCCGGCTTTTCTTTATTAAATAATAATGCAGATAAGTCCACCATTTCCTTCATTGACAATTCTTTGAAGTGTATCTTGTAGTTTGCCTTGTATATTATCAGGCATTCTTTGTAACTTGTTCTGAACACCTTCTCGTACTAAATCGTGGAGAGACTTGCCAAAGATATTTGATTCCCAGATTTTTTGCGGATTTTCTTCGAACTCTTCAAGGATGTAGCGAACCAGTTCTTCGCATTGCTTTTCAGTCCCAATAATTGGAGTGATTTCTGTTGTAATATCCGCTCTTATAATATGCAATGAAGGCGCACTCGCTTTTAGTTTGACACCAAAGCGATTTCCCTGCTTAATCAGTTCAGGCTCTTCGAGATACATCTCTTCAAGGCTGGGGTTGACGACACCATATCCTTCTTGACGTACATCTTCTAAAGCCGTAGCGACTTTGTCATATTCTTTTTTCGCTAAGGCAAGATCTTTCATTAGACGCAGTAGATCATGATCGCCTGTAATGGTAAAGCCTGTTTCATCTTGCAGAACTTGATAGAACATGCCTTCTGGTGCTGTCATTTCAATGGTGGCAGCACCATTGCCCAAATCCATTTGCTCTAGGAAGACATCCTGCACAAAATCGTAATTGGCCAGGGCCTCTACAGCCATATCAATATCTCGCAAACGCTTTACTTGTGCGATTGTATCACGAACAGCACTCTCAAATTTTTGACGTAACGGATGTTTGTTATCGAGTTCTTCAATCCAGAGTGGTAAGTTGATATTCACTTCTGTGACAGGAAACTCATAAAGTGCTTCTTCTAGTATTTTAAGAATATCATCTTGCGTTAATGTAGCTACATTTAGAGGTAGTACAGGAACTTGATAGTAGCTTTCTAGGGTATAGGCCATTTCAACAGTTTCTTTGGCATGGGGATGCAAGGAGTTTAGAATGATAATGTAAGGTTTTTGTAATTCTTTAAGCTCTTCAATGACTCTTTCTTCTGCTTCCACATAGGCTTCTCTCGGTATATCACTGATGGATCCATCCGTTGTCATTACAACACCAATGGTAGAGTGATCGGCAATGACTTTCCTTGTTCCCATCTCTGCTGCATCTTGGAAAGGCATTTCGTTCTCAGACCATGGTGTCATCACCATACGAGGCCCTTCTTCTTCTTCATAGCCTAGAGCCCCTTCAACAGTATAGCCGACACAGTCAACCATGCGTACACGCATTTTTATACCGCTTTTAACACCAATTTCTACGGCCTCATTGGGTATGAACTTAGGTTCTGTCGTCGTAATGGTACGACCGGCACCGGATTGAGGCAGCTCGTCACGAGCTCTCTCTTTATCATGTATGTTTTTGATATTTGGTAAGACAAGGTGCTCCATAAATCGTTTGATAAAGGTGGACTTACCCGTGCGGACCGGGCCTACCACCCCGATATAGATATCGCCACCAGTACGATCGCTAATGTCTCGAAATATGTCAAGCTTTTCCATCGGCCTTCTCCCTCCTTATCGGTTTTGGTTTCCTGCCCTGGCCGCCGGGTAGGGATAGTCCCCCTATAATTCCGTTGACAGGCCTTAACGCTAAAATGTATATGTTCTTTTGGACAGGTCTATGACAACAAGCTTTTGCTGGAGCAGGATTTTTTCTTATAGGCCCTTTCAATGGTTATGTATCCGTTCATGGAGATATGCTTGAAAATAAGAAAGACTGGTGTTAACACCAGTCTTTGACGCCTTCTTCAACTTCATAAGTCTTGTCTCGTCCCATTAAGTTTTCTACGGCTTCAGAAGGAGAGAGGCCTTCGAAAAGCACTTTATAGCATTCCGTTGTAATTGGCATTTCAATATTTTTCTGCTGGCACAATTGATAAGCTGCTTCTGCCGTACGAATGCCTTCTACAGTTTGTCCAATCTGATTCAAAGCATCGTGACAAGATTTGCCCTTGCCTAATAAAATACCAAAACGCATATTTCGGGAATGCTTGCTCGTACAAGTTACAACCAAATCGCCTAAGCCAGAAAGACCCGAAAAAGTTGCACCATTGGCACCCATTTCAACGCCCAGTCGAGTTATCTCGGCCAGACCTCGCGTGACAAGGGCTGCTTTGGTATTATCTCCAAAACCAAGCCCTTCTGCAACACCACAAGATAAAGCAATGATATTTTTCAAAGCACCGCCTAATTCTACACCAGCTAGGTCAGGATTGGTGTAGACGCGAAAACGAGAGCGCATCAGTAAGTCTTGAGCTTCTTCTGCTGTAGCCCGATTTTCTGCGGAGATAACCACTGTTGTGGGAATGTCTCTTGCGACTTCTTCGGCGTGACTCGGCCCCGACAAAACTACCATTCTCTGATAAAGCTCTGCAGGCAAAGTATCTTTGTATATTTGGCTGGGACGACGAAACGTCTTAGGTTCTAATCCTTTGGTTGTGTTAATGATCAAAGTGTCAGGCGTAATTTTGCCTTCTAATTTTTCTAATGTTTCTTGTAAAGCTGAAGATGGAACGGCAATAACGAGAGTCGATGCATTGTTCAATACTTCATCTATATCAGAACAAGCGCGCACACGCGCTGGTAATAAAACACCAGGCAAGTATCTACGGTTTTCACGATAGCTATTAATTTCTTTCGCCAATTCAGGTCGTCGAGCCCATATTTGCACTTGTTGATTTGACTGCGCGAGCAGTCGTCCTAAAGCAGTACCCCAACTCCCAGCTCCGAGTACAGCAACTTTCTTCAGATTCACAATAATTACCTCCTCTATGTTCTCAGTGCATCTTAAAATTTAGGATAATTGCGGCGAATTGAGTTCTCTTGTCCAGCAAGGAGACGCTTTATGTTGGGAACATGACGATATATAACAAAGAGAGCTGTGGCTAAGGCAAAGATTTGATAGGATAATGGTTTATTGAATAAAAAAATCAGAATAGGTAAAGCAAGGGCAACGACAATGGATCCCAAGGATACATACTTGGAGATTGCTACAACAATTGCGAAAAGTATAATACAAATTAAAGCTACTTCTGGAACAAGTGTAATAACCACCCCGGCTGCTGTGGCTACACCTTTTCCACCCTTAAACCTCATAAAAGGAGAATAAGTATGCCCCATAATAGCTGCAAGACCGGCAATGACAGCGGCTGTCTCACCAGCATAAGAAAAAGCCCAGAGGGTAGCTACAACCCCCTTCCCTGCATCAAGTAACAAAACGGTCGCCCCCATGGCGCTACCAAGTACGCGAAAAGCATTGGTTGCACCAATGTTTCCACTGCCATGTTGACGAATGTCTAGCCCTTTTAGACGTCCTGCAAGATATGCAAAAGGAATCGAACCCAGAAAAAAGGCAGCAATAAATAGTAACAATAAAGTCGTGTCCATCGTCATGTTCATAAATATAGCAACTTTGCCCCCTTTCTGTCACCTACAAAAGGACAAATGTTCAATCTTTTTCTTTTTCTCGTTGTCGAATAATAAATCGAATGGGGGAGCCTTCAAAACCAAAAGTTTCTCGAAAACGATTCTGAATATGTCGACGATAAGAAAAATGAAAAAGCTCTTCGTCATTAACAAAAAGAACAAAAGTGGGTGGTTTGACCGAAGCCTGTGTAGCATAGTAGATTTTTAGTTTTCTACCTTTATCTGTCGGTGGCGGTGTAACACGTACAATATCAGCAAGCAATTCATTCAGGATCGATGTGCTAATTCGTCGATTTGTTTGTTCAGAGACAAAGTCTACAATCTCTAAAATTTTTGGCAGCCTCTGTCCTGTTTTGGCGGACACATACATGGTCGGCGCATATTGCATAAACCCAAGTTCCGAGCGAATAACCTTATCATAACGCTGCATCGTCTTATCGTCTTTTTGAACAAGATCCCACTTATTTAATACTAGTATACAACCTTTTCCGCCTTCGTGGGCATATCCTGCAATTTTTTTATCTTGCTCTGTTACACCTTCTACAGCATCAATAACCATGAGTACAACATCAGAGCGATCAACAGCTCGTAAGGAACGCATCACACTGTATCGTTCTATCGCTTCTTCTACTTTTCCTCTACGACGCATTCCTGCTGTATCAATGACCACATAATGTTTGCCATCACGTTCAAAAGGCGTATCAATGGCATCGCGAGTCGTTCCTGGAATATCGGATACAATCACTCTTTCTTGGCCTAACATAGCGTTGGTCAATGAAGATTTACCTACGTTGGGGCGGCCAATGATGGCAATTTTTATCACGTCTGGTGCATAGTCTTCTTCAATCTCTGGCAAAGCTGCTACAACCATATCGAGCAGATCACCTGTATTCATACCATGTGATGCTGAAACGGGAATGGGATCGCCAAGACCTAAGGCATAAAACTCCATGTATTGATTTTTGGAAAAATCTTCGATTTTGTTAACAACAAGGAGTACCGGCTTTTGTGTTCTTCGTAAGATATCAGCAATTTTTTCGTCTTCTGCTGTCAGTCCGTTCTTGCCGTCAACAACAAAAAGAACCAAATCTGCTTCTTCTATGGCCAACTGGGCTTGCTTTCGAACGACGTCGGAGAATGGATTTTCATAATCACCCAATTCTAAGCCGCCTGTATCAATTAAGGTAAAAGGACGATCAAGCCATTGGGCATCGCGATAAATTCTATCTCGTGTTACCCCTGGCTGATCTTCTACAATCGCCACTCTTCCCCCACTGATCCGGTTAAATAGTGTTGATTTTCCTACATTCGGTCGTCCTACAATTGCGACAATTGGTTTCGCCATAATTGTATTTTCCTTCCTTCCTCAGGATTCTCTAGGCCAGATCAAAGCTTTCAGCAGAGAATCTCCTTGTGCTTCAACAACTGTAAAGGGTATAGACCCTAATTGGGTCGATATCTCTGTAGCTGTCATGTCGTCTAGGGTCACGTCGCCTTCTGCTCGAAAGATGATTGAAGGCAATATCAACATATCCTGTCTCGTAACAGAAAGTTTATGCTTTGTCATATGTTCAACAATATCTTTTCCTGTCAACAAGCCTGTTACTGTTACAGTGGACCCAAAAAATTGATTTTCTACAGCCAGTACTTGCACGCCTAAGTCTGACCAATTAATACCGTACTTTTCTTCTGTTTCATCAAGCAAAGGTTGCAAGACTTGTTGTCCCGATTTTCCTGCAACAATATAAATTTTATCAGGCCTCTTACTTCTATCTATCTGAACAGTACCTGATGTAAGCCATTGTTTTGCCCCTTGGTGCCATTGATCGATAAAAAGGCGACTCATCCCAACACCATTTTCTAGCTGACTGTACTCATCATAGGCCTCACTATCAGGAAATTCTTGATGAGCCAACAAATAGAACTCGTCAGCGGCAAAGAAAACTCTTTCTCCTCTTTCTTTCATCGCTTTATCTTGCCAGATTTCAATTTGCTGAATAAGGTTTTTCGCTTCATCTTGTTGGAAAGGACGTAATTCGAACAATCCTTCTCGATGGTGGGTCAATCCCACAGGTACAACAGCGACAGAGGCAAGACCAAAACCCAAAGTCCAGAGATCTTCTAGGCTTTTTTCTAACACATCCCCATCGTTGATACCAGGGCAAGCTACAACCTGACAATGTAGTTCTATACGGGCGTCGACAAGTCTCCGCAAACGTTCTAGAATCTGACCTGCTTTTGCATTTCGCAATAATTTTCTGCGCACGCCTTCATCCGTTGCTTGTACCGATACATAAAGGGGACTCAGTCGCATAGAAAGCAAGCGCTGAAAATCTTCTTCGCGCAAGTTGGTCAAGGTAATAAAGCTACCATGCCAGAAAGAGTAGCGAAAATCATCATCTTTTTCATAAAGAGAAGAACGCATGCCTGAAGGCATTTGATCGACAAAACAAAACAAGCAGTTATTATGGCAACGTCGTATACCATCAAAAGTTGCCTGTTCAAATAAGATGCCTAGATCATCATCTTCATCTTTTTCAATCTCAAACCACCGGGTTAACCCGGTGGTTTGATCAAGTATTTTCAATTGCACTTGTTCTTGGCGAATCATAAAGCCGTAGTCTAAAAGATCATAAACCTTTTGACCATTCAGGCTTAAGAGCCTATCACCTTTTTTTAGACCAATACGGGCACCGAGACCGGCGGGATCAACAGCTCAATGACGCCTCCTGCTGCTTGCACGGCCCGATCCTCCCTTTTTCTTCATCCTTTTCACCATTATGACGGACTGCTCACTATTCGTCAAGAAAAGGGTTTAATGCAGAGATTAAGCTTGTTGATAATACTTCTATATCTTGTTTTGACAATCTAGAGGGGACCATGATATCAACGGAACGAGGAAAAAAGTGTTGCCCATAAGATTGACGACAGAAGATTATGACGGCTCTAAGATGTTCTGGAATTTCTTCTTGCCATCGTAATAGAAAAGAAAGGTTAGAATCCATTCTAGGATGACGATCAAGTAGAAAAATTACTCTATCTTTTCCTTCTTCATCTTGCCAATTCCAAAGATCACTTTCCTGTAGTCGAAGAATGGCCAATGGTCCTGCTTCTTTGGCTTTTCGAATCTGCCCTCTGCGCGCTGCTTCGTGTGCAACCATTTCTACTTGGTATCCCTGTTCTCCTAGAGCTTCTTGCCAGTAGCTCGCTTGTAAAGCTTCCCTTTGATCATAAATAAGTACAATGGTACCCAATTTATTTTCAAAAGAAAGATGAAAGGAAAATGGAAAACCCTCCTGAGATAAGACAGGATCGGAGGTACAGGATAGTAGATTGGGATCAGACCAAACAACGACTTCTCCCTTGCTCGTCGAAGTTACCTTCCAAGGCCTTCCCTGGGGATCAATAAAGCTTTCTCCCGGTACCCACTGTCGTTCGGTCCATCCTAAAGGTTTTTTTTCTGGCCAAATGACAATTTCTTGTCTTTCTTGACGTGGAATCGCTTCAATCCTATCCAAGGGTATGGATAAATAGATAGCGCCTATTACAAGCGAGAGCATTATAAAGAAAAAAATCGTTCCTAGGAAAGGCCCAATAAAATATGAACTCTTTCCTTTATTTTGATTTGTATTCTTCCTGCTCCACCAAGGTCTCTTCATTGGCTTGACCGTCCATCTCGTTCATTAGCTGCTTTTCTTTCTCGCTATCAGAGGAAAGATACAGTGGTAACCAGGCATTGGCTTCGCTTTCTTCATAGGTTACGAAGCGCTCCATGAGCACGGTAAGAGGCCATAGAAATAATGCAGCAAGAATGACATGATCGAAAGCAACCGCTGATCCTAGTAAGTATCCTGTTGAATCAAAATAACTTCTTGGCCCTGCTAGCAGAGAAGTCGAGGCTTCTATAATAGGATGGCCTAATAATAAGGCTATTAAAGCATTTTTGGCATCTGTTGTAATCAGTAGGGCAGCCAAAGCTCCTAGAAATACGAATAAAATACGACCATCCCAAAAAAAGTGTTCCTGTTCCATACCAACAAGCTGTTGACCCATAATACCACTGATAATGACAGCGCCAATGGCCACCCACAAGCGTAGAGAAGTCCTTTCTGATCGAATCAAGAAAAATAAACCTAGAAAAAGAGGTACAAGAAAGGCGCCTACATTGATTGTTACGTTCCAGCGGACCCATTGAAGAGGAAGTTCTAAGTAAGAAGCGCCCCACCAAAGCAAAATTATGACAAGAGCCACTGCTTTCGTTAACTGGAATCGTTCTAGAAAGCTTTTTGCCATATCAAAAAACAAGAAAACAAAGGAGAGAGCTAACAAAATGGTTCCAAAAGGGTATCGAGGCATTCTGTTCACCTCCACCCTTAGGTTGCCCGACAGAGAATGCTCTCAAACGAAAAAGAAAGAGAAAACTCGTCAATAAAATATCGACAAACTTTCTCTTTCTTACCATTGATCTCGAGAAATATTATTTCTATCGTTATCGATTCCTCTGAATAACGATTTCTCTCTGCTCAAACCATTCTTTTACCCTTCCTGTAAAAATACAGGGTTTTCCATGCAAGTCCTGTAGATTTTGACTCCCCGTTAAAACCATCGCTTGTAGCAATTCCTGCTCAAAATCGTCAATGTAATCTTCTACAGCTTCTATTCGTCCGTTCAGGTCAGAGCTTTGTGGAATGAGTCTTTCTTCTTGGGAAGGAACCACCGAAAGAAGTAAGCGCTTAAGAATAGATCCAGCCATTCCAAATGCAGTTGCGCCCATAGCCAGTGCTTTTGCAGCCTCCCAACCATTTCGAATCCCTCCGGTGGCTATGACAGCCCCTTCGTGAAAAGGAATCCCTTTTTGTTGGTAAGCCCAAATCACTTCTCCTAAGGTCATAGCCGTCGGAATTCCCCATGACTCAAAGCCTCGGTTTTCTTTACTCTGCCGTCTCAATTCAATCGATACAAAGTTCGTTCCGCCGGCACCACCTACATCAATGTAAGTGACACCTCTATCTAAGAGTTCAAAAGCGACTTCCTTGGAAATGCCAAAACCCACTTCTTTCACGATGACAGGTACGGGGCTATGTTGAACGAGATCAGAGATTCTTTTTATCCAGTCTCTGAAATGCCGATCTCCTTCTTTCATGGCCAATTCTTGTGCTACATTCAAGTGAACTTGAATCCCATCCGCTTCAATGACTTCTATAGCTCGAAGCGCTTCTGTAACCGTTGTATCAGCATTAACATTGGCAATGATCACACCGTCTGGATGATTCTCTCGCACCACGCTGTAGCTAGACCATAGTTCAGGATTTCGTAACCCTGCCGATTGAGAACCTACTGCTAACGCAAGGCCTTTCCTGGCTGCTACCTGCGCCAGTCGACGGTTAATCTCTGTAACGGACTGATGGCCTCCTGTAATTGCGTTGATTAGGAGAGGAGAATTGACTTTTTTGCCAAGAAAGGAAAGGGAAAGATCTATCTCTTCCACATTCAGTGCTGGTAATGCATTATGAATCAAGTGGACATGAGAAAAACCATTATCCTGGGGGCCATCTTCTAAGGCCAGCGTTTGACGGATATGGTCAATTTTTCGTACCTCTCTGAGGTTATCCATAGGAAAGAAAAAACCTCCAGATTCCTCTCGGTGCTTTGTACCGCTTATTCTTTGTTTTTGGCCGCACCAGGGTTGCGTGATAAAGCGATTTTACCTGTACGAACCAATTCGACAATGCCATGATCTTGTAATACTTGGCAAAGGGCATCAATTTTGCGCTCTTCGCCAGTAAGTTCAATCACCATTGTCTCTCGATTAATATCAACGATTTTGGCTCTAAAAATTTCAACAATGTCAACAATATCAGAGCGAGTCTCTGGTGTTGCTTTCACTTTAATAAGCGCCAATTCTCTTTCAATCGATGCTTCTTCTGTTAAATCAATGATTTTAATAACATCAATTAATTTTGAAAGTTGTGTTACGACCTGCTCTATATTGCGCTCATCACCATCAACGACAATGGTGATACGAGTCATATCAGGTTCTTCTGTATGGCCCGCTGAGATGCTTTCAATGTTGAAGGCACGGCGAGCAATTAAGCCCGATACATGAACAAGTACACCAGGACGATTTTCAACCAGTACTGCTAACGTGTGACGCATGACTAGTCCACCACCCCTTCTATCATTTGATCCAGAGAAGCGCCAGCAGGAACCATAGGTAAGACGTTTTCTTCCGAACAAACTTGGAAATCGATGAAAACAGGACCCTCTATTTCTAGGGCTTTGGCGATGACTTGAGGCACTTCTTCCGGCGTTGTAGCTCGCAAGCCCTTCGCTCCGAAAGCTTCTGCCAGACGTACATAATCAGTGCCACCATTATGGAAAGTTGAATGAGAGTAGCGCTGTTGGAAGAACATTCTCTGCCACTGGCGTACCATCCCTAGAGCATGGTTGTTAACGATAGCTACTTTAATTGGCAGTTGATGTTCTACAATCGTCGCAATTTCTTGACAGTTCATTAATAATGAGCCATCACCCGTGACAAGCAGTACATTCTCCTGGGGACAGGCCATCTGAACACCAATCGCCGCTGGTAGACCAAAGCCCATTGTACCAAGGCCACCAGAAGAAATTAGCGTTCTAGGACGATGGAAGCCATAGTACTGTGCTGTCCACATCTGATGTTGCCCTACGTCGGTTACTACAATGGCATTGCTTTTTGTTTGTCTATCGAGCTCTTGTAAGACATACTGCGGCTTAATAACTTTTTCACTATTCTTAAAAGTCAGAGGATTTTCTTGATGCCATTTTTGTACTTGCTGCAGCCAAAGGGTCCAGTCTGCTTGTACTTTTGTGTCAATTTTATGCTCTAAGCTTTCTAGCAACGATTGTAAGCTCCATCTCAGATGACCAATTACACGGTATTGCGTAGATACATTCTTGTTCACTTCGGCAGGATCGATATCGAAGTGGACGATTTGTGCTTTCGGTGCAAACTTCGCCAGCAAGCCTGTCACTCGGTCATCAAAGCGCACCCCGAGACCTACTAATAGATCACAGTCCATAACAGCCATGTTCGCTGCAACAGTTCCGTGCATTCCTACCATACCCAAATTACAAGGATCTTTCGCTTCTATGGCACCTAAGCCCATGAAAGAACTTATTAAAGGAATTTTATACTGGTCGACAATGGTACGAACAAGATCAGTCGCTTCAGAAGATATGACACCTCCACCTACAAAAAGCAATGGTTTTTTGGCTTTTTGTAGGGCCTTTGCCACTTCATCAATTTCTTTCTTTTTCCCTTCATAGAGAGGCTTGTAACCACGTAAAACAATCTCTTCGGGATAGTCATAATCAATCGTTGCTGTAAAGACGTCTTTGGGTATGTCAATTACAACAGGACCTGGGCGACCTGTCTGGGCAATATGGAAGGCTTCGCGCAGAATGCGAGGTAGGTCCTTGGGATTCTTAACGAGATAGTTATGCTTGGTAATGGGTGTTGTAATACCGGTGATGTCGGCTTCTTGGAAAGAGTCTTTTCCTATAATCGAAAGACCAACTTGGCCTGTAATACATACCATCGGTACAGAGTCCATATTGGCTGTCGCAATACCCGTAATCAGATTGGTGGCACCGGGACCTGATGTGGCAATGACTACACCAACTTTTCCAGTCGCGCGAGCATAACCATCGGCAGCATGAGCCGCGCCTTGTTCATGACGAGTAAGAACATGCCGGAGAGGAGAATCATAGAGGGCATCGTATAGAGGTAGTACGCCTCCACCAGGGTAGCCGAAGATTACTTCTACCCCTTCTTTTTGTAAGCTATTCACAACGGCCTGCGCTCCGGTCATCTTCATACCTGACACCTCGTTTTATTTATGTTTTTTTGAAATTAAAAAAACCTTCACCTCTTTCAAGAGGCGAAGGTTTACTTTCGCGGTACCACCCTTGTTTGGAAATCTTCCTTTTGGCAGGAGGCCTAGATTCGTTATAAATCCTGCTCCAAGCCCTTATCAGGTTCCTACCCTAATAATAGAAGAGAAAGATCTCCCTGGAAAGGCGAGACAATACTCGCCCCGGTCTGCTAACGGTGACCTTACCGGCTCAGCTTACTTGCCTTTGCTTTCAGCCTGCACCTTGGGGATGATTTTCCCTAAGAGATCTGACAGTGCCACCTTTCAGCCTAGAGTGGCTCTCTATCAACTGCAACAGTATCTCAGTACTCTTTCCCCGCATCGGATTTGACAGTTTTTCAATTATCAATTGCATTTGTATTATCACTAGCTATTCTATGCAAAGTTAAAAAATCCTTTCATAGAAAAAAGATTTTTTCTATGAAAAGATAACTCCGCAGATCGGTTATCTGCGGAGTTATCTAAGACCACCTACTCAGGAAGAGGTATCTCTAGTTGAATGTTATTCGCATCATGACATTGGTTACAATAGGAAGCCCTTCCAACGTGACACTGATAGCAAAATCGTTCAGGATTCTGATTATTGAGTACAACATCACCATGTTCTACTTCCCATTTTTCCAAGTTGCCGTGTGGATTCCTTTCTTGTAGAAAAGCAAAATAGAACACAGCAGCAAATGCAAAAACAAAGACCAAAGTAAGCAGGCGACCTATCTTCTTTCGATCCACCCTTTATTTCCCACCATTTCTTTCAGCTACCTTGCGGAAAGCTTTCTGAGCAGCAGCAATCGTAAAGTCTAGATCTTCTTGGCTGTGTGCTAAGGACATAAAGCCGGCTTCAAATTGGGAACAAGCGAGATAGACGCCTTCTTCTAACATCGCTCTGAAGTATGCTCCAAAAGCTTCTGTATCAGAGGTGCATGCAGATGCAAAGTCTTCTACTGTTTCTGTCGTAATAAATCCAGAAAACATAGAGCCTACCCGAGTGCTATAAAGGGGCACGCCTGCATCTTTTGCAGCCGCTGCAATTCCTTCCGCTACATAGCGCGTTTTCTCTGCTAGCGTTTCATAAGTGCCCGGGCGCTTCAGGATTTCTAGCATAGCAATCCCTGCTGTCATAGCCAAAGGATTGCCTGAAAGTGTTCCTGCCTGATAGATTGGACCTGCTGGTGCAATCATTTCCATAATTTCTTTTTTTCCACCGTAGGCACCCACAGGCAAGCCTCCGCCAATGATCTTACCAAGGCAAGTGATATCTGGTTCAATATCGTATAGAACCTGCGCACCGCCATAAGCAACACGGAAGCCACTCATCACTTCATCCATGATTAGTAAGGCACCATATTGACGGGTTAAATCACGAAGACCTTGCAAATATCCTTCTTTCGGCGGAATACAACCCATATTACCAGGTACACCTTCAATGATCAAAGCTGCAATATCATCGCCAGCTTCTTCGAAGATTTTTTTCATGGTCTCTAGATCATTGTAGGGTGCTGTAATTGTGTTGTTGGCGATATTGCTTGGAACACCAGGACTTGTCGGTACACCGAGGGTCAAAGCACCAGAGCCTGCTTTAATCAAGAGGCTATCAGCGTGACCATGGTAGCAACCTTCAAATTTCACAATTTTGTTGCGACCGGTATAACCTCGAGCCAGACGAAGGGCGCTCATCGTTGCCTCAGTGCCTGAGTTCACCATCCTAACCATGTCCATGGCGGGGAAAGCATCGAGAAGAAGCTGGGCCAGACGAGTCTCTAGTTCTGTGGGGGCACCATAGGATGTACCGCGATCGATGGCTTCTTTCAAAGCTGCAGAAACTTCTTCGTTGGCATGACCGGCAATCATAGGTCCCCATGATAAGACGTAATCAATATAACGATTGCCATCAACATCATAGAGATAAGGTCCTTCTGCTCTATCAATAAAAACAGGGTTGGCACCAACTGCTTTAAAAGCACGAACAGGACTGTTCACGCCACCCGGAATCAGTTGTTTTGCTTCAGCAAAAAGAGCTTCAGAACGTTGGTATCCTTTATGCAAACCGAGTAACCTCCTTACTTTTCTTCCATAAAGTAACGCATGCTGGTTTTCTTCAGCTCTGCTGTAGAAAAAAGGAGTCTATAGTTGGTGATGCCTGTTGCTTCCGAGATGCGCTTGGCTACAGCTTCGCAATCTTCTCTTGTTTGCCCATGCAACATTGTAAAGTGGCTGTAAGGCCATCCTTCAAAGCGGGGTCTCTGATAGCAGTGAGAAACGTCAGGGAAGGTAGCCATAATTTTTCCAACTTCTTCAGCTCGCTCTTCAGGTACATCCCAGCATCCCATGCCGTTGGCTGTAAAGCCGACTTCGCGGTGTCTTAAAGCGACACCAAAGCGACGCATCGATCCCTCTTCCAAGTATTTTTCAATTCGAGCCAAAACTTCCTCTTCTGTGATATCCAGTTCTTGGGCAATGGCTGTAAAAGGTCTTGAAGTGATCGGCAAGTCGTCTTGTAAAAAACGAATTAGCTTCTTATCTAATTCTGTGATCATGATCATCACTCATTCCTTCATGATTGATCTATATGTTCTAAGGAGCCAAGCTTTATTTGTTGTCGGTAAGCTTAAAGTCAACTTTAATCTTAAAGAAACGAACTGCAGGGAGATTCCGGATCTCGCAGCCACTTTTTTCTCTCATCTCTTCTAGAGTCGCTTCCATCGCTTCTTCTGAAGGTGAGATTAATGTAAACCACATATTGTATTCATGCTCACGCAAGTAATTATGAGTCACTCCAGGATAAGCATTGATAATCTCTTCTGCTTCTTGGAGTTTTTCTACAGGAACTTTCATGGCACAAAGCGATGACTTGTAACCAAGCTTGCGAGAATCAAAGATACCACCGATCCGACGAATGGCGCCATCTTCTTTGAGTTTTTTTAGCCGGCTCATGATCTCTTCTTCTGTTGAACCCACTTGTTCTGCTAGAGCTTTATATGGCTCTGCTGCTACAGGAAAAGAATATTGAACGATATTTAAGATTTGGCGATCTAACTCGTCCAGTCTCATGGCTTAATACCCCTTTCGACCGTGATAGAGGCACCATGGCTCTTCAGCCATAAAATCTTGGTCATGATAGTAGTAAGCACGAGCTCTACAACCACCGCAAGCGACTTTGTACTTACAACTCGCGCAGCCACCTTTGTAATCTAGAGTGCGCAGCTCTTTAAAGATAGGTGCATCGGTCCAGATCTCGGAGAAGGGCTTTTCTCTTACATTGCCAGCTGATATGTTTAAGTAGGCGCAAGGTTGTACGACACCAACAGGAGAGATAATGCAGTAATGTGTGCCTGCTAAGCAACCCCGACCGTAGCGAAGATTCAGACCCATTTCTTTAGCAATACGCATAAACTGAGGGGCACAAGTCGGCTTTAACTCAATGTCGACAGTTTTTTGCTTTTCCATAATTTCAGTCAGAATCTGCTCATATTCTTCCGCGCGAAGAGATTCTTCTTCAATCGATACTGCTCGTCCCGTTGGTACGAGGAAGAAGGTATGGTGACCGACTGCTCCCATCTCAACAGCAAAGTCTGTGAGGGCACTCACCTCATGACGGTTC
Source organism: Heliorestis convoluta (assembly GCF_009649955.1). NCBI lineage: Bacteria > Bacillati > Bacillota > Clostridia > Eubacteriales > Heliobacteriaceae > Heliorestis > Heliorestis convoluta. The sequence continues at coordinate 1,591,830 of NZ_CP045875.1, read as the reverse complement.
CAGTCCATAACAGTTGTATGAATCTGAAAGGGAAGTCCTACAGCACGGCAGTTTTCCATGCCTCGTACAGCTTCATCCCAAGCATTGTCGTATTTGCGTAGACGATCATGCTTTTCCTTGTCTAGGGAGTCTAAGGAAATACCCATACCCATGGCGCCTGCTTCTTTAAGTGCTTTGGCCATATCAAGATCAATGTAGGTGCCATTGGTGCCAAAGACAGAGCGTAGGCCTTTTGAGGTGGCATATGCTACCAGTTCAACTATATCAGGACGCATTAGAGGCTCTCCACCGGAAAAGATCATAATCTTAAAGCCTGCTTTGGCAATCTCATCAATTAGATTTTTTCCTTCCTGGGTGGACAGCTCCTCATCCGCTTTTACCCCAGCATCGCGATAGCAGTGATCACAATACATATTACAATCATTGGTAGTATTCCAAGAAATAATCATTGCTCTGTTCCTTCCTTTCTAGGCCTGTTCTTTCATCCAGCGTACTGCATCTTTGGCATGATAGGTGATAATAAGATCTGCACCAGCCCGTTTAAAGCTAAGTAGTAGCTCCAAAACAATCCTTTTTTCATGGATCCAGCCTTTTTCTGCAGCCGCTTTTACCATGGCATACTCACCTGATACATTGTAGACAGCAACAGGTAAACCAAAGGTATCTTTTAATCTGCGAACAATATCCATGTAAGCCATACCAGGCTTCACCATAACAATGTCAGCACCTTCTTGAATATCTAAAGCTGTTTCTCGAAGGGCTTCTTCGCTGTTGGATGCATCCATCTGATAAGTTCGACGGTCACCCCATTGCGGTGCCGACTCTGCCGCTTCTCGGAAAGGTCCATAAAAGCTAGAAGCATATTTGGCTGAATAGGACATAATGGGAATATGGTCAAAACCATTTTCATCAAGGGCTTTACGAATTGCTGCGACCCGTCCATCCATCATGTCAGAAGGCGCAACCATATCAGCACCTGCTTGGGCATGAGACAGCGCTGTACGAGCTAAGTAATCAAGAGAAGGATCATTTAAGATTTTGCCTTCTTCTACAATTCCGCAGTGACCGTGGTTGGTAAATTGACAAAGACATACGTCTGTAATGACATACAAGTCAGGGCAAGCTTTTTTCAAAGCACGAACGGCTTCTTGGACAATGCCGTTGGGATCGTAAGCACCAGAAGCAATTTCATCTTTTTCTGGCGGTATACCAAAGATTTCTACCGCTTTGACACCAACTTGGTAAGCATCGATGGCTTCTTTAACAAGAAGATCAATGGTAAGCTGGCTAACACCAGGCATCGATGAAATGGGATTGCTTCGGTTTTCCCCTGGTATAACAAACAAAGGATAAATTAAATCCTCTGGAGACAGATGGTTCTCTCGAACCATCTGTCTCAGTACAGCATTCTCTCGCAAGCGACGAAGCCGTTGGACTGGAAAGCCAGGATAGATATCTTTCATCGTCTTTACGCCTCCAAAGAAATCTGAAGGTTTTATTTTAAACCAATTTCCTCATCGGTGAGGTAGCAAGCTGGATCGGATTCCCAGAAGTCTCCAGTCACAGCTTCTGCACGAGCTCGGAAGTTACCGTTACAAACATTCAGCCACTTACACTGGCTACAACGACCTTTGAGCAAGGGCTTGCGATCTTTCAGTCCCGCTAGAATCTCACTCTTACTAGTATCTGTCCAGATCTCGCCAAAAGGTCTTTCTTTTACGTTGCCAAAAGTATGGTTTTGTGTGAACTGATCAGGGTGCACAAAGCCTTGGGAATCTACGTTAGCAAAAGCGATGCCTGTGCGATTGCCACCGTTGAACTGCATAAGCTTCCAGACCTTTTCAGCTCTCTCTGGATCTTTTTTCAGCATTTGTAGGTAGAGATAGACGATATCGGCATGGTTGTCGACGGTAAGAATTTCACAATCAAAGTTCTTGCGCTGAAATTCTAAGACTTTGTCCATGATCAGATCCATGGCTTGTCTTGATTCTTCATGGGTAATATCTTCTTCCATCATGCTGCCACCGCGACCGGAGTAGACCAAGTGGTAGAAGCAGACGCGAGGAATTTTTTCTTCTTCAATCAGTCTGAAAATATCTTCTAGCTGGTTAAAGTTATGACGATTAATCGTAAAACGTAAGCCAACACGCTGATCGATGGCTAGGCAATTGCGGATGCCTTCTAAAGCTTCATTGAAAGCGCCTTTTTTTCCACGGAAACGGTCATTGTTTTCGCCAATGCCATCAAGGCTGATTCCAACATAGCCTACGCCAAACTTTTTAATTTCTTTGGCAACATCGGGCGTAATCAAGGTTCCATTGGTGGAGAAAGTTACGCGGATTTTATGTTCTGTCGCATAGGCGACCAAGTCAAATATATCGGGACGCATCAAAGGTTCGCCGCCAGAAAGAAGCAAAACAGGTACATTAAAGTCAGCCAGATCATCAATAAATTTTTTCGCTTCTTCTGTCGTTAACTCATTGGGGTAGTCTTTATCTTCTGAGTCAGAGTAACAATGAATGCAGTTTAGGTTACAAGTTCTAGAAACGTTCCAAGCCACAACAGGCCCATATCCTGCAACGGCACCGTGCTTCTGTCCTTGGGAACCGTGGGCATAACGGAGTCGATCACCAAAGTTTTCTGAATCACAAAGTAGTTTTGTTACGCCGATCATATCGTTCTTCCTTTCCTTGATAAGCCCGCCAGGCTTCATTTTTTTCCCAGCGGGCTCCTCTATATTGCAATGTTTTTTAGGAAGTCTCTTATAAACCCCAGTGCTTTAACAGTGCATCTGTCAGTCCTGGAATGGTATATTCTGTTGCTTCAATATCTACAGTAAGACCGAGCTCCACCATCGTTCCGGAAGTGACAGGTCCAATCGAAGCAAGAGTAACACCTTCTAATAGTTGCTTCAACTCTTCCTGATCATCAACACCAAGCATTTCAACAAAGTTGCGGGCTGTCGAAGAGCTGGTGAAGGTAACAGCATGAATCATTTTTTCTGCCAGCATCTGACGAAGCAGCTTGGCATCCCCGCCACCGCGTACCGTTCTATAAGTAATTACATCATCGACTTCTGCACCAAAAGAGGCCAGTGCTTCTGGTAAAATTTTGCGAGCAATATCAGCTCTTGGCAATAGAACTTTGCGACCTTTCCAGTCTAAATCTTTCAAGCCATCAATAATAGCTTCTGCTCTATACTCTTCTGGTACATAGTCAACTTTGAGACCGAATTTGGCCAGTTCTTTCTTCGTCTGTGGTCCAATGGCACAAAGACGAACACCCGAGAGATCACGAATGTCGTGACCCGCTTCAAAGTAGCGAGTAAAGAACCGTTGTACGCCATTGGGAGACGTAAAGACAATCCACTCATATTCGTGGATTTTTGCAATGGCTTGTTGCAGTGGTGCCAAATCTTCTGGATCTTGTATGTCGATTGTTGGGAACTCCCAAGGTTCTGCTCCGAGTCCTTCTAATTTAGCCGCAAAAGCAGAAGCTTGCTGACGGGAACGAGTTACTACAACGCGCTTGCCAAAAAGAGGCTTTTTCTCAAACCAGTTTAAGGTATCGCGAAGCTTCACCACTTCTCCCACAATAATAATGGCAGGATTTTTGAAGTTTACTTCTGTGGCTTTTTCAACTATGTTGTTCAGAGTGCCTGTTAACGTTTTCTGTTCGGGACGAGTACCCCAACGGATTAAAGCGACAGGTGTTTCTGCATCTCTGCCGTTTTCAATTAACTTTTTCACGATCATTGGCAAATTGCCCATGCCCATAAGGAAGACGAGCGTACCGATGCCAGTGCTGATCTTGGCCCAGTCAATGGCTGAATCTTCTTTGTTCGGATCTTCGTTGCCTGTAATGACTGCAAAGTTAGAAGTAAAGTCACGGTGTGTAACAGGAATGCCTGCATAAGCAGGTACAGAAATAGCTGAAGTAATGCCCGGTACAACCTCAAAAGGTACACCAGCTTCTTTTAAAACTTCCGCTTCTTCCCCACCCCGTCCAAAAACGTAAGGGTCTCCACCTTTTAGTCTTGTTACAATTTTCCCTTCAAGACCTTTTTGCTTTAATACTTCATTAATTTCTTCTTGTTTGTACACATGAAGATCGGGACCTTTGCCAACAAAAATCAGCTCTGCATCAGGTCTTGCATAGGTTAGCAAGCGATGACCTGCAAGGCGATCATAGACGAGAACCTCTGCTTTTTGAATGCATTGCAAGCCTTTTACGGTGATGAGTCCGGGATCTCCCGGCCCGGCGCCGACTAGATATACTTTACCTACATTTTTTGGATTCATCACTGCTTCGACTCCTGTCTCACTTCATTTAGTATCTCTCTGGCACCCAATTGGAGCAGACGCTCAGCCAGACGTAAACCAATTTGTTCAGGCTCATCAGCATTCCCTTCTTCTTGTCCCTGGCAAATCTTTTGCCCATCTAGGGAAGCAACGAGACCATTTAAAACGAGACGTCTATTATCACCTTGGCCTTGTAGAGAGCCAAGGGCTCCAATCGGAACTTGACAGCCACCTTCAAGAGTACGCATAAGAGCTCTTTCAGCTCGAATGGTGAGAGATGATTCTTCGTGATTAAGAGGTTTAACAACTTGAGCGATCTCTTCGTCTCCCTCACGCATTTCAATGGTGATAGATCCTTGTCCTACGGCAGGAAGGATCACATCGGTTGGTATATACTGCGTAATTTTATCGGCCCAGCCAAGGCGAATTACGCCGGCCGCCGCTAGAATAAGGCCATCTAATTTTTGTTCTTCTAATTTGCGCATGCGCGTCTGAAGATTACCCCTAATGTCAACAAGCTCAAGATCGGATCTCCATTTCCAGAGCTGTGATTTGCGTCGCAAGCTTGATGTAGCCACTTTAGCACCTTGGGGCAATTCTTCAATTTTAGTTCCTGTTGGTGAAATAAAGATGTCACGGCAATCTTCCCGCTCACAGATAGCACCAATCACAAGACCTTCTGGTAATGTTGTTGGCATATCTTTCAGGGAGTGAACAGCCATATCAATCTCACCTTCGAGCATGGCCATTTCTAGTTCCTTGGTAAATAGTCCTTTGTCACCAATCTTGGCCAGGGCTACATCAAGGATTTTGTCTCCTTTGGTCTTAATGGCTTTTACTTCAAAGGCTTGCTCAGGAAAGAGTTCTTTCAATCTTCCTAAGACCCAGTTTGTTTGCCATAAAGCAAGGGCACTGTCTCTAGTTCCAATAATAACAGGACGATTTATGATTGCTGACATTACTTCTGGCTCCTTGTCTCAGAGTATTCAACATTCTTTTTCTGCCTTTGCCCAGCTACCTCTAAGTTAAAGAGATTTTGTAAGATCTCTGAATATAGATGTCCTTCAGGACTAGCAGCATGCTGTCGTATCTGTGTGATCGGATCGTGAAGAATTTGATTGACCAGGGAGGAGGCCAAAGCCCCAATCGCATTTTGCTCTTTTTCAGAAAGGTTTTTCAGCTTTGCAAAAGCCCGGTCAAGCTCTTTGTTCTTGATATCGTCTCCTTTTGATTTTAAGGCAATAATCGTTGGAACAACAAAAAGAGAGTTCAACCACTTAAGAAATTTATTAATTTCCTGTTCAATGATAATTTCAGCTTGAGAAGCTGCCTTTCGCCGTTCTGCAAGATTCTGGTCAATGACATTTTGCAGATCGTCCACATCAAACAAATGAACGCCTTGCACTGTACCTACAGAAGGCTCTACATCTCTTGGTACGGCAATATCAATCAAGAATAGGGGGCGTTCTGCTCTGCAAGCCATAATATTTTCAACCATGTTTTTTCTGACTACATAGTGCGTTGCTGCTGTACAAGAAATGATAATATCGGCTTCAACAATATAATTTTCTAGCTCAGAAAAAGAAATGGCTCGTCCACCAAATTGGCTTGCTAAAGCTTCTGCTCTATCAAAAGAGCGATTGGCTACAATGACCGTCGATACGCCGTTACTACAAAGATGTTTTAAGGTTAATTCGCTCATCTTCCCAGCGCCAAGAATTAGAGCCGTTTTCCCTCCTAGGGAATCAAAGACTTGTCGGGCTAGTTCCACAGCCGTGTAAGAAATAGATACGGGGTTCTGATCGATCCCTGTCTCCGTTCTAACTCTCTTGCCTACGGCAATAGCTTGTTGAAACCATGTGTTCAAAACACTGTTAGAAGCTCCATGTTCACAGGCTAGTTGGTAGGCCCGCCGGACCTGCCCCAGGATCTGGGTTTCACCCAGAACCATGGAGTCCAGTCCAGCGGCGACACGGAACAAATGCCGAATAGCATCATAGATACTATGGGTGTAGAAGTGGTTCGCAAAATCGTCGACGACAAGAGGCCCTGAATTCGTAACAAATCGTCGAACCGATGCCAGGCCTTTCTCCAGATCGGTGGTTGCACAATAAATTTCTGTACGATTACAGGTCGATAAGATGATGCAACCTTCAATCGCTTTTTCGCTCCTAAGGCGAGTTAAGGATTCACCAATTGTGCTTTCTGGAAAAGTAAGCTGCTCACGCACTTCAACGGGCGCTGATTTGTGATTTAATCCAACGACGAAGATAAACACTGGGCGACCCGCTCCTTTAAGCGTTTTTCTTCACCACATTTGATGAGCTCTAGAAGATCTGCATCTGCCAAACTATCAAAAATTGCTTTTCGACGGACAGGACAAGGAACCTCTCTGAGAACCTGTTCACGCAAACGAGCCATCAAAGTTAAAAACTCCCCGTACTCCTCTCCGAACTGAACTTCTAAACTCTGGCGTATCCTTCGAGCCACAGCCGGGCTAGCACCACCCGTTGATATAGCAATCTGTAAATCGCCTCTTCGAATGGTGGCCGGTACATAAAAGTTGCTTCCTTCAGGATTATCCACAGTGTTGATCAGGATATTGCGCTGATTACAATCGCGAGTTACTAAATCGTTCACTTCTTGTAAGTCGGTAGCAGCAACAACTAAAAAATATCCCGCTGCATCACCTTCTTGGTAGCCTCGCCCTTGATAGCGCACCGTACCTTGGTCAACCCATTTCTGAATATTTTCCGTAATCATAGGACTAATTACAGCAACTTTTGCACCCGCGTCGACAAGGCTGTTAACTTTACGTTCAGCAACCTTCCCGCCTCCAACAACCAAGCAGGGACGACTTTCTAGCTTCAATATAATAGGATACAACACGCTATCCCCTTTCTCCTGCAACTAGAAAGAATCTTATGCGTAAGAGTGTAAACCAGAGAGGAAGTAATTCACTCCGAAGAAAGTAAAGAGTACGGCAATAAAGCCAATGATAGCTAAGATGGCAGCTTTTTTTCCGCGCCATCCATAGGTGAAGCGAGCATGAAGATAGACAGCATAGACAAGCCAAGTGATCAGTGACCAAGTCTCTTTTGGATCCCAGCTCCAGTAGCGACCCCAGGCATATTCAGCCCAGATTGCACCAGTAATAATACAAAGAGATAAAAGAGGGAAACCTACTGCTATCAGACGATAACCCAATTGATCCAGTGTCTCTAAAGAAGGTAACTTTGCGGCCAAACCGCTTTTTATTCCCAAGTTGATTGCTCTTTCTTTAATCAGATACATGATGCCAGCACCAAAAGAAAAAGCAAAAGCACCATAGCCAAATTGTGCTGTAATTACATGATAGGTAAGCCAGTTTGATTGTAAAGCTGGCATCAAAGGTCTAGCTACTTTATATTCTACGGGCATCAAAATAGCCACATACGCAAGAAGCAACCAAGCGATAGGAATTACGAAAGCACCTGTAATCGGTACTTTATATTTCCATTCCGTCACCAAGTACACGAAAGCGATACCCCATGAGAAAGCCAACAAAAATTCGTAGCCGTTACTTAAGGGGACGTAACCGCCAATGTAGCCTCTTAAGAGCATGGCGGCCGTATTAACGACAACACCAAAAACGACAATGTAAAATGCAACTTTCGCTGTTACTGCATTTTTCGTACCTACATAGGAAATGTATAACAGCGATGCTATCCCGTAGGCTGCGAAGGTGAGATAGAATAACAAATTCTCTTCAAAACCCATTGTTTCTATGATGTCCCACTCCCCTCTGCTTTTCTCGCATATGGTGTAGCAATATCTTCAAATTCTTTAACAAAAGCGATCTTATTCTTTTGTGCATGACCACCCATGGTGAAATGGCCTTTTCCGTCTTTTTCTTCAATGATGGCCCAGATGCGTCGGTGAGGCACATAAAAAGATAGAGATAAGCCCAAAATCATGAGGCCACAGCCGAGCCATACGATACCAACACCAGGATCTTTTCGGACCGATAGCCCTGTGTAGGGCTTGTAGTCTAGAAAAGTAACAGCGCCTTCACCGCCCACTAAGATTTCTGGCTCCCCGATCGTAGCAGCACCGATGCCAATTTGTTGATTGCCTCGATAAAGCACATATATGATTCTCGGATTGTTCGGATCTGGCGATTTGGAGACCCAACCTAGATTGGGATCAAAATCAGGAATATATTGAGCAACCCATACGCCAAGATTTGTTCCTGGTACAGGAACGAAATCTCGTTCTGTAACGGTTACTTCAACGCCTTCAGGCGATCCGGGAGAAGCAACTCTAAGAGGAATGTAAGATCCGTAAAAAGATTGATAAAACTTATAGCCTTTGTAGTTGAGGGGGTGATTAACACGAATTTCTTCTGTTAATACTTCCTGACCCTCATCAATAACCGTTAGCGTACTAACCCAAGCATCGACAGAGCCATCGTCTCTGTAAATTGTCTTAAAATCATCGACACGAACTTTAAAATCCTCATCAGGTGTCAATTCATATACTTCATGAAGCGAGAAAGTGCGTCCCACTTCGGCTGCAATACGTCCTTCTGTTCCAAAGTAGATCCCTAAAACAGCCCCAAATAAAATAACAAGCAATGAAACATGGGTTATAAAAGAGCCCCAGATTCCATATCGACCTTTGTCACCGTGAAGAAATACTTTGCCATCTAGCTTTTCTTCTACAACTCGATAACCGCGACCTTGCCAGTCTTCTTTGACTTGTTGACACAAGCCCTCTTGGTTTTTTGTACTTTGATGCGTGAGATGATGATCTAACCTTGTAAGATAACCTTCACTTACTTTTGCCTTTGGCTTTGCAAAAAGGTTCCATAAGGGTGTCATGCGATTAAATGAACATATAAACAAGTTCATCGCCAAAAGAAATAGTAAAGTGACAAACCACCAAGAAGCATACATATCCGTCAATCCAAGCGCTGAGTACAAGGGGTAGAGAGAACCATAGTCTTGAGGCATGCGTTTCTGTGGAATGATAGTGCCAGCAATAGAAGTAATGGCAATCACGAGCAACAAGAATAGGCCTAGCTTCATCGAGCTAAAGATATTCCACAAACGATCGACAAAACCAGTCTGTGGCTCCTGTTCCTGCTTGGCTCCTTCCGGTAGCATGTCTAAGTCTTCCTTGTTCTTCGACAAAACTTCCCCTCCTTCTACTTGAACCCTAAACATTCTAGCATATTAACACTATCATTAATAGGCTTAATATCACTATCATAAAATGTAGATTTTGTCATTTGATGAATGAATTATTTACCCTTAGTAGTTTCTTTGTGCTATAAAGTCAGCAATTTTGTGGAAAGATTCTTTCACCGATGAATCAGGCAAATGATCCAGTTCTTTTTTGGCCTTTTGTAAGTACAAAAGAGCTACCTTTTTGCTTTCTTCTATAGCGCCAGTTTTAACGATTCTTTCAATTGCCTCTTTTACTTCTTCTTCTGTTTTTTCTTTTTGATGAACCAGATCTTTTAATAAAGGATCTCGCACAGTGGCCGTTAAAATAGGCAATGTCATAATGCCTTGACGAAGATCAGACCCTACTGGTTTTCCCAGTTCTTCTTCATTGGCCACAAGATCTAAGATGTCATCGGTTATCTGAAAAGCCATACCTAAATGGTGACCGTACCATTTCATCGTTCTCGCAGCCCTAGGTTCCGCTTGAACAGCCATCGCACCGAGTTGGCAGGATAGGGAGAGTAACAACGCTGTTTTACGATTAATGCGATACAGATAATCGCGGAAAGATTGATTCACATTAAAAGTGCTTTCCATTTGCTGAATCTCGCCTTCACACATCTGCACACTTGCTTTGGCTAATAATTGTGTAATTCTACTATCACCGAGCTCAGCAATCAGAATTAAAGCACGAGCAAATAGGTGATCGCCTGTATGAATGGAGATTTTGTTGCCCCAGCGAGCACGCACCGTTGCAATACCTCGTCGAGTTTTTGACTCATCAATAACATCATCATGGACAAGCGTAGCCATATGAACCATTTCTAAGGCAACAGCAAGAGGCAGAAGACGGTTAAGTTGATAATTGTACAACTTTCCAGCTAAAAGCACAAAAGCCGGTCTTAACCTTTTTCCTCCACCTAAAAGTAGATGACTCGAGGCGGCCGTGATGGTTGGGTGCGTTGTCTCCATTTGTTTATTCAGTTCTGCTTCCACACTTCTTAGATCTTCTTCAATTTCTTGAAATAGATGAAAAGCCATAGGCTCACCTGCTACTATCTTGATATTCTCTTCCGAAACGATAATAGAGGCACGTCCTATGGACGTGCCTCATGGGAAGGTCATTTGTCCTTTGAAGGAGTCTCCCCTTTACTTTGAGACTCCTCAGACTTTTGAGGAGGTTCATCCAGTTCTTTCTGTTGCGACGTTGCTCTCTTAAATTCATTGATACCCCTGCCCAGAGATTTTCCTATCTCCGGCAATTTGCCAGGTCCAAATACAAGTAGTGCAACGACCAGAATAAGGAGGAGTTCGGGAAAACCTATGTTAGGAATAAAGCCGAACAAAACCAACACCTCCTAAGGCTGACGCCATAATCATTTAAAGTATATTCTTTCTTGGCATTGAACATCTCAAGCAATCTCTTGTTAAAACTACGTAAAGTCCTTGTGGAGTATTATCGCATAATGTCTGATTTCTGTAAAGAAAAGGGCCTTTTATTCCTTACGTTCTGTTATAGCTTCTTCCTTCGAGCCTTCTTCCTTTTCTTCTGTATCTTCTTCCTCTGATTCTTTTTTCTTTTTCGGTTCTATTACGCGAGCAATCACAATGCTGATTTCATAAAGAATATACATAGGACCGGCCATAAGTATTTGCGAAATCACATCGGGCGTAGGTGTGAAGATAGCTGCCATAACAAACATAAGAATCAGAGCATGACGGCGATAATGCTTTAGAAAGTGATGATTTACTACACCAATCCGAACAAGAAACATCACAACAAGAGGCAGTTGAAATACAATCCCAAAAGGTAAAATGAAGGTAATTGCAAAGCTTAAATATTCACCGATGGAAAGCATAGGCGTAAAATCACCAAAGGTGACAAGAAAACGAATGGCCAAAGGATAGACTGTAAAATAGGAAAACAAAACACCTGTTACAAGCAAAAGAATCGAAAAGGGCAACAAAATATAGACCCATTTCCGCTCATTGGGATAGAGGGCAGGGACAATAAAGCTCCAAATCTTCCAAAAAACAGCAGGCGATGCAATAATTAAGCCTGCAAAAAAAGCAACTTTTAAGGATGCAAAAAAGCCTTCAGCAGGTCTTAAGATAACTGGCTTTAATCCCAAATCGGTTAAAGGTTTTACCAACATCGCTGTTAACTCTTCATGCCAAATCCAAGCAATCGCCGTACCTATCGCCATAAAAACAAGAGACCAGATCAAGACATTGCGAAGCTCTTCTAAATGATCCGTAAGGGACATGGTATTTTCTTTTTTTTCTTCTTCAGCCACGAAAAACTTCGCCTCCTCAGAACGCACGAAGCGCTCGGTACAACGTGTCCCTCTGCACAGGTTTTTTCCCTGTTTCACGAATACAATGTAAAATCTCATCAAGAGGAACACGATAACGAATCCCTGTTGCCCTTACAACATTTTCTTCTAACATGGTTCCGCCAAAATCATTGGCACCAAAAGCAAGGGCAACTTGTGCCATCTTAGAGCCCTGCGTTACCCAAGACGCTTGTATATTTGGAATATTATCCAAAAAAACTCTAGACAACGCCAAAGTTTTTAGGTATTCGACACCAGTAGCTGTCTTTCCTCCCAACTCTGTATAAGTCGGTTGAAAGCTCCATGGAATAAAAGCTGTAAAGCCCCCTGTTTCATCTTGCCCTTGACGAAGGCGCTCTAAATGATAAAGCCTCTCTTGAAGGGTTTCTACAGAGCCAAACATCATCGTTGCTGTTGTTTTTAAGCCTTGACGATGGGCGCTTTGCATAACCTCCATCCAACGCTGCCAGCCTATCTTTCGAGGACTGATAATCGCGCGAACTCGATCATCTAAGATTTCTGCACCGCCGCCAGGTATGGAATCAAGACCAGCTTCTTTCAATCGACAAAGAGTCTTATCAATCGACAATCCACTTTTTTCAGCCATGGAAAAAATCTCTGGTGGGGAAAAAGAATGAATATGAATGATATATCTTTTCTTGATAGCTTTTAGAAGGTCTTCATAATATTCCAGAGATAGATCAGGATGAATACCACCTTGCATTAAGATTTGGGTGCCTCCTACAGCAAGGGTCTCTTCAATTTTTTGAAAAATCTCTTCATGACGTAAAAGGTAGGCACCTTCTTGATCTGGGTTTTTATAAAAAGCACAAAAACGACAACCTACGGTACATACATTCGTGTAGTTAATGTTCCGATCAATGACAAAAGTAACTGTATCATCACCATGCATTGCTTTGCGCACTTCTTGCGCCAATAGACCGAGTAGAAGAAGATCGCCTTCTGTCCACAGTATTTCTGCCTCTTCGACAGATAAACGTTGACGCTGCCTTACTTTTTCAACAATATGAAGTAGCTTTTTCGTCATCCATCAACGCCCCAAACTTTAAGCTTCACAGGTGCCGGCAAAGCTTTGACCTGTGCCGCATAATCAAAAAAAACTTCCACAGCTTTTCGATATGAATCGTCTAAATCGTATCGTATCGTATCAAAGTATCTTTCTAAAAGGGGAGTCGGCAAGGAGCAGATTTTTCTAGCTTCTCTGATCACTTCACTTCGATGGTTCATGCCCCAGCGACGACTCTGTTGAAATGCTTCTACGACAGAACCTATCTGATGGCTCTTCGATTGTACATAATCACGATGAATCACCCAAAGTGCATAGACCATAGGAAGTCCTGTCATTTCTTTCCACAAAAAACCTAGGTCTACATAAGGTCTTTTGCAGTTCTCACGAGCCAATAAAGCATCATCCCCAATCAGTAAAGCGGCAGGATACTGTGCTAGCATCTCCGATAGGTTGGGCTGTAGTGGCTGATAAGAACAAGAAATATGAAAATACCGCTCCATAAGGATCTTCAAAAGAACAACCGATGTTGCTGAAGAAGTCGTAACAGCTATTGTCTTACCTTGTAATTCTTCAACAGGGCAATTTAAAAAGAGCAGAATCGATTCAACTTCACCATCAGCACTAATCGAGATGTCAGGCAAGACCCAACCGGCTTCCGGTTGCCTTGCATAAGCAATCGATGAGATAGGAGTAATATCAAGTTCGCCGGCTAGAAATTTTTGATTGAGTAAGGCGGGAACGCCTGCTACTAGCTCAGCTTCTAAAGGTACAGAGCGGGAGGAAAAAGCGTGGTAGATGGGTAGAACATTGAGATAGTCCACTTTTCCCAAGCGTAACATGGGCTAAAACTCCTTGCGAATAACCTTATACAATGTATCTCGCTCCAAAGGTACCCGGCCAGCAGCACGAATCATTTGTACCAGTTCTTGCCTGGTCAAAGCTTGTCCTGTATCTGCACCGGCTGCATGGGTAATTTTTTCTTCTACCACGGTACCGTCAATATCATCGACACCAAAAGCCAGGGACACTTGCGCTAGCTTCGGGCCAATCATAATCCAAAAAGCTTTGATATGATCAAAGTTATCAAGCATCAAGCGAGCGATGGCCAGTGCCTTTAAATCGTCATAGCCTGTTGTTCGAGCGAGACCGTACTCTTCGAGGCCTGTGTTTTTAGGGTGAAAAGCCAGAGGAATGAAAGCTTGAAAGCCCCCAGTTCTATCTTGCTGTTCTCGTAATTGAATTAAGTGATCGACTCGTTCTTCTATGGTCTCTATATGACCGTAGAGCATCGTTGCATTTGTCTTCATACCTAGTTGATGGGCTAGGCCATGAATTTCTAGCCAGCGCTCTCCTGATATCTTTTTCTCACAGATTTTTTTGCGTACGCCTTCGCTAAATATTTCAGCACCGCCTCCTGGCAAAGAGCCGAGGCCTGCTTCTTGCAATGTTTTGAGAACTTGAAGAGGATCCATGCCTGTTTGTTCACTGAAGTAGTCAATTTCCACCGCTGTGAAAGCCTGAATATGGCTATCTGGTAAAGCTTTGCGCACCCGTTGTAACATCTCTACTTGGAAATCAAATGAAATATCAGGGTGAAGCCCTCCCACAATATGGACTTCTGAGGGGTTGCTCTCTCTCGATTCCCTCGCTTTTTCTTCAATTTGATCAAGTGTCATGACATAGGATTTGGGGTCTTCTTTGTCCACGCCAAATGCACAGAGAGGACAACGATTGATACATACATTGGTCGGATTAATATGACGGTTATTAATAAAGTAAACGTTGTCGCCGTTTTTTCGACGTCTTATGATATCGGCTAAGTAGCCGATGGTAAGGAGATCATTGGATTGATAGAGCCGAATCCCTTCTTCTCTTGTTAAGCGCTGTCCAGCCTGAACTTTGGGTATCAAATCGGCCAAGGGACTCTTCTCTGTTAGTAGGTCCTGCACTTTTTTCCTCCCTCTGCGTTTTGTCTAGTGGTTGGCAATAACTTTGGACTCATAATCAATGCGTCTTAGAGGATTCTTTCTCATTTATAGCACAATATCTAGCAATGTGAAGAAGAACATGGTGACACTAATATAGCCATTCATAGCAAAAAAAGCGGCATCGAGCTTGCTTAAATCCTGGGGCGATACCAAGCTGTGTTCGTAGATCAGAAGGATAATCGCGATAAGGACGCCTATATAGTACCAATAACCGAGTCCAAGCAAAAGGCCTGTCATGATTAAGAGTAGAGCGGCGGCTATGTGGAAAAGACGGGCGATCCAGAGGGATCTGGCAATGCCAAAGCGGGCAGGAATAGAGTGAAGACCATAGGAACGGTCGAATTCTGTATCCTGGCAGGCATAGAGGATATCGAAGCCGGCTACCCAGGTGAGAACGGCAAGCCCTAAAATAATGATAGAACCCTCTATAGAGCCGTTTACACCGATCCAAGCGCCAACGGGAGCGGCAGCGAGAGCAGCACCGAGGACAATGTGGCAAGCCCAGGTAAAGCGTTTGGTGTAGGAGTAGATAGTCAGAATAAAGACAGCCAACGGCGATAGTAGTAAGGCCAAAGGGTTTAACATAGCTGCGGCTAGGATCAACAAGCCAAAACTGATTAGGGTATAGATCCAAGCTTCGCCCACTTTGATCGCACCCTTGGCCATGGCGCGATCTGCTGTTCTCGGATTGTCGCGGTCGATGTGGCGATCAATCATACGGTTGAGAGTCATAGCGGCTGTTCGAGCACCGACCATAGCGACAGTGATCCAGAAGAGAACATCCCAAGCAGGTATTTGTTGTTGTGCCAAGAGGGCACCCATATAAGCAAAAGGCAAGGCGAAGATGGTGTGTTCAAACTTGATCATTTCCATGAAAATTTTTATACGCTTCAGCGTATTACTTGATCCGTTATTATTTCCTGTTCTTTCGGTAGTGCTTTGTGACAAGCGACGACCTCCTTTCTGGCCTATCGTCTTTATATTCTTTATCTTTTCCCAGTGGGGGCGTGAGAACGCGAAAAAAGAAAACACGAAAATCCGGAGAGACTTACCTATTGCTACCAATAAGAAAGACTCTCCGGTATGAAAAAGTACCTTTTCCTTTATACTTTGAATCCCACATGAATTGCTACAGCACCGCCCAAAAGATTATAATACTTTACTTTTTCAAGACCGAGTGCTTTATATTCTTTGGCCAATTCTTCCTGGGGCAAAAAGCTTTGTGCAGAGCGAGCCAGCCAAGCGTAAGGGCCTCGGGGACCACCAGAAAGTTTATCAAGCATAGGCACCATTTTCTTTACATAAAGCTTGTGCATGTCTTTAATCAAGAAAGCCTCTGGCTTGCCTGTCTCTAAAGAGACAACAGTACCACCCGGTTGTATCACTCTCATCATTTCTCCGAGAACATGACGAAAGTCAGGGACATTACGCAAACCAAAACCAATCGTAGCCGTATGAAAGGTATTATCAGGAAAAGGCAAAGTCATAGCATTGCCTTGCACAAAAATAATGTTTTTGTGTATCTGATCTTTTTTCTGTTTCTCACGGGCTACTGCAAGCATATCTTCATTAAAATCAAGGCCGATAACTTCACCAGTCGTGCCAACTTGACTTGCCAGACAGTGGCTCAGCTCCCCTGTACCACAGCATACATCGAGCGCTTTCCCGCCTAGCGGAACAGCCGAAAAAAGAGCTGTCTTCTTACGCCAGCGACTATCAAGATTAAAAGTCATCCATTGATTCATGCTGTCATAGTGGTTCGCAATGGCAGAAAAAGTAGATTGTATATATCGTTCTTTCTCTTCAGCAGAACGAAAGCCATCTGAATACTGCAAGAACTTTACCTCCTTCTACCCTGTTCTAAACGACCACTTTTTTCGTTTTACCAGTCAGGGTGCCGTTCTTGCTTTCCACTGACATAGGAATAATCTCATTCCAAGAAAATCCAGTTAACTGTGTTAACAAAAGTTGACCTGCGTCATTCATGACACCCGATGGTAAATCACCCAAGGCTTCCAAACCTTGCTTCAACCAAATATTACACTGAAGCATCGACGAAGCGATGGTACCTTGTCCTGCCAACAGACCGGCCACACGACCAAATTGCTCTAAAGCCTTCAGGTCTTGAGGTGCTACACCATGAATCTCACCAGCCAGTCGGCAAGCCAACGCTGACAGTGTTGCAAATTCAAGCTCCTTGGCCTTTTCCAATCGCTCTTCCGCTGTGAAAGCATTCTCCATGATTTCTTTCCGAATGACAGCACCTTCATGGATACGGCAGATTGCTTCTGATACTCTATCGAGATAGGAAAAAAGTTGTCCTTCACAGAGATAGTCAACAGCCTGCGCGTAAAGAAGATCTCCCATCAAAACAGATGAAGGGATCATTTGTTGCTCTAGGGACTGTCGATTCCAGCTTTCTTCCGGTACGGTACGATGAATATCCGTTGCCGCTTGAATAAATTGAACAGAAAGAGCCAGATAACGGGTCGAGCGGTCTGTTTCGCCATACATACGAGTTGTCAAAAAGACCAAAATAGCTGGCAACATTTTCTGCACATCATAGAGGCCCTTCTTGGATCCATTGGTTCCATAGTTTACTGGAAGAGGTATCTTATCTTTAAGCTCTAATCTTACTTCTGCCAGCTCGGGAAGAAGGGACTCCCAGATATTCCAAGACATGTGTAACTCTCCTTTCCGTCCGGTCAGCAGCGTCTATACTACTTCGAGCAAAGCTCTTAAAATCCTGCAAAAAAACAAAGCCTCACAATACCGCTACGGCACCGTTACGGTTTGCAAAGGCTCATCATCGAAAACCAGTCCCGCTTCCGAATCTAGAGATGATTATAACATCATATACCCTAATTAAGTCAATAAGATTTATTTCCCTATCCTAGAGTTCTCTCTTTTTGCTCGATTTGTTTCTTAATTGCCTCTACCATAGATTCGGAATTGGCTTTTACTTTTTGCTTTAGAACAGGATGGAGCAAAGCCGACAACATGGGGATCCCTAGATCAAAGTCAATGACCAAAGTAATTTGAGAACCCTTCAAGCCGCCTTCTTCTTTTTCTTCAACTTTCCAGTAACCTTCAAACTTTTTCAAATCACCGGAAAGTTGATGATATCGAATCAAGCCTTCGTGAGGGAAAAATTCGTCTCGCTCTTGCCACCGAATAACTCTGCCATCCACTTCTGTTACCCATTCAGTGATTGTATATCCTTCTCCACGTTCTAGGATTTGAATCGATCGAACATCTTTCATAAACGCCGGGTATTGCTCCATTTGACTGGCAAGTTGATAGACTTTTTCGGGTTCACCTTGTACCCATCGTGTTATTTCAATATAGGGCATTAAGACACCTTCCTTACCCTTACTGAGTCGATTCCATAAAATCTTCTCGCTGATCAGTCATTTCTTTTGTAATCGTAGCAATTCGATCTAGAGCTCTTTCTAGGTCCTCCATGGCTATATTCAAAGGTGGCTCTAATCGAATGACGCGACTGTTATTTAAAGTATAGCCAACAATGATTTTCTCTTCAACCATCCGATTGATCATATAGCCACCCATCCCTTCATGGGCTAGCTCAATGCCAATGAGTAACCCTTGTCCACGAACTTCTACGATTACATCGGCATGGTTGGCAGCGACTTGTTGCAAATACGTGAGAGCCTTGTTTCCTTTCTCTCGACTTTGCTGAACCAATTCCTCTTCTATAATTACTTTAATGGTTGCCAGGGCTGCCGCACAAGCGAGAGGATTGCCACCAAAAGTGCTCGTATGAATAAATGGGTTCTCTAAAAAAGGTTCCCAAACAGTAGGTCGCCCTACAATGGCCCCTATCGGCATGACTCCACCGCCTAAAGCTTTGGCCAAACAAAGAATATCAGGCACGACTTCTTCTTTTTCACAAACAAAAAAATAACCACTTCTGCCTAGGCCCGTTTGGACTTCATCAAGAATCAATAGAATTCCCTCGTTGCGACAGATATCTTCTACTTGTCGAAGATATCCTTTCGGCGGAACTTGTACACCACCTTCACCTTGAATGGGCTCTAGAACCAAAGCAGCCCAATCGGAATGATTGGCTATTACTTTTTTAAGTGCATCGATATCACCAAAAGCAATATGTTCTACCTGAGGCAGCAAGGGTTCACAAGGTTTTCGAAAAAGTTCACGACCTGAAACAGTTAAAGCTCCCATTGTTTTTCCATGAAAACTATTAAAGGTGCTAATAATCCCTTTCTTCCCTGTTGAAAGTCGAGCCAGCTTAATGGCACCTTCTACAGCTTCTGCACCAGAGTTGCAAAAAAAAGAATATTGTAAGTCACCAGGCGTTACTTCTGCTAACAAAGCCGCTAATTCCGCAGTAGGTCTATCGACCAAGTAGCGTGTTGTCTGAGGAAGTTTTTCTAACTGCTGCCGAACTGCTTCAAGAACACGAGGGTGGCGATGACCCAAATTGAAAACACCAAAGTTGCCCAAAAAATCAAGATAGCAATTCCCCTGATCGTCATATACATAAGAACCTTCTGCTCTAACTGCTTCCGTTCCCAATCCCATAAAACGAAAGATACGAGCCATTGAAGGGTTAATATTTTTTTCATACTGTAGCAATAGTGAAGACAAGGTAATATTCCTCCTTTTTCTTCCTCTATATGTACAATTTATCCATTTATTATGATTTCATGCAAAAAAGAGGACTCCGAAAGCCCTCTTTTTGTTATGGTATATCTTATTTACATTACAAAACAATATAAATCCACTTTTCTATCAGGGACGAGCAAGTAAACCCAACGTCGTCATAGTATCATTATAGCTACAAGGGTTGTAATGAAGAGTCCTATAGCAACACAAGCAAAGTTTCGCCTCACCAAGTCTATAGGGCTGACGCCAGCAATACCAGCATCTGCAACGACACCGAAAGCCCAAGCAGTTAAAGTACCACCGCCTGTCCAAATGGCAGCCACTTGGCCTAAAGCTGCTAAAGTAGCGACATCGACACCAGCAGGTCCACCTAAGGCGTTGGCCAAAGAACCAACGAGAGGCAACCCTGAGAATCCAGAACCATCAAGACCCGTCATAATTCCGATCAGGACAATACCAAATGCCAGAGGTACCGTACCAAGAGGTAGTACATGAGCCAGTGCTGTACCTAGATCAAACATAAATCCAGGTGCACCTTCTCCTAAAATAACTGGGGCTAAGCTAGGCGCTCCCAAGAAGAAGAAGCCTGCAATGGGAATAACAGCAGCAAAGATTTTAATGGAGAAAAGAAAACCTTCACGCAGGAAGCCCACCACTTTTTCCAGTGCGGACAGTCCGTGGCCCGCTAGGCTCGATGCGAGTAAGAAGAAAACGGCTGTACCACCGAGCAGTGAAGTAGCGCCACCACCTTTGATATCGGGAAGATCGGGGTTTAAGTTAGAACGAATCATAACAATAATAATAAAGAAGAAAACAGCAGGAACGGCAGCGGCAAAAAACTTTGATACAGCCGTCTTTTTCACTTCTGTATTCGATTTTAATAGTTCATTTTTCTTGATTTGTTCTGCATTGGCTACCAATTCATTTCGCTTGCGTAGCATAAAGTATGCAACAGTAAGAGCAACAATACCGGTAATCGTAGCGAACATCCAGCCTTTGGTAACAAGAAGGGCTACATCGACATCAGCAGCTCTTGCTGTAATGGCTGGTGCGCCTTGTAAGACTACGTCACCGGAGAGAGCCATACCGTGTCCGGCTAAGTTCAAGGCCATCGCAGCTGCCAGAGGAGCCAAGCCGGCGCTAATGGCAACCGGGATTAGTATTGTTCCCACAAGAGCAACAGCAGGTGTAGGCCAGAAGAAGGTTGCTGCAATATACATGACTGTTGCTAAGGTAATAAAGGCTACAGTCGGTTTGGTCATAAAGCGCTTTGCTGGCGCAACCATCAAGACATCCGATCCAATGCTTTGTAGCGCCTTTAGCATAGCTACCATCAGAGCAATGACCAACATTATATCAAAAAGTTCTGTACCTGATGTTTCAAGAGCTCGGAAGACTGTCTGCGCAGCACCAACTAGTTTAAACTCTTGGTAGACCCAACCGATTAGAAAGATACCGACGATACAGGGAACCACAACGTCTCTACGAAAGATCATAGATCCGATAACCCATAGCACAACCGATAAGTAGATCCAGTGTAAAAGTGTTAACTCTGGCATTTGCAAAAATCCCTTCTTAATTATTTGGATTTTTTACTGTGCTGGGAGCATGAAAGGAACCATCGTGGTACTTTTTTATAGTAAAATGACATTGGTCATGTTTTTTTACTTTTGCCATGCCTCTATATAGAGGCATGGCAAAAGTTTCTCTTCTATGCCTTACCTTAGGCTATATTTTCTTAGCAAAAACGCCTGTAAGCCCAGCTTGATCTACCTTTTCTTGGATTTTGGCTATGTCGGTACAGTATATTCCTTCTGCTTTCATCCGCTCAAAATAAACGGAGCCTGAGAAGGTGTACTTTTTGCCCAGTCCTTCTTCTGTTTTCATTTGTTCGTTAACATGCGCGATGGCATCACCAATGGCTAAGTTGGTAGGAAGTTCCACCAGCTCTTTTCCTTTGGCTTGACGGACAGCGTTATGCCCTGCTAGGGAACCTGTCACAATTGCTTCTGTATGACCGACGAGCAGACCCGCTTTTTCCCCACCACAGAAAAGGTTTTCAATGCCTTCAACTTTTAGAGTGTTGTCACGGGGTGATAAAGCAAGGTAACGTACAGAGTTGCCGATACCACCTGAATAAGGATCTTCAAATCGAGCATCTTCAAAGCCGGGAATTTGTCGTAGCTTGTCCAATGCATAGTAAGGCGACATTAATTTGGCATGACCTGTGTCGAGAAGAATGATATTTTCTGCAAACTCTTTTAAGGCGTATTGTTGACAGGCTTTGACCCCGAGGCTGTCACCTTTTTGTAGTTTTGCAGGAATGGGTACAATGGCAACACCTGTTTTGTCTAATTCTTCTACAATAGAAGGTGCTAGTGATTCTTTATGGAGTTTGCAAGAACCAGACATGGCACCAATCGAGCCATCACCTTTTTTACCTACAATTTCTTGAACGCCGGCTTTGGCTGCAATGCTGACTCTACCACCAAAGGTGGGACAGCGGAGGATACACATGGCACAGCCATTGCCATACTTGGCGCAGTTGCCCATAGGGCCTGCTGTACCTGTTGTTTCAATGAATACATCACCCGTAATTTCTTCACCTGATTTAAGTACAACTGCTGTAATACGATTGTTTTCTACTTTTACGCCATTAACGAGGCTTTCAAAGCGAACGTTGACGGCCAATTGCTCTAAACATTGACGTACAGCAGGCTCTATTTTAGCAACATCGTAAAGCGTGGCATGCTTGTGACCGGGAAACTCTATGTTTTTATGTCTTGCTGTATCATCAACAGCCTGAAAAAGTTCAGGCGCGCCTAGTGCGATTGCTTCTTCTGTAGCTGTAAAACGACCGTTGTTGCGCATAATGCCACCAACCAGACCTGTTCCTAACAGCATGTCTGTGCGCTCTAGTAATACTACGTCTGCTCCTGCTTTGGCTGCAGTTACCGCTGCGCCAGCGCCTGCCCAACCACCACCGATGATAACGACTTTTGCCATGTTGTGACCCTCCATAAAAAAACTATTTTTTTATGGAGACAGATGACTTCCCTTGTAAAGCTCTTCGTCATCTGCCTCCGTGGAAAGCTAGAGAAAGAGGGAACTAGTGCTTTTGAGGCACTTTTTTACTCGATAATACCAACGTGACGACCAACGATTTCTAGCAATCGTACGAGAGCACGAATGGCATAGCGAGACAATTCTTCATTTAATTGACCTTCTTCATCTGTCGTACCGAGACCGGGAGAGATAAAGATATTGCCATCATAAGCGACTGTTGGAATTACACCCATCTGGGCCATGCCTGTTTGGAAAATGTTTGATCCCGCATACATATCTTCAATGGAGAAGATGGGTAGGCCCATGCCATCTTTCCAAGTACCTTCATAGTTCACTTCTACCGCTGTAGAGTTATAGGACTTGGTAATGACAATGCCTTCTTTTAATCTTGGATGAATATTCGCAAACTCTTCACGAACGAGTCGCTCTAAATCATCTACAGGCTTTGTAACGATTTCTGGATTGTCACGAAGCACTTTCAGTGCTTGCACTTGTGTAGCCAGTGCTTCTTTACCGGGATCAAAGGTTACATAAGCAGCTTTACCATAGGAAGCTGTCGTTCCGAAGCGGTCACCATGCATGCCCATGGCTCTGCGAAGGGGAACCATTACCTCTTCTTTACCGATAATAAGACCGGATGTGGCCGCTCCTGTTGCCTTGTCCATGGCATAGACCATAACGTCGGCACCTGTTTTGACGATGCTTGTCCCTGCAAAAGGAATACCCCAGGCATTGTCAATCACATATGGAACGTTGTATTTCTTAGCTATGTCAGACAAGCCTTTTTGCAGTAGAGGCGTTCCTTCATCATCTTGTTGCGCATATCCATAACCTGGCGTGTCATAGCCTAAGGAAGTGAGGCCTGTTAGGCTTTCAGCTTGCTGAGCTGCTACTTCTTGCAGCTTTTTCAATGAAGCTTCTGCATCTACACCTGAAAGCAAAGGCGTCGGATGGTACTTAATGCCGTGAACATCGTATTTGGCACCTTCTAGTGGAACGATAATGCTGTCAAGGTTGTTTTGCCTTTTGCCATAGAAGCCCAATTCACCGGCTGTGGTGCCACGATCGGCAAAAATATCTTTGTACTTTGCAGGGAAAGGACGACCGTAGGCACCTTGGTGATGGAGATGTTTTTCATAAGGAGCTATATAGCGAGCTCTATAATTATCGCCGCGACCTAAATTCGGTGGTGTGAAGAGGCAGTCGAAGGTAAGCCAAAGTGCCGCTTCGCAAGTGCTTGTAGGCGCAGCATCGTATTCTTCACCATAAACGTCTTTTACAATTTCTCGAATCTCATCGACATATTTTGCGAGAGGGACTACTTCTTGACCTGCTTTTTCGCCCGCTTCTACAATGTCTTTGCGAAGCGGTGCAGGGCATCCAGAGATGGCACCGGTGAGACCGAATTTGCCTCGAATTTCTGTGGGAATGCCAATTTCATCGGCTGCTTTTTTTGCTTCTCCATAAATTGCTGGAAGGCTCGCTTGAAGGTTCTTATACATTTGGAACTTGTACTTGAATTTGCTCACAGTGAAACTCCTTTCGAATTTTGAAACTAAAATTCCGCATTTCATTAATGAAGTTTGCTTAAGGTTTTTTTATCAATAACTGCATTCCGATTTCAGCATTAATTTCCATGCCAGTGTAACGTTCTGCAGATTTGACAATAATGTTGATATGATTGGGCATATGGGTTTCATCAAAACCGGCGATTTGTCCTATAAGTTTTCCTTTCAGGTATACTTCATCACCTGTAACAATGACACCGCCACCTTTTAATTCAAAAAAAGCGAGATAGGCAATGGCGTTTACTTCTTTACCTGGCGCTGCATCTTGTTCATCGGTGATGATAATTTCATGAATTTCATCTTCGCAGAGAACTCTTGAGATGGGTTTAATTAGCTTTAAGCCGCGATTTTCTATTTTCCCATCGAGAATGGCAACCAGTTCACCCGTCACATCTTTTTTCTTGGCATAGGGATGAACTTTCAAAAGACCTTTGCTGTATGGATCCGTCAAAAAGCGTCACCTCCATTCATCGCTCATCATTGATGAGTTGCGATAGTTATATCAATTCGCTTTTGAAGATGAAAATCCTTCTTGTAAAAGATCTTTTTTTCTCTTTTTCCTTACTTTTTTTGATTTTCTTTATAGCGCCAATAGGTTTTTACATCTTTCATCAGATTTTCAATGTGCTGTATCATGGCTTGACGAGCTTTTTCTGCGTCACCTTCACATATAGCTTGATAGATTTGTTGATGATCTTCTATCGTTGATTTGCTTACCTGTTGTCGTATGTACTCTAAAGAAGTAGCATGACGGCCTTGCTGTCGAATCAGTGAGATGGCTTTTTCTAGAATTTCATTTCGTGAAGCTTGCGCCACGATGCGATGAAAATCCAAGTCTTGCTCTACAGCAAGTTCGCCTCGTTGATGATGCAATATCTGATGTTCTAAGATTTTTTCTAAAGCCATTATTTCTTCTTTTCGAATATGTTCTGCTGCGAGAGAAGCTATTTCCCCTTCAATCGCTCGACGGGCTACTAAAAGATCTAGCATGTTTTTTTGTGTTTCTGGGCAAAGGCTATCAGCCAATTCTAAGCTTAGACACTCTCTTTCACGACGATGCTTTAATTCGCAAAGACGCCTGTAGCCTTCCTTCGTAATAATACGCCCTTGGTAACCTATTTTCTGCGTATAACCGAGGTTGTCGAAGTCTTTCAGCAATCGCCCCACCGTTGCTTCGCTGATCTGAAAACCTCGTTCTGCCACTTTTTCACGAATGTTGCCTGAGCCGATAGGCTCGTCGTATCGATGAATCACGGAAAGGACCGCTTCTTCTTGTTCTTCTTTTGAAACCATAGTAACCTCTCTCTTTCTCATCTTTGGTAACTACTTTATTTTTAGTGATTTTCATCAAAGGGTTGTGCCCAACAAGGTATGACTGATTCGTTATACTTTGACGGAATCATAGGATATAAATCATAAATTCTAGTAGTTTCTTTGAAATCCTGTTATGTATGTGCTGAATCTTTCTTCATTGTGCATAGTTTCACTAATTTTTTCCTAGACAACGAAAATTATTTTGTGATAAGATCGGACATGCGCAAACCATGTTTGCATACATTTTTGCTCCTACCTTAGCGGTCAACCTCCCCGGTGTTGGCTGCTTTTTTTTTGTATTTTTATGCTGTATAGACAAAGAAAACCCTATCAGTTCATCTCTGACAGGGTTTTCTTTGTTTTTAGGCTGTTGCAAATCCTTCACAATTCACTGCATCCAATCCATCGAGTTCGAACTTACGGTGAATTGCTTGTACAGCTCTTTTGGCATCTTCAGCCACAATAACACAGGAAACTTTAATTTCCGATGTAGAAATCATTTCAATGTTGATGCCTTCTTCGGAAATGGCTTCAAACATCAGGGCAGCAACACCCGGTCTACTAATCATTCCCGCACCAACAATGGAAACTTTGGCGACTTTATCATCATAGATAACACCACCAGCTCCGATTTCTTCCTTCACTTGTTGAACGACAGCAACAGCCACTTCTTGATCGCTTTGCCCTACGGTGAAAGATATATCGTTTCTTTCATTGTGCATGGCACTTTGTATGATCATGTCTACGTTGACATGTGCTTTTGCCAGTGCAGTAAAAAGAATTCTTGCAATACCGGGGCGATCGGGCACGTCAAAAAGACCTACCTTGACTACGTTCATATCATAGGTCACACCACTGACCATTAACTCTTTTTCCATATCTCCTTCTGCCTCCTGCACCATCGTTCCGTCATTATGATTAAAACTAGACCGTACATGTATAGGCATTTTATAAGCTTTACCCAGTTCTACTGAACGCGGGTGAAGAACTTGGGCCCCTAAACTGGCCAATTCTAGCATTTCATCATAAGTAATTCTTGATAATTTCTGGGCTCTGGGAACGACACGAGGATCGGTCGTATAGACGCCATCAACATCTGTAAAGATTTCACACACTTGTGCACCAATTGCGACTGCTAGAGCGACAGCGCTTGTATCAGAACCACCACGGCCTAAAGTGGCAATGTCCCCGTTGGCAGTAAGACCCTGGAATCCAGCAACAATTACGATGCGACCGGCCTCTAATTCTTTTTGCAATCGCTCTGTACGAATATCTACAATTCGAGCTTTGCAGTGAACAGATTCGGTCATAACGCCTGCCTGCGGGCCTGTTAAAGAGACCGCTTCATGCCCCAGTTGAGCAATGGCCATGGCGAGTAAAGCAATTGATACTTGTTCTCCTGTCGCCAAGAGCATGTCCATCTCACGAGCTTGCGGTTTTTGTTTTTCGTTGATTTGATTGGCTAGTTCGATCAGATCATCGGTACTATCACCCATGGCTGATACGACTACAATCACTTGATTGCCTGCTTCTTTCGTTTCTACGACCCGTCGGGCCACACGTTTGATCCGTTCAGCGTTGGCGACCGAAGAGCCACCGAATTTCTGAACTACTATGGGCACAACCTTCACTTCCTTTGTTAGAATACTTTCGCCCCGACGGGACTTGGCTTTAATTCTTGAATTGTAGCCTTCACACCATGACGCTCAAAAGCCTCTTTCATGGCTCTGGCAATGTCTTCTGTATTTTCTCGGGCAAAAGCAATTAGCGTAGGGCCAGCACCACTCAAAACGGCAGCAATAGCGCCGGCATCATAAGCAGCAGCAAAGACATCTTTCATCCCTGGAATCAATTCTTCTCGGTAAGGCTGATGCAAACGATCATCCATTACTTTTCCTAAAAGTTCCCAGTCGTTATGGACAAAGGCCATAATAACCATGCTTACACGAGAAAGGTTAAACAAAGCATCTTCGAAAGGCACTTGTCGTGGCAAAACACTGCGTGCTTTTTTGGTAGCCAAGTGAAAGTCCGGTATAGCAACCAGTGCTTTTAAGCCATAAGGTGGCGGAATTTTGCGACTGACTACTTCCGAGCCTT
This sequence comes from Heliorestis convoluta, assembly GCF_009649955.1. Taxonomy (NCBI): domain Bacteria; kingdom Bacillati; phylum Bacillota; class Clostridia; order Eubacteriales; family Heliobacteriaceae; genus Heliorestis; species Heliorestis convoluta. The sequence goes on along the minus strand of NZ_CP045875.1, from coordinate 1,564,273 downwards.
GGGCATTTTGCACTTCTGCCGATACAACAACACCACCAAAAAGAGCTGGCGCTACATTATCGGGATGGCCTTCAAAAGTCGTTACGAGTTCTAAGACTTCCTGATCTGTGAGAACATTGCCACAAAGCTCATTGGCTGCAACAGCACCACCGACAAGAGCAGCTGCCGATGAACCAAGACCCCTTGCTACAGGAATATGGTTGATCAGTTTAAGCTTGAAGCCACAAGGTTGCATCTTCGCTTTGGCATAGACTTGTCGAATTATTTTTATTACAATATTCGAATCATCTCTCGGAATGTTGGAGATACCTTCTCCTTCTATTTCTACCACGAGCTCTCCTTGGGGAAGAGCTGTTAATTCAACGATATTGTAAAGCTCTAAAGCCATACCGAGTGTATCAAAGCCGGGACCTAGGTTCGCTGTTGTCGCCGGGACTTTGACGCGCACGAAACCAGAAGTCCTGGCGGCTGTCATGTTAAAAAACCTCCCGCAGGACCGCTTCTTCTGTCGCCGGCACCATGATTGGTCCTCCAGCTACAGAGGCAATGGCATTATCAGGATCTTTTAAGCCATGTCCGGTAAGAACGGAAACGACAGTGGCTCCATCACGGAGCAGACCTTGTTGTCTCTTTTTGATCACACCAGCCAAAGAAGCTGCCGATGCAGGCTCACAGAAAATCCCTTCTTGCGATGCTAGCAAACGATAGGCCGCCAAAATCTCTTCGTCTGTTACATAATCGATCAAGCCGCCTGATTCTTTTGCTGCATTAACAGCACTCTCCCAGGAGGCCGGGTTGCCAATTCGAATGGCTGTGGCCACTGTTTCTGGCTTCTCAATAACACGATCGTAGACAATGGCTGCAGCACCTTCTGCTTCAAAACCGATCATTTTCGGCCGTTTATCTACTTTGCCTGCTTGGTGCCATTCTACAAAGCCTTTCCAATAGGCTGTAATATTGCCTGCGTTGCCCACAGGAATGGCCAGATAATCAGGCACGGCTCCAAGTTGTTGACAAACTTCAAAAGCAGCTGTTTTTTGTCCTTCAATCCGATAAGGATTCACAGAGTTGACCAGTGTTACTGGGTGATTGGCACAAATGTTGCGTACAATCTTCAAAGCTTCGTCAAAGTTGCCTTCTATAGAAATCACTTTCGCGCCATAGATAAGAGCTTGTGCCAATTTGCCAAGGGCAATTTTTCCTTCTGGAATGAGAACAATACATTTAATACCACAACGAGCCGCATAAGCTGCTGCCGCTGCCGACGTATTGCCTGTCGAAGCACACATAATCGCTTGCGCGCCTTCTTCAACCGCTTTGGCAACAGCCATGACCATGCCACGATCTTTAAAAGAACCTGTCGGATTCATACCTTCAAACTTAAAATATAAGTTTACACCTACCTGCTCTGACAGCCGAGGTGCTTTAATTAACGGTGTATTGCCTTCTTTTAGCGTTAACATAGGCGTACGCTCTGTGACTGGAAGAAAATCTTTGTATGCAGGGATAATCCCTTGCCAATCCGACATTGTTCTGCCCCTTTCCGATACCCTTTCACTCAATCTCTGATTATTCTAATGGTTTATGCACTATTCTGCAAGAATTAACACTAATCTTGCTCTACCCGTATGACATTATCAATCTTTTCTACAATATCCATGCTATCAAGAATTTGCAATGCTTTCTGCAAATTTTCTTCCTTGACTTTGTGGGTAACCAGGACAATTTCTGCATCTTTATCAACTTGTTCTTTTTGAATGACTGTCTGAATACTCACTTCATGATCACCCAATACGCCAGCAATGGCAGCAAGCACACCAGGCTTGTCTGCTACACGTAGACGCAAGTAGTAGCGACAAGAGATCTGTCCAAATGGCTTGATGACTTTTTCATCGTAACAAGTGCAACTAATGCGGCCACGATTTTGACGAATGTGATTTCGTGCTGCATCAATGATGTCACCAACAACAGCGCTGCCTGTAGGTAAGTCACCGGCGCCTCTACCATAGAACATAGCATCTCCGACAGCATCACCACGTACAAAAATAGCGTTAAAGGCATCATTGACAGCAGCCAAAGGATGGCAAGAAGGAATCATAGCAGGGTGAACGCGCGCTTCTACTTGTCCCTCTTCTTCCTTGGCAATGCCCAGAAGCTTGATAGTGTAGCCCATCTCACGGGCATATTCAATATCGCGAGCCGAGATTTTCGTAATCCCTTCTACATAAACCTGATCGAGAGGCACACGAGTGTTGAAGGCAATCGATGCTAAAATCGCAAGCTTACGAGCTGCATCAAGACCTTCTACGTCAGAAGTCGGATCTGCTTCTGCATAACCAAGCTCTTGTGCTTCCTTTAGTACTTCTGAAAAATCGCTGCCTTCCTGGGTCATTTTCGTCAGAATAAAGTTCGTCGTACCATTGATAATCCCTTTTAGCTCTTCCATGCGATTGCCGGCTAAGCAAACTTTCAGGGGTCGAATAATGGGAATTCCACCGGCAACAGAAGCTTCAAACTCTAGATCAACACCTCTGCTTTCCGCTAGGGCCAATAACTCGCCACCATGAAGAGCCATGAGATCTTTGTTAGCCGTAACAACACTTTTGCCAGCTTCTAAGGCATCTTTAATATAGGTAAAAGCAGGTTCAATACCACCCATTAACTCGACAACAATGTTGATTTCTTCGTTGTTCATAACTTCTGCGGGATTGTCCGTTAGTAGCTCTATAGGCACAGCCGTAGCTCTTGGCTTATTCACATCTCTAACAAGAACTTTCTTAACTTCAATGGGCTGTCCCAAACGTTGTTCGATTTCTTTTCTTCGATTCTCCAGTATCCGATAGGTGCCGCCACCTACTGTACCAAGACCTAATAAAGCAATGCCAATCGCTTTTTTCATCTTAATTACACCTCTTTTTGATGATTCGTCTCTGAGGATTCATCGGCAACGAGTTGAACTTGTCTTACACCTTGTAACTGCTTTAGTTCCTCTTGCAATCGAGGAATGACAACAGAAAGCCGAGAAATATCGAGCACCAATAAAACAGGCGCTAACCCTTTCTCTGGCACCGATTGATTAATTGTTAAAATATTACCATCTACAGACGCTACTGTATGGAGAACACGAGATAAAATGCCAGGTTGATGTTCTAGCAACAAGCGAACGGAGAGAATATGAGAGCGTCCATTCCCTTGAAAAGGAAGAACGCCATCTTTGTATTTATAGTAGGCGCTTCGACTAAGACCTACTTTCTCGACGGCTTCGCTGACCTTGCTCACTTCGCCTTTGGCCAGCATCTCGTTGGCCAGGGCCGTCTTCAAGATTGCTTCTGGCAAAATAGAGCCATCAACGAGATAGAACCGCCTTCCTCCCTTTTCCACAGTCTCACCTCTGTCCACACACGGAGGAATATTTCTCTGTACCGTAGACATTATAAGCTTCTTTGTCCTCAAGAGCAAGAGGGAATGAAGAAGTTACACAATTTATTTTTAGTGCTTCCGTTTTATGATGTTGATGATAAATATAAGGCCTGCCATGGCAATGAGGGCTAAGGGTATTAGCACTTGTAAGGGATTATACCAACTACGAAAGGCCAAGAAATTGATTGGCTGAAGGAGGGCCTGGTAGAAATACTTTTCTTCTTTTTGACCAATTTTTAGCAAATATTTTCCTTCTTGCTTTTTTTCATCGTAGACAATGATATAGTAGTCTCCTGTTGTTGTGATAGGATACTGAAAAGCTTGTGTTATCCAGTATAGGTTTCCTGTCATGGGATCTAGATAATCTTTTTCTTGCTCCGAAGGCATAACTTTATAAGCTCCATAGTCCGAAGAAAGGGGCAGAAAAAATGGTAACTCATCATAAGTTGGTAAGTCTGGTCCCACCAGAAAAAAAGAAGGGCGAAAAGTATTGAGAGCGTCTACTTGAGGTATGGCCATTTCAATATTTACAGTTTCTCCTTTTTGAGCTTTTACTTGAAAAAAATCACGCTGACCTTTAACGGAGAAGTTTCCATAAATCAAAGTTCTCTTTGATAAATCTTCAATTTCCATGGCCCTATCAAAAGCGTTGGCCTGAGAACCACTGAAAACAATTTGCTCTTCTCCATAGGATTTCTGAGGAAATGTGACTATAACTAGCGCAATGCTTAGCAGTAGCAGCATTTTTTTTAATAAAAATGACATCACTATCACTCCTTTCATTTATACTTTTTTCCTATCATGTCAACCAGTTCTCTTACTTCTTTTTACGCCGTCACCAGAATCAGTGAATCTACATATGATGTAGCGATAATTAACGATATCTTTTTATATGATTGATTTGGAAAGGGGACCCTTCGATGTGTGATTGTCGTTACCCACCCTACCCCTGTCACCCTCCAAAGCATGTGAAAAAACCGGTAAAAAGAGAACCAATTGAAGAGTGCCATCGGTTGATGCGAGAACATGAAATGCGAACGGAACAAATGGTTAGAGCCATGATGGATCAATATGGTCAGCATATGTATCGGCGGTTATATAAACATATGCAAATGATGTTCCTATGCATGAAGGAAGATGTGAAACCAACTTTGCCCACCAAACCTTGTCCTCCGCCGGCTCTATCTCCCATTCCGGAACGAAAGCCACTTCCTCCCAAAGCGCCTAAAAAACCGTGCCCACCACCCAAAATCCCCGCTGTACCAAAGCCTGTCGCACCAATTGAAGAGCCGCCCAAGCCAATCAAAAAACCAGCACCACCACCGAAAAAGCCGATTGAAAAGCCTCTGCCACCGAAGCCCATTGAGAAGCCTTTACCACCGAAACCAATCGATGTACCACCACCACCTGTAAAAAAGCCAGTTGAAAAGCCTCTACCACCAAAGCCGATCGAGAAACCGATTGAAAAGCCTCTAAAGCCTATGCCTCCAAGACCTGTAAAAAAACCAGACCTTATTCCTTTTTCTGAACCTTTGCCGGAGCGAGACGGTGAGAATGAACCGAATAAGCAATAAAGGTCTACATTGCCCTTTCTTCTAAAAAAAAAGCCTCATGAACTTTGGTTCATGAGGCTTTTTTCTCTGGATTTTTCTATAGAAAGCGAAAAAGCGTCTATTAACGCCTGTTTTTGAGCTCTTTTGAGTTGTTTAATTTCCCACTCTCGTCGTTGTGCTTCTTGCCTCGTATCTTTGCATTCCCAGTAGACCAATTGCACGGGCAAACGAATTCTTGTATAGGCACCGCCTAGCCCTGCATTGTGAGTTTTTACTCTTTTTACCAGATCTACAGTCCAGCCCGTATAGTAGGTACCGTCCACACATTGCAAAATATAAGTGTATGCCATCAAAAAAGAAACTCCACTTTGCCATTTTGTAAAACCAGAGCCGCTGAGAATGTTTTTCCAGCTTTAGAACGGAATCCTTTTAAAGTACCTGTCTTGCCGTCTCGAAGCAATTTTCGCAAGGAGGCCATCGTCAGTTTTTTGCCGGCGATCTCTTTCCAGATTACAAAGGTACATCCCTTTTTCCAGTTCGAGCACCCAAAGCCTTTGCGACCTTCAATTACTTCTCCTTGGCAGAGAGGGCAAAGTCCAATATTTTTTTCACTTGAAGTTTTTTCTAGGGTTCCCTTTTCATTGGTATTCCCTTGATTCTTTTTTATAGCTATGTTGTCAATCTTTGCTGTAGAATTTGTTGTTGAACTTTCAACGACTTTTGCTTTTTGCAAGTTATCAATTAAAGTATGTATATAAAGGTTTAACTCTTGGCGATAGCTCTCTTCCGACAAGGTTCCTTCTTCTATTTGTGCTAACTTATCTTCCCACAATGCTGTTAACGCCGGTGATTTAATCGACTCGTCACGAATGGCCTGTACGACTTGCATACCAAAGTCAGTGGCTACCAGCTGTTTTACTTTACCTCTGCCGATTCGCTCAATCATATCAAGCTTTATCAGTTTTTCAAGGATAGCGGCTCGTGTTGCTTCTGTACCTAATCCTAGTGGTTTTAAGATTCCCTTTAAGGCTTTGTCATCGATGAACTCTGCAATGTTCTGCATCGCTTTAATGATCGTTCCATCATTAAAAAGAGGGGGTGCTGTTGTCATTTTCTCTTCAAGAGAAGTCTTTGTAACGAGATAGCGGTCGCCGACTGCAACATCCGGTAAGTTTTGTGATTCTTCTCCATCCTTTTCGCGACTATCATCGTCTTTTGCTGTCTTGTTGTCACCCTGTTCATAAAGGACAAGCCAACCCGGACTAAGCAGTCTTTTTCCACGAGAGCGAAACCGATAGAACTTATCGTCTTCTTGCTGTGGCAGTCCCGTAATAATTTCTTTTTTCTCATATTGTGCAGGTGGTAAAAAAATCGCCAAAAAGCGACGTAACACCAGTAAGTAAATCGCTTTTTCATCGCTTGTTAATCGATCTAACCCTACTTTTTTGTCGGTAGGAATCAAACCGTGGTGATCCGTTACTTTGGTACTGTCCATATATTTTTTGCTTAAGCGAGGCAAGGGTGCATGAAGAATAGAACGAGCTATCGTGCATAGTTCTGGAATGGCTTCAGCCACCTGGATAATTGACGGAAGTTGTGCTGTCAGAGAAGGCTCTAGATGTCGTGAAGAAGTACGAGGGTACGAAAGGCATTTGTGTTTTTCATAAAGCGCTTGAGCCAGGGACAGAGTCTTATCGGCTGTAAAGCCAAAGGCTTTCGCAGCTGTCACTTGTAGATCAGAAAGATTAAAAAGTGGCGGCGCACTTTGCCATTCTTTTTTATTGTCTTGCCACAGCACTTCACCTGTTTGGCCTTCAATTTTTTCTATAATGGCTGCGCCAAGAGCCTTATCTTGCAAACGATGGATGGTGTCACTATCTTCTGCAAGAAGGGTCCCCCAATAGGTATTGCCAAATAAAGCTTTTACAAGAAAGTACGGCTCCGGATGAAAGTTACGATGTGCTTCCGTACGTTGGGCAATTACAGTAAGTGTAGGCGTCATAACCCGACCCACATTAATCTTTCTACCAGCACATAAAGACAGGGCCGGTGAAGCATTCATGCCTACAATCCAGTCTGATTGTGCTCGTAAGCGCGCTGCTTTTGATAAACCCGAATATTCATCGTAATTCTTCATTGCAACCCAGGCTTTTTTGATCCCTTCGTCGGTAAAAGTAGAAAGCCAGAGCCGTTTAACGGGCAAAGAAGATTGAGCCAACTCATAAATATAATCAAAAATCAACTGACCCTCACGACCGGCATCGGTAGCACAGACAACATAACGAAACCGTCTCTGCAACAATAGGCCTTTTAATGCTTTGAACTCTTTTGCAGTACTGCTGCGTATTTTCAATGGAATGGTATGGGGTAAAATGGGCAGATTGTTTAGATTCCATCTCTTATATTTGCCGTCGATTTCCCCGGGCAATTGCAGTTCTACGAGATGTCCTCTGGCATGAGCTATGACAAAGTTTTCATTTTCTAAAAAGCCCTGGCTGTTTTTTCTCGCATTGGGTGCGATGACACGCCCAATTTCACGAGCTGCTGAAGGCTTTTCGGCTATCACTAAAATCATAAAGCCTACCTACCTTCTATATTTAGAAAGAGAAAAAAGCGGGACCATTGCCCCGCTTTTTTGTTACTAATTCAAATCAGCTACCATCCCGTAATAAGCTTGTGCGTAAGTTCAAGGGAAGAAGGCTATCTTTAACCCTCTTGATTGTCCAAGTAGGATTGCACTTCTTCTTGTTCTTGATCATCTTGTACAGCACGAATGCTTAAAGAGATACGGCGCTCATCTTCTTTAATATCTAATACTTTGACAGTTACTTGCTGTCCGACTGCAACAACATCTTCTGGTTTGTTGACACGACGGTCGGCCAACTGGGAAATGTGAATTAAGCCATCTACGCCAGGCTCTAGCTCGGCAAAGGCACCGAACGTCGTTAGTCGAACGACTGTTACTTCAATGATCGAGCCGATAGGATACTTTTCAGCAACCGTATCCCATGGATTGGGCAATACTTGCTTGAGCCCTAAGGATACTTTTTCTTTATCGCGATCTACTTTGAGAACATAAACTTCGATTAGATCGCCTTCTTTTAACACGTCGCCGGGATGCTTAATTCGTCCCCAAGACATTTCTGAAATGTGAAGAAGTCCATCGACGCCACCTAGATCAACAAAAGCACCAAAGTCCGTTAAACGACGAACGGTACCGCGACGTTTTTGATGTTCTTCAATTTCTCCCCATGTCTCTTTACGAGCTTTTTGATATTCTTCTTCGAGAACGACTTTTTGCGATAAAACAGCATTGTTGCGCTGATCATCGATTTCCATAATCTTCATTCTTAGTGTTTGACCTACATACTGATCAAGGTTTTCAACAAAACCACGCTCTACATGAGAAGCAGGAACGAAGCCGATAATGCCAATGTCAACGCGTAGACCACCTTTGACGGCAGCAACGACTTCACCGGTTAGAATCTCTTCGCGCTCTTTGGCTTCTTTTAAGGATACCATTTTCTCTTTCTCGATGGCTCTGCGACGAGACAATAGAAGAGTGCCGTCTTCATTTTCTGCGCGCAATACAATAACTGGGATCTTTTGACCAACTTTCACAATCTCTTCTACATTCTCTGGTACGCGCGGTGCAATCTCTCTACGAGGAATAACACCTTCTGACTTACCACCAACGTGGATAAGTACTTCATCATAACTTACTTTAACAACTTCACCTGTGATAAGCTGACCTTCTTCGTACTTTTTGTGTTCTTCTTCGTACTTCTTGAAAGTCTCTTCGAAAGAGCTACCCATATCTTCCATCTCAACATCTTGAGAGGTTACTTCCTCTTCTACCTTTGCAGCCTCTTGCTCTGTAGCGATTTCTTTGTTCTCGTTTTCTTCCTGGTTCCACTCGGACATTCTTTGAACTACCTCCTCGATTATCCAATGGGGTGTTGATGCCCCTGCCGTAACGCCGGCTTTTTGAACATTCTTAAAGTAATGACAATCCAGTTCTTCAGGCTTCTCTATGTGATAGGTGGGTACACCTGCTTCCTGACAGATCTGCGCTAGCTTTTTCGTATTAGAGCTATTGCGGCCTCCGATGACCACCATCACATCAACCTGCTCAACCAGCTTTTGGGCTGCTTCTTGCCGCTTCGCTGTGGCTGAGCAGATGGTATTCTCAACCTCTACCTGTAACTCTTTCTGATGAAGAGCCTGGCTTATCTCACGCAAAGTACTTTCCTTAAGCGTAGTTTGCGCAATTAACGCCACCTTACCCAAGAGGTTTAACGCTTCTGCCTCTTTTTGATTAGCTACAACCAAGGCCTTTCCGCCGGTCCAAGCAACGATGCCTTGAACTTCTGGATGTTCTCGGTCCCCTGCTACAAGAACCTGGTACCCTTGATCAGTGAAGCGCTGTGCAGCCTTTTGTACTTTCTTGACAAAAGGGCAAGTGGCATCGATAACAGTGAAGCCCCGTTGCTCAGCGCAGCTGTATACTTCAGGGCCGACGCCATGAGAGCGGATTACAACCCGCGTCGGATTGGCTGTATGCAGGTCTTCGATTGCCTGAACACCCTGCTGAGCCAATCTTTCAACAACCTGGGGGTTGTGAATCAAGGGACCATAGGTGGAAACATGATCATGCTTTTGTAACTCTTCTTCCACTTTGTCCAGAGCCTTCTGAACGCCAAAACAGAACCCAGCGTGCTCCGCCAGGATGACTTGCAATCCCATCACTCCTTGCCTTGTTCTGGTACTATTTTCGAGATAAAACGTATAATTCCTGCTTGACATATAAAAATTCCCCTTTCGCTTGCGCTATGAGGGGAAAAAAAACTAGCAGGCTACTTTGCTTTTATTTTTCTTAAGCGCAATGGTTTTTACGGCCTTCCTCAATTTGCTCTGCAATGGAAGTCATAATTTGATCTGTTATTTCTTGTATTTTCTGACTCGATATCTTTTCCCCTGCTCCAGTCTCGATGACAAGGGGCTTACCAAAGGAGACCACAAAAGAATTAAATCTACCTCGAGAAAAAACCTGAGAGGTATTATACAAGCCAACCGGTACGATCGAGGCACCAGACTTGGCCGCAATTAAAGCAACGCCCGATTTGCCTTCTCCTAGGGTACCCGTTTTGCTTCTTGTTCCTTCTGGAAAAAGGCCTATCACTTTATCTTCAGCGAGCAATTCTATCGATTTCTTCAAAGCTTTTCGCCCCGTGCCGCCTCTTTCTACGGGGAAAGCACCAAAGTTACGAAGCAGCGCTCCAAGTATGGGTATCTTAAACAATTCCATCTTGGCCATAAAATGAACAGGCCGATGGACAGCACAACCGACAATCAAAGGATCCCAGTTCGATATATGATTAGAAGCGATAATAACAGGTCCCTGTCGGGGGATATTCTCAAGGCCTCGTACATCCCAACGGCAGATTCTAGCAAAGAACCAGATGATTAGCGGGCGAAAAAAACGAAAGATCCAGGAAGGTCGTTCATGAGGAGAAAAATCCTTCTCTTTATTAACTTCATGTTCCACAGCCTTCACCTGCCTCCACGGTTTGGCAGAAGATCTAGGATTTTTTGAATTACTTCTTCTATTCCCAGTCCTGTTGTGTCAATGAGAAAAGCATCTGCTGTCCGAACAAGAGGAGCCACATCGCGAGAAGCATCTTGTTCATCGCGACGTCGAATCTCTTGTCGCAGTCTTTCTTCCTCTACCGGAATGCCTTTGTTCATAAATTCCAGATAACGACGATGCGCTCGCTCTTCAATGGAGGCAGTCAGAAATATTTTTACTTGCGCAAAAGGCAATACATAACTGCCAATATCACGACCATCCATAACAACATTTTGAGATTTGGCCATGGCTCTTTGCTGCTCTACCAGTACCATGCGTACACCAGCGACAGCAGCCACCTGTGAGACATTGCTAGAAATTTGAGGACTTCGTATTGCATCTGTTACGTCAATAGTATCTACAAGCACAGCGAGACTGTCACCCTTACGGAGTAACTGAATCGATGCCTCTTGGGCTAGTGCCGTGAGAACTTCTTCATCATGTAAAGAAAGACCTCTTTCTAGGGCTAGCCAAGTTACTGCTCTATACATGGCACCTGTATCTATATAGAGGAAGCCCAATCGTCGAGCTACTTCTTTGGCTACCGTACTTTTGCCAGCACCAGCAGGGCCATCAATTGCGATTTGTATCGGTTCTATCACTGTTACAAAATCTCCTTCAGCCACTTTTTCTGCCGGTATTGTACCATATTTTTCTCATTGCTGCAGCAGCTTCAATGTAGAAAAAAAGCCTGGAAAAGATACATCGACAGCGCCTGCATCTTGGATCGTTGTGCTACCTTCTGCCACAAGAGCTGCAATGGCTAAAGCCATAGCAATGCGATGGTCGCCCTTACTTTCTACTGTAGCGCCTTGTAGGCGTTGAAAACCACAAATGGTCATGCCGTCAGGATGTTCTTCTATGGTGGCCCCCATCTTTCGTAACTCTCCAGCTAAGACGGCAATGCGATCCGATTCTTTAACCCGTAGTTCAGCGGCATCACGAATCACTGTTTTTCCTTGCGCGCAAAGGGCAGCCACAGCTAGAATCGGTATCTCATCAATAAGCCGTGGTATCAAGTCTCCTCCGATGGTCGTCCCCTGCAAAGAAGCCGATTTCACAATTAGGTCAGCGACAGGTTCCCCTGCTACGATGCGTTCATTTTCTTGCTGGATCGAACTGCCCATGGCTTGTAAAACTTCGATGATGCCATCTCTGGTTGGGTTAACACCGACATTGCGAATGCGCAACTGTGATTGCGGAACGATAGAAGCGGCTACAAGTAAAAAAGCAGCCGAAGAAATATCACCGGGTACCTCTATGTCCTGTCCCTGTAAAGTGGGAAAACTTTCTATAGAACTGAAAAAGCCTTCAACCGACGGATTTGTCGATTGCCTGATTGTTGCACCAAAGGCCGTAAGCATTCGTTCAGTGTGATCGCGAGAGCGGTGAGGTTCTCGGACCGTTGTAATACCATCGCCATAGAGTCCTGCCAATAAAATTGCCGACTTGATCTGGGCGCTGGCTACAGGAGTGCTATAATCAATGGCTTGTAAAGGTCTTCCTGTCCCTGCAACGGCTAAGGGTGCTTTTTTGCTATCTTGACGTCCTAGAATCGTAGCTCCCATCTTTTTTAGAGGTTCCGTCACCCGTCCCATCGGTCGACTTCGAATGGAGTCATCGCCTGTAAGAACAGAGAAGAAAGGTTGACCACTTAAGATACCTGTCATCAAACGCATGGTCGTCCCTGAATTACCTACATCTAGAACATCACCAGGCTCTTGCAATCCCTGTAGCCCTTGACCTTGTACGATTACTTCTGTCGCTGTTGGCTGGGAGATGGCTATACCCATCTTGCGAAAGCAAGCAATCGTCGATAGGCAATCTTGACCCGGCAAAAAGTTTTTGATCCTTGTCTGCCCTTTTGCTAAAGAGCCGAACATAACTGCACGATGAGAAATCGACTTATCACCGGGCACAGTGAGATCACCTTGCAAAGGCCCCAGTCCTTTTACGACAACGTCCTGTCCTTGCACAGAGCCACTCCTCCTTACCATCTCTTCACAATAATTCCATCTTGACTTAGAATTTGCAACGCTTTTTCTGCTTCTTCCTCTTTATAAAAACCAACACGAATGGTACCGCCATGACCTTCTCGGACTCGTAAGATTTCAATATCAGCTATGTTCACTTCTTCATCGCCTAACAATCGTGCTATATGCCCGATCATACCAGGACGATCGGGCACTGTTACAACAACTTCGTGAATGCCCGGCAGGAGTCCTTTCGCTTTCCCGGGGATGGTTAAGCGAAGCTCGCGAGCTCGATGTAGCCGCCCTTTTAAAGGTTCTTGTGGACTCTGTGAAAGACCCTCGTTTTTGACGTTAGAGGAAGAAGGGCCACAGGCAATGATTTCATCTTTTAATTGCGTCAAAAGCCTTTGGAAGTGCTCGATTTTTTCTACCAAATGCTTGCGATTGGTACAAGCTATGTCGAACCACATCTGCGGGTCTCCGGCCGCGATTCTTGTCGTATCTCTGAAACCACCGGCGGCCAGCATGGTCACTTCAGGTTGAGTTTTTGTCACTTCTCCCAGTGTATCAACAAGTGCAACGGCAACCATGTGAGGGAGGTGGCTGACCATAGCCACCATGGTATCGTGTTCTTCCGGCGAAAGTTCTAAAGTGCGAGCACCTAAAGATTGCACCATTTTCTCTACTTTTTTTAATGCATTGCGATCTGTTCGCTCACTTGGCGTAAGCACATAGACTGCATTTTCTAAGAGATAGCGATCGGCTCCTTCGATGCCTTTTTTTTCTGAACCAGCCATCGGATGTCCACCGACAAAAGGGTTTTTCTCACCTAACATCGACTCAAGTTCTTGTACAACCCAACTTTTGGTAGAACCAACATCTGTTACAATGGCACCCGGTTCTAAGTGCTTTTTCATGGCATCTAGGATTTTCGGATAGGTCCGTACTGGCGTAGCTAATATGATCAAGTCTGCCCCTTCGACAGCTCTGGCAATTTCTTTTTCTACACGATGGGCCGCTTGGGTTGTAAGAGCTAGGGCTAAACTTTCTTCATTACGATCACAACCAACCACTTCTGTTGCCATGTTACCTTGTCGTAAGGCCATCCCCATAGAGCCACCGATTAAGCCCATACCGATAATAGCAATTCTTTGAAAGGAACAGTGCTGGTCCTGCTGGGAAAAAAGGCTGCTCATTCTTGTACCGCTCCCTTTTTGTAACTGCCTAGTATGCGTGTCAGAATCGAATTCTTACCGATAGCCTTTAAAGCTTCTGCAACCCTGGGATCTCGTTGGTGACCTACACAATCAATATAAAAGAGGTAGTGTCCCAACTCTTGCTTGGTTGGTCTTGATTCAATGCGAGTCAAATTAATCTGTCTTTCTGCAAACTCTTTTAAGATACTGTACAGTCCACCGGGTCGATCTTGTGGCAGTGCACAGACAAGCGACGTCTTGTCGTCTCCTGTTGGCTCTGTAAGTTGGCGGCTCATGACCAAGAAGCGCGTTTTGTTATTATCATGACTTTGAATAGAGAAGTTGGCCACCTGCAAGTCATGACGAGAAGCTGCAAAGGCAGAAGCTATGGCTGCGGAATACTTCTTTTCATCTCCTTGCATTGTAGTTACTTTTTGCGCACCTTCGGCCGTCGATAAAGTAGGAATCAAAGTTGCACCTGGTAATTTTTTCTCTAGAAAAGGTCGACATTGGGCCAGCGCCTGGGGGTGAGAAAAAACTTTTTCTACCTGTCGCCAGTCACAATCAGGTGCAACAAGTAAGCAATGGTGAATCGACACAATTATTTCACCACTGATTAACAAGGAGGGATTTTCAATCAATTCGTCAAGCGTTTGATTTACGGTTCCTTCAATGGAGTTTTCCACGGGCAATACAGCGACTCAATCTCCCGGGTTCCTAAAGCATCATAAAGAGACGTAATGGATGGGTAGGGAGATAGAGAAACCTGTTGTTCTTGATCAGAAAAAAAGACCTGAGCGGCCTCTTCACTGAAGGTTCCCTCAGGTCCTAAATAACCGGCTCTAACGGTTTTTTCTTTCATATAACCTCCAAAACCTTTTGCTGCTTCTCAATTATTATAAAGTCTTCCCCATCATTCGAGTCATTGTACGCAATTCTTCCATCAAAGCTTCGAAATTGGTAGGTGTTAAGGACTGCGGTCCATCGCACAAAGCTTCACTGGGGTTAGGATGAACTTCGATCATAATCCCATCGGCACCGGCGGCGAGAGCTGCTTTGGACATAGGACGAACAAGTTGCCACTTCCCTGTGCCATGACTGGGATCAACAATTACCGGTAGATGGCTCATTTGCTTTACTATGGGGATGGCACTTAAATCCAGCGTGTTGCGAGTGTATGTCTCAAAGGTACGAATGCCTCGTTCACAAAGAATCACCTGGTGGTTGCCACCAGCCATTAAGTATTCTGCTGCCATCAACCATTCTTCTATGGTCGAAGATAAGCCTCGTTTTAGTAAAATCGGTTTGTTGACTCTCGATAGCTCTTTGAGCAGGAAAAAGTTCTGCATATTGCGAGCGCCGACTTGCAATATGTCACTGTAATGAGCAATTACTTCGATGCTACGTGGATCCATTACTTCTGTCGTAATTAACAGACCCGTCTCTTCTCGAGCCTGTGCTAGTAGCTGCAAGCCTTTTTCTTCGAGACCTTGAAAAGCATAGGGTGATGTGCGAGGCTTAAAAGCACCGCCTCGTAAAATTTTAGCACCAGCCGCTTTGACAGCTCGAGCCGACTCAATCAATTGCTCCCAGCTCTCGACGGCGCAAGGACCAGCAAAAATCTGAACCTGATCGCCACCTATTTCTACATCACCAATTCGAATCACTGTGTCTTCTTGACGGAAATCTCTTCCCGCTAACTTAAAGGGTTGTAAAATCGGGACAATTTTCTCCACACCAGGCAATGCCTCCAAGTTAGATCGATCAATGCGCGTCTTATCACCGACCGCTCCAATAATGGTTCTCTCCACACCTTTAGATAGATGAATCACAAATCCTTCTTTCTGTAACCTTTCGCAGACCGCATCGATGGCTTCATCCGATGCCCCTCGGTTCATCACAATGATCATTATCCACGCCTCCCTTTTCTTTGCTTTTAATCTTTCCGTTCGGAAGGTTTGGCAATCGGTATTTCTCATAAAGAGACAAAAAGACACTCCAACAGAACAGGTGGAGTGCCTAAAAAATCTTCATGGCTCCTACCGTGCTACCATCCTACAACATTGGGAATCCAAAAAAATCAAAACTCCATGCCTACTACCCATACTACACACCTTGCTCTGGCAAGGTCCTACAAAATAAACTATATCACAGCCTCCACCGGCTGACAATGATTGAATTATTTAATTGTCAATTTTTGTGGCAAAGCCTGCACCATTTGCCGTACCAAAGAAGCCACCTGGGGTACCAGCTTTTCTCTTTCATTCAGATTCTGGGCAATTACTTTTACAATGGCACTACCAACAATAACAGCATCGGCTTTTTCTGCCATATAAGGAATTTGCTCCGCTTTCGAGATGCCAAAACCAAGAGCCAGCGGTAGATCGGTCACTTCTCTCATTCGTTGAAGCAGCTTCTCGCCATCGGGCGGCAATTCTTGCCTTTCTCCTGTAACACCCGTTAAAGAAACGCAGTAAATAAAGCCACGGGCATGTTCTGCAATACGTTGCAAGCGTTCTTGTGTTGATGTTGGTGCCACAAGAGGCACAAGAGCCAGCCCTTGTGGATCTAATACTTCACGCAATTCATCGCCTTCTTCTACAGGAAGATCGGCAATGATGACGCCATCAACACCCGCTTTAGCACCATCTCGAGCAAATTCTTCCAGTCCATAGGCGAGAAGTAAGTTGTAATAGGTCATAAGAATCAGAGGTATTTCTGACTCCTGTCGTACTTGCTTTACCAGATCAAGGACTGATGCCAAAGTCGTGCCGGCAGCAAGAGAGCGCGCTGTGGCTTCTTGTATGATAGGTCCATCGGCTACGGGGTCGCTAAAAGGCACTCCAAGCTCAATGATGTGAGCCCCTTCGTTCTCTAAGGCCAGAACCAGTTCTTTCGTTGTCGCTATATCAGGATCGCCTGCTGTAATATAAGGAATAAAAGCTTTGCTGCCTTTTTTTCTCAAGGCTTCGAAGGTGGCTTCAATTTTTTGAGTCCCCCGTAAGGCTTTGTATGTTCCTTTCTTCATTTCTTCTACCATTTCTTGCCCATCTCCTCTGCCAGTGTATGCACATCTTTGTCGCCTCGACCAGAAAGGTTGACAATGATAAATTGATCTTTTCTCATAGCAGGTGCCACTTTTATCGCCTGAGCAACAGCATGAGAGCTTTCTAAAGCGGGCAATATCCCTTCGGTACTTGCTAAAAGAGCAAAGGCATCAAGAGCTTCACGATCTGTAATAACTTCGAAGTTTGCTCTACCACAATCTTTTAAGTAAGCAAGCTGGGGACCGACAGAAGGATAGTCTAAGCCTGCTGCAATGGAATGGGTCGATAAAACTTGACCATATTGGTCTTGCAATAGATAAGAACGAGCCCCATGTAAGACACCAGGCTTGCCAGCAACGAGGGAGGCCGCATGCTTTCCTTGTTCCATTCCTGTGCCGCCTGCTTCTACGCCAATCAGGGGCACTTCTTGATCATCGATAAAGCCTGAGAAGATGCCCATGGCATTGCTACCACCGCCGATACAAGCGATAACAGCATCTGGCAAACGTCCTTCTGCTTGTAAGCTTTGCTTTCGTGCTTCTTTACCAATGATCGATTGAAAGTCTCGAACAATACTTGGATAAGGGTGGGGTCCAGCAGCAGTCCCAAAGCAATAGTAAGTACTATCAACGTTTGTGACCCAGTCACGAAGCGCTTCATTGATCGCATCTTTTAGTGTCGCTGTGCCTTTGTCTACAGCAATCACTTTGGCGCCAAGAAGTTCCATACGCAATACATTAAGGGCCTGTCGTTTCACATCTTCAGCACCCATATAAACTTCGCAAGATAATCCAAAGAGGGCGCAGGCTGTTGCCGTAGCTACACCATGTTGACCAGCGCCTGTTTCGGCAATCACACGCTTTTTGCCCATTTTATAAGCTAATAAGGCTTGACCAAGAACGTTGTTAATCTTATGTGACCCTGTATGATTTAGATCTTCTCGTTTAAGATAAATCGTAGCGCCACCAAGGCGTTCACTTAACCGATTTGCTTTATAAAGCAAGCTTGGCCTGCCTGCATAGTCATTCAAGTAAGAGATAAATTCATTTTGAAACTCTTCATCTTGAGAGTATTGTTCATAGGCTTGCGCTAGTTCTTCTAAGGCCGGCTTTAATGTCTCCGGTACATAGGATCCACCGAAATAACCAAAGCGACCGGCTTTTATAGTTGTTGACATCTCTGAATCTCCTTTTGGACCTTTGTTATTAGATTGAAACACCGTAGAGACTTATTCCTTTATGAACAGCATTGATAAATGCTTTGGCTTTGGCAGGATCTTTTCGTCCACCTACTTCAACACCGGAAGCAACATCAACGCCATAGGGCTTAACTATTCTTACAGCTTCTGCTACATTGTCTGGATTAAGTCCACCCGCTAAAACAAAAGGTTTGGAAAGAGGGCCATCTATCTTAGACCAATCAAAAGCTTTGCCTGTCCCACCCAATGCACCAGGGCTGTAGGCATCTACGAGAAAAGCATCGACGTCATATTGTTGTGATTCTTCTAACAGAGCAGTCCATGAACTGAACAAAGCGTTGCTCTGTTCTTGTTTCGCTATGTCATTCTTAGCGTCAGCAAGACGAAACGCTTTGATCGTATGATAGGACCATCGACGACAATATTCCGGCGATTCCTGGCCATGAAACTGAAGAACTTGAAGACGACATAAAGAAGCAATTTCTTCTACACTATAGCGAGGTTCATCAGCAAAGACACCGACTATCGATACAAAAGGTGGTAGCTGCAAGATGATGTCTCGCGCTTTTTCAGGGTTAATATAGCGCTTAGAAGCTCGAACAAAGTTAAAAGCAATAGCATGGGCGCCACTTTCAATCGCCACCATAGCGTCTTCATAGGTACCGATACCGCAAATTTTTACCCGTGCCACGGTCGATATTGCCTCCTCAAGTTAAACTGACTAGGTTCCTTAGAGCTGTGCCTGCATAGTCTGCTGTAACCAATGCTTCTCCTACCAATATGGCATCAAAGCCAGCTTGCTTTGCTTTTAAGACTTCTTCTGGCTCTTTAAGGCCACTTTCTGCGACTTTAATCAGGTCTTGAGGCAGTTGTTTTCCCAGTTCTAAGACCTGTTCTTTATCAACAACAAGGCTTTGTAGGTTTCTGGCATTGATCCCCACAATCGGTTGCCACTGTCTATCTGTTTTCTGTCCACTTGTTATGGCTTCATTGACCCAGGCAATTTCATGGCTATCATGAATTTCAATGAGCGGCTGTACTTTATAATGAAGGGCTGCCTGCACCATTTCTGTTAACAAGGCAGGCCCAAGAAAAGCTGCAATAAGCAAAACTGCATCAGCACCGGCTACTCTCGCTTCTACAATCTGATAAGGATCCGAAAGAAAGTCTTTTCGCAGCAAAGGAATGTTCACTTGATTTCTTACATCTCGAAGATCTTGTAAGGAGCCTTGAAAATATTTTTCTTCTGTTAAGACCGAGATAGCTGCTGCACCAGCTTGTTCATACGTTTTAGCCATTACAGGCGCTTGTAGACTACCATGAAGAAGGCCTTTAGATGGAGAGGCTCTCTTGATCTCAGCGATAACTTTCATAGGGTTGCCCTTATTCCGAAGCGCTTGGGCTAGATCGAGAGGCGCTGGTACGTTGACCACTTCATTTTCTAAATCCTTAAAAGAAACTTTTGCTTTTGCCTCTGCAAGCTCTTTTTGCTTGCAATCCCATACCCTTTGCAGAAAACCTTCTAAAGTAACTTGAGGTTGTGCCAAGAATTGCGCCTCCTTTTACTGCATAAAAGTTCTAATCTTTTGTAATAAAGCGATAACATTTCCGCTATCAATCGTTACTTCCGCAAGTGCAATCCCTTCACGCAAATCTGATACAATATCAGCAACATAGAAGGTAGCACCTGCGTTCAAGACAACAATGTCACGTTGTGGACCTTTCTCTCCATAAAATATTTTTTCAAGAATGGCTGCATTTTCTTCTTTTGTTCCACCTGTTACTTCTTCTATGTGGCAGTAAGAAAAACCATAATCTTTCGGATCAATAAGGGTGTTCTCGATTTCTCCTTCTTTCAAGAAGGCCACTTGCGAAGGGCCTGTAAGTGTCAGTTCATCTAGGCCGCCGTGACCATGAACAACACAAGCTTTTGTAACACCGAGACCTCGCAAGACTCGAGCCATCAATTCTACTCGTTCAGGACGATTGACACCTACCAATTGCCTCTTCGCACCTGCGGGATTGGTAAGAGGCCCTAACAGATTGAATAAGGTCGGCACTCCCAGTTCCCGACGAACAGGTCCTGCATGAGCCATGGCCCGATGACATTGCGGTGCGAAAAAGAAGCCAAAGCCAGTCTTCATGAGACATTGAAATGATTTTTCGGGAGAACAATCTACAGCAAGGCCCAACGCTTCCAACACATCTGCTGATCCTGCTTTGCCTGATACAGCACGGTTGCCATGTTTGGCTACAGGAACACCTGCAGCTGCGACTACCATCGCTGTCGCCGTTGAGATATTAAAAGTGCCTGCACCATCGCCACCGGTACCACAAGTATCTACAACAGAGTCTTTGATCTCATGGTAATTGGCAGGAACAAAGGGAGTCATCTCTCTATAGACGCGGTTGCGCATAGCTCGCGCCAGACCTGTCAACTCTTCTTCTCTTTCTCCCATAAACCGCAAAGCCACCAAGATACCTGCAAGTTGTATGGGAGGCACCTTGCCTTCCATAACAGCGTTCATAAGTGATTCTGCTCTCTTCTCTCCTAAAAGCTCCCCATCTAGCAGAGTCAACAAGCTCTCACGAGCAATATCCTCTTGCAAATGACTCATCTCTACTCACCTTCATGCTATCGTAAATTTAAGAAGTTCTTTAATAGGCCTTTCCCATTATCTGTTAAAATGGATTCCGGGTGAAACTGCACTCCCTCGACGCAGAATTCTTTGTGACGCAACCCCATAATTTCTCCATCATCGCTTCGTGCTGACACTTCGAGACAATCTGGTAAAGTTGCTTGTTCTACCACCAGTGAGTGATAGCGCGTTGCCGTAAAAGGATCGGGTAAATTTTCGAAAATTGTCTTGCCATCATGAGAAATCGGCGAGGTCTTTCCATGCATCAAGCGGCTTGCTCGAATCACTCTTCCTCCGAAAACTTGCCCAATCGATTGATGACCGAGGCAGACTCCGAGGATAGGGATAGAACCAGCAAAGTGTCGAATTACATCCATCGATATGCCTGCTTCGTTGGGCGTACAAGGCCCTGGCGAGATAACAATGTGCTGAGGTTGCAATTTTTCAATCTCCGCTATCTCTACATGATCATTGCGAAAAACTTGTATTTGTTCTCCTAACT
Organism: Heliorestis convoluta; assembly: GCF_009649955.1. Taxonomy (NCBI): domain Bacteria; kingdom Bacillati; phylum Bacillota; class Clostridia; order Eubacteriales; family Heliobacteriaceae; genus Heliorestis; species Heliorestis convoluta. The sequence goes on along the minus strand of NZ_CP045875.1, from coordinate 1,543,116 downwards.
CCCCGAGATACTGGACGAGGTTATAGGTGAAGGAATCGTAGTTGTCGATCATTACGATCATAGAAATTCTCCTTCCGCCCGATCAATCGCTTCAAAAAGGGCTCGTGCTTTGTTCATGGTCTCTTCATATTCTAGAATTGGTACGGAATCAGCGACAACACCGGCACCAACTTGAATATCAACCTGGTTATTGTGCATGACCATCGTACGAATGGTGATACAAGAATCTAAATTCCCATCGAAGCCAAGGTATCCTACAGCGCCACCATAGGGACCTCGCCGAACAGGCTCTAGCTCATCAATAATCTCCATAGCTCGAACTTTGGGAGCACCGCTAAGGGTACCGGCTGGCATTACACTGGCCAAAGCATCGAGACCTGTCTTATCTTCTGCAATCTCGCCAGTTACTTTGCTGACCAAGTGAATCACATGAGAGTATTTCTCTACTTCCATAAAACGATCTACTTTTACTGTACCTGTACGACTCACTCTTCCTATGTCATTGCGGCCCAGATCGACCAGCATCAGATGTTCTGCTCTTTCTTTTGGATCGCTCAACAAATCTTCTGCCAACTCACGATCTGCTGCTTCATCTTTGCCTCTTCGCCTTGTACCTGCTATCGGATGGGTCTCTAAATGATTGCCTTCTGCTCGAACAAGCAACTCCGGCGAAGAACCGGCCAGTGTTAAGCCTGGTAAGTTCAAATAAAAAAGATAAGGCGATGGATTGAGGGACCGCAAAGAGCGATAGATATTAAAAGGATGGACCCGTAAAGGTCGTGAAAAGCGCTGTGACAATACAACTTGAAAAACATCGCCGGCTGCAATATATTCTTTGCACTTATCTACAGCCCGGCAAAATGTCTCTTGATTGAATGTAGATGTAACTTCTGCTTTCCCTGCAAAGGTTTGACCTTGCTTTTCAAGTAAAGCTTTTTCAAAAGAAGATGGTTCTAGCTGTGCTTTTAGAAGGTGCAACTTTTCTTGCAATTGTTCTAGAGCAAAATGATAGGCTTCTTCATCGCCTGCTTCTGCAAGATAGACCAACGTCGCTTTGTGACGCAGGTGGTCAATAACCAGGGTGTAGCGTGTTACCATCAGAGAAGCTTCTGGTAAAGAGCGATCATCGACAGCCCTTTCTGGCAATCGTTCATAATAGCGAATCAAATCGTAAGCAAAGTAGCCAACAGCACCGCCATAGAACCGAGGAAGTTCACCTTCTGTTGAAAGCGGCGCTACTTGCAATTGCTCTAACCAATGCCTTAAAGCAAGCAAAGGGTCTCTTTTCTCTGTGCAGGCCTCTTTTCCCTTGTTATCATCTACGGGCCAAGTAAAAAAGGCCATAGGTTCTGCGCCTACGAAGGAGTAGCGACCCAGAACAGTACCGCGCTCTACACTTTCTAATAAGTATCCCAGGCCATGACCTGTCAACTTGTGAAAAAACGTAATCGGTGTATCTAAGTCTGCTGAGAAAGTACTGTGCATGGGAATATAACGATACTTTTTACTTTGTTCCATAAAATCTTGACAACCGATGATCCCATTCATATGAACTCTCCCTTTCTATATCGACAAGCGAAAAAGTTAAATTTCTTAAAAAAGCATAACAAAAAACCGGCCTACCGAAGTAGACCGGTTCTTTCATACATAAATAGAAAGACCCCGCTCATTCTCCGCTCGACTCTACTCTTCTCAACTCTACTCAACTCTAAACTCATCTCTACTCAAAATTATCAGGTTACCACTTTTTTGTCAATACTTTTTTTGAGAAAAGAACGAAAGGGCAAAGTATCGTTAGATGTGAGAAAAAAGTAACAAACTGAGCCATTCTTATTGCTCCATCTAACTGACAAGCAGAAGCAGATAGAGTATAATCTAGTAGGTATTGTTATCAATATCTACTGCTACCACTTTTACTGTAGTAACCAAGGTATCCTTTCTCAATCAAAGGGGGGCGCTACTATGAAAGGTACTGTTATTTTCACTTTTCTTTTCCTTGTCTTTTTAACGTTTATACCTGTACAAGCTTATCACCAAAGCAGTCAAAATCAACTTGCTGAAATTGTTTTAAGTGAAGCAGTAGAAGTACAGGAAGCAATCGTTGCTAGTGAAAGAGAAGACACAGATGCGTTGCTAGAAGAAGTGCGTCAGTTGTTGCAATATCATCACATTGACCAACCTGGAGCCGCGATCCTCCAGCATAATTCAATTGATGAAATTTTAGAGGCCTTGGGTGATCCTTATACGAGCTATCTAACACCGGAGGAAGAACAGGCTTTGCTCGACTCTCTAAATTTGAACTACGCTGGTATTGGCATGGTCATTACGCAAATTGATGATTACCCTGTCGTCGACAGAGTGTTTCCTGATTCACCGGCTGAAAAATCAGGTATTGGCAAAGGTGATACTATCTTACAGGTTGACGATCTGCTTACGAAAGGTGTCACAACAGATCTCGTGGCTAGCCAGGTACGAGGACCAGAAGGAACTTCTGTTACAATGAGATTGAACAATTCTCGAACCGGTGAACCTTATGAACTAACAATGACTCGAGAACGCATTTCTATACCGCAAGCGGAAGGAGAGATCGTCGGAGAGTCCATTGGCTATATTCGTCTCTATAGCTTTGGAGAACAAGCAGGCGAGGACTTTGCCAATGTTTATAACGATCTGATAGAACAAGGCATGGAAAAATTGCTTCTTGATCTGCGCGGCAATGGCGGTGGTTCTATGACAGCGGCTCAATCAATTGGAGACTTCCTTTTACCAGAAGGGACTTTATATTACCTTATTTATAACGATGGGGATAAAAGCATCTTTCGAACAGAAGGGTCAGAGACGATTCTTCCCATGGCTGTCCTCATTGACCATCATACAGCAAGTGCTGCAGAACTGCTAAGTGCGGCTTTACAAGAACGTTCCCAGGCTCTTCTTATTGGATCTAACAGTTTTGGCAAAGGCTCTGTACAAAGTCTCTTTCCTTTAGAATCTGGCGGTGTCTTGAAAGCTACAATTGCTCGATATCAGTCACCGCAGGGGAGGATGATTGATCAAGTTGGACTTGCGCCGGACCTTCCTGTTAGTACTAGAAGTCTACAGCTTTTACGAGCCAAAGAAGTTTTAGAGCCACCGACGCAAAGAGAGCTTCGTCTCTATCTCGATCGTCCCGAAGCAGTCCTATCAGGTAAAGAATTCTTCATTGAACAAGCGCCGATGATACGAGAAGATCGTGCCTATCTGCCTCTTCGTTTTCTCATCGAAGCACTTGGTGGTGTCGCATCCCATGATGAAGATAGAGAGGAAGCGTTAGTCCTTTTCCAGGGTCGCTCTCTCACCTTGTCTTTGCAATCTTTGCCTGTGCAAGAAGATAGAGCTTTCGCACCTCTTCGACTTATCAGCGAAGAGTTAGGTTATCAAGTGGAGTATAAAGAAGAAAACCGTGAAATCGTTGTTATTTTACCATAAAAGGAAAAGCACCCATGGTCAATCTAGACCGCGGGTGCTTTTTAATTCTTAAAAAGTATATAAAAGGTGGTGCCCTTATCACTCGTTTCAACATGAATTGTTGCGTTATTTCTAGCAGCAAGATTGTAGCAAATGGCTAAACCCAGACCGGTCCCAGCTTCTTTAGAAGTCATAAATGGTGTACCAAGCTTAGATAGAATGTCCACATCAATGCCCTTGCCTTCATCTTGAATTGCTAGAATGACTTCATCACCAGACATGTAAGTACGTATCGATAAAGTCTGACCATCTGACATGGCTTCAAAGCCATTGCGCACCATATTCAATAATAATTGTTTTATTTCTTGTTCATCGATGTAGAGAGAAATCGGTATTTCTTGTACATCGAATCTGACATGTTTGTTCGCATTTAATGCTTCTGCTTGAATTAAAGGATGAAGAGCCAGAACAATAGAGTGAAGCTCTTTTTCCTCTCTCCTATCATGCTTTATTGTAGAAAGAGAAAGATAATCAGTGATAATTTGATTCGCGCGATCAAGTTCGTCGATCATCAAATCAAAATAGTTATCGTAATGTTCAAGCTCTTTCTTTCCTTGTAGGAGCTGCAAAAAACCTCGTACGCTTGTTAAAGGGTTGCGTATCTCATGGCCAATACCTGCTGCTAGTTGACCGACAAGATTTAATCGTTCTAACCGAATTAATTCATTCTCTAACTTTTTTTTATCTGTAATATCATTAATCTGGACCAAGAGACAAGGTTTTTTGTTAATTGTTATCAATTCCGCTGAAAATAAGCCTACCCACAATCGGTTTGTTCTAGTGCGAAAATTCAATTGATAATTACGAATGGATCCTCTTTCTCCTATCTGCTTGTATATTTTACTGCGATCTTCCATTCTATCGTAAAGCAGAATATTTTTTGTCGTTCGACCTACTACCTCTTCTCGATCATATTCTGCGATCTGCAAAAAACTTTGATTAACATTAATAATAGCTTCAGTCGCAAAATCAAAAATCATCATAGGAATGGGACTGGCGTTAAAAATTTTGTGAAAACGTTCCTCACACTGATAAAAAGACTCTTCCATTTCTATCTGTTGTGATTGATCACGCCAGGAAACGGCCACTGTCTTTTCCTTATAGTAACTGATTCTAACCTGGGCGAGCTTCCTCTCATGGGCAAAGTTAAGCGATTCAAAGCAATCCATTTCTGTAGGTCTATTCTTTTTCACAACGTCACAGAGGAGTACAAACATTCGGGAGCGCCGAAAATTTGGAATAAGGTCACTTAATTTTCTTCCGATAATATCTTCTTTTCCTCGTCGAATAAACTGAAGGGCTGCACGATTGAGGTAGACAACAGTAAAATCTTCTGGGTCTCCTTTTTCATCAAGAAGGGCTTGATAGATGGCAAAGCAATCTATCAGATTATTAAGCAATCTTTCTGTATCTTCTGAAAGTTCTTTGTATTTCAAGACATAACCCTCTTTTCTCTTTCCCTATAACAGTAACTAATTCTATAGAAAATTCTATTATCCTGTTTTGTAATTGGAAATATATTCACAATCTGTGCTCTATTTGTTATTCGCAAGAAAAAAGAAGCCCGGAAAAGCAGTTGATTTTCTACTTTTCTGAGCCTCTTTTTACAAGGAGTCAGCGGTTACGTATTTGTTTGGCCAATTCACGAGCTGCTTCTTCAGGACCTTTGAACTCCCAACCTGGTAAGCCCAGTCGGGTTCGCAGTTGTCCTACATAGACGCCTTTCTCGAAAAAAGCGGCGAAATATTTTTCAGCCAGTTCATCATGCATCTTTTTATACTGAACAGGTCCGAAGATGTTTCCAAAGTAGTTGTAGACAAGGCCACTGGAGGTGGTCGTCCCTTTGCTCATAACAGCACCTTTTCGAAAGACGTCTAAAGCTTCTTCTGCAGTGGAAAAAGGTTCTAGCAAAGGACGATCTTCGTCCACTTCGTCGTAATTGTTGCAATATAGGATAAAGTCAATCTGGTGACCACTGATAACACTTTTGAAGTCTGTTACAGGAATAACGATTCGAGCATTCACTCGACCGGCGCTCATAATAATTGACCGATGCAGTTGCCCAAAAGCATAGCCCGATTGCAAGTCGTCAATACGTAGGAAGGCGCCAATCTCGGTCCCGTAACCCAAAATACCTTCTTGCTCATCAATTTGTAAAGAGCCCATATCATCAGCGATGATAAGCATTTCTCCTATTTCTTCTCCACCAATGACTCGAAAAGCTTCTAGCGTTTCTGATTTACCAGCGCCTGTATCGCCAATCATAAGAATTGTAGCTGATTTGCCATCTTTCAATGTAATTCGTACCAGAGCACCGTGAAAAGGCCATTTTCCTTGTTTCATCATTTTGATGTTATGAAGTGTAAGCACCATTTTCTTTAAGTAGCCAAAGTAGCCAAATTGCTGACGATTGGGAATTGCGGCAACAAGCATATCGTTTTCCTCGTCGTCATAAAAGACGGTGGGAAAAGATGCGAGACCATCAAGAGAGTCGTCAGGAACACCAAACAAGTAAACGGCATCAGGCTTTCTTTTTAGCTCTTCTGGATTGGCGAGGTCAAAAAGATTGCATAGAGAAAGGCCTAGATCGATAAATGTTTCATGAAAATAAATGTTAATGAGCAATGGGCCGACTTTCGCAGGATAGCATAGCCACTCATCAGGATTGAGCTGGCAGTGTTTCATTGGATTTTGATCAATTTTGATAAATTGTCCCGTACGCTTATTCATGGACGGGTCAAGCACAAGGGGTGGGTACAAAAGGACTTTTCGAATAATCTGGATACGATTCAAATCTTTGTATAGCTCAGGGTAGGGAATTTCTTTACGCATACCAACAGCAGAGATATCGCCTCCCGCAATCACTTGCCGGTGAATGCGCACATAGTTCATAGAAATATTATCTTCTATGTCTTGATAAGCTTTTTGGATAAGGCCGTTCAGTCTATCAACAGAGCGGCTAAACTGATTGGATAAGCGTTTGTCAAAGATTTCTCCTTCTGCTTCGCAAATGGTAAATCTCTCAAAGCCAATCCAAAAATCATAGAGATATTGAACAAAGTGAGCCAGCAAAGTGCTGTCACGGAAAAATACTTCTGAATCATCTACGACAGCCGTTACGGCTTTTATAGGCATTTTGGAAAGGTGACGCAATGCCTCAATTAATAAATCGATATTTTGCTCATCGATGGTCTTATCACCGAAGATTCCCAGCAAAGGAGATTGTTTGGCTTGTAGATCATTGATACAAAGCCGAATAACATCCTTAAAGAAATGGCTGGAGAAAATGTCTTCGGTCGTTTCGCAAAGGCCATTTTTAATGCGAATAATAGCCTTGCTATTGAAGACTTTGCTCTTAATCATAGAGTCTCCTCCCCAAGTCAATCGTTTCGTTTTGATATACCTATTTTATTCACGACGGCCACCTCATTGTTATAAACCTTTTTTCTTAAAAAAGGCAAGCGAAAAGAGGATTGGATAGGATCTGTTAAACCTCTTATACTAATTTGTAGCTGTCATTTATGTGATTATCATTTATGTCTATGTTTTTGTGATTGTGGTTATGATTTTTTCTATATGTACAGCCAAGATTCCTTTAATATCTTCTCTTTTTTGCAAAAAAAACATCTCTTAGGAAAATACTCTCATCCCACAACCATCCTTCCTTACCATCTTTCATATTTTATTCCATCCCTTGAATTTGGTGTGATTTCCCTTCATTAAGAAAAAGTCTATGGCAAGATCACTGCCATAGACTTCTGTATCGTATTATGCTTCCTTTTAGCCAGGCTTTGTTTAGCCAATCTTCGATCTCATAGCGCTTCTTACTCCGATTCTTTACTTTTTTCTCGGTTTTCTGACTCATCATTTTTTTCAAAGGAACTTTTTTGTTTGCTTATGTAGGATTGAAAAGAAGAAGGTTCTTCATCTTTTAATGTTGCCACTTGTAAAGCAAGTGCTTTTTTCTCGTTCCGCTCTTGGCGCAATGTTTCTTCTAAGAGGACGAGATCTTTCTCTAGCTTTTTCTGATCTCTACGCATTTTGCTCTGGCGGATAAAGCTAAGAAGTCCACCAATTAGGACACCTAATAAAGTCGAACCAAGGATAACGATGATCAAAGGCAAGTTTACTGAGCCTACAATATAGTGGATGGTTACGATTTCGATATTGGCAATCGCTAAGAGTGCAACAATAAGTGCACTTACCAGGGCAAGTATAATTGACCATTGCATGGTGATCACCTCTTACGTAAAAATTATCACATAGAACAAACCTTTGTCAACATATGTCGTCTGGTTCTACAGAAAAACTTATTCTATGTCTCGAACCAAACTATGAAAAGATCTGTGATCGGTTGAGTAAAAGTATTATCCGAAAGGAGCTCATTTTTATCGCTTTTCCATAAAAAAACCGTTAAGAGCATCATACTCTTAACGGTTTTGATTCTTTAATAATGGTGACCCGTAGGGGATTCGAACCCCTGTTACCGCCGTGAAAGGGCGGTGTCTTAGACCACTTGACCAACGGGCCCAATATCTACAAGGTTGCTCCCTGAAAGCTACACAGAGAAATATTCGCGATGTAATAGAGTAGGTTAAGTCCTCGACCGATTCGTACTCGTCAACTACACGCCTCACGACGCTTCCATCTCGAGCCGATCAACCAGGTCATCTTCCTGGGGTCTTACCTACTTACGTAGTGGGAAGTCTCATCTTTGGGTCGGCTTCGCGCTTAGATGCTTTCAGCGCTTATCCGGTCCCGACTTGGCTACCCAGCGCTGCATTTGGCAACACAACTGGTACACCAGCGGTCGGTCCACCCCGGTCCTCTCGTACTAGGGGCAGCTCCCGTCAAACTTCCTTCGCCTGCGATGGATAGGGACCGAACTGTCTCACGACGTTCTGAACCCAGCTCACGTACCGCTTTAATGGGCGAACAGCCCAACCCTTGGGACCTACTTCAGCCCCTGAGAAGGGATATCTTCCTTCGGTCGACTTGTATCCAACGAAAAAATCACAGGTTGCTAATAGATTTTTTTGTATTTTTTTACTTTGATGCAAGGCTATTGGGCACGCCCTTCAGATCAAAAGTTACTTTGACGGGTATCTTGATCTGAAGGCTCTATATATTTAAATGGTAATCAATTAACACTTGATATAACTTGTAATATCAACTTTTGCAATCATATTATTGGTTGATGTGTTCAAGATGATAACAGTGTAAGTAACGTCACTTTGTGCATTGCTTATCGTAACAGTCGCTCCTTTTGAATATTCAAGGCTTTCGTAATTATAGCCATTTGTAGCCTTGATCAGGATTTAGCATTTATCAATTTCATGGGATCACCTCCCCCACAATAAAGTCCAGACTAATAAGTAAAAGAACCATTCACAAGAACTGCTCTATCGGAACCATTTCCGATTGCAAAACTATAAAGACCTGTCTCTAAAACTGTTATCGTTCCACGAAGTGGTGGCCTCGTAGACGATGTAGCCCAATAGTATCTGCCTGTATTGTGATTGTATAAGCCAACACGTATTACACCAGGCTGGGGAGACCACGTTATATCGTAAGGGACTTTAGCACCTTGGGTCATGCTAAGACGACTTACGCCATAACGGCTTTGGTGGGCAGGTACGTTCCAGTTGTTGATGCTATACACAGCCATTATACCGACTTGACTTTCCTCTGTAATTGTAGGTATTTTCTCATAATATGAATCTAAAAATATATCTTCCATCTCATTCTGGGCAGAAGCGTTGTCAACTTCCTCAGTTGCTTTATTTTCTTGCCATTCATCAACGCCTTTAGGATTGGCTTCGTCATAGGAGTCTAGAAAAAGGTGTTCAGCTTTATCATGGAAGGATGATCTATCAGCGACTTCTGTAGTTATGTTCTGTTGGATAGTACTTTCGATAACTCCGTTTTTTCTTTCGGTAGCTGCATTCGCACTGACAACACCGATGAATGCAAGGCTTACAGTGATTACGATTGCTATGAATTGAATCCCTACTTTATTCCTACCTTCACTTTGCAAGATCATTTCTATTCTCCTTTCTAACAGTTTTTTCTCATTACTAAAGGCAGCTATAACCTTGGCATTTTTATCGGCTACATTCCAAAGTACATTGAGAATAAGCTCGCAATATCGTCTCTTTTCTTGGAAATTCATGGATCTTATAACACTTCGGTCACAATTTAGTTCGCAAAAGCGATCCATGTCACGTCGAGCCATGTAAGCGATAGGGTTAAACCAATGAAGGGCGTTTATGAAAAGTAATAGAACCTTCAACCAGTTGTCCTTATGTTTCCAATGGGTCAATTCGTGCTGTAATACATACTTTAACTCTTCTTCTGCAAACTCGATATCCGGTAATACAATGCAAGGCTTAAAAAGACCGTACAAAAAAGGCGTTGATGCGTAAGATGACTGATAAAGGACTATCTCTTTGGTTATGTTCATTTCTTTTTTACATGTAGCAAGAACGTTCAATGCCTGTCTGTTATCTGATAGTCGACAGGTGCGAAAAATACGGCGATGCAATTGATAGTTTTGAATCAAAAAAACAGTCAGAAAGATGAGTGTACCAGCTATCATTAGATGAGGTAAGAAGTCATAGTAAGAGGAAAAAGTAACATACACTTGTTCCTGTGGGATCACCAAGTTCTGTTTATCGATTGCTTCAGTTATGTAAGAGAGCCCTGAATTTTGACTCGCTCTGTAAAGATAGGTTAGATCCAGCCAGGGTAGAAACATGTGATAAGGAATCAGAAAAAAAGTGTAAGCTAGCAGATAAGTTAGATAGTGCCATCTGGGACTGAAATGCTTCAAAGTAGTAGGGCTTACTAGCTTGAAAAGAAGGTATAGCCCGCTAGCTACAATAGACAGGGTGAGTAATTGACTGTAGATACTACTTAGCATAAAAACTCACTCTTTCAGTTTCTTTCTCAGTTCTTCAATGTCTTCCTTGGTTAAATCACCACTACCACAAAGCGTACTTAAAAAGCCAACGAGTGATCCTTTATGAACATCTTGAATAAATTGCTTTGTTTCGAATAATTTATATTCTTCTTCTGTTAGGCAAGGTTCATAATGGTGGGCTTTGCCTATTTTCGTTGCTGTAAGGATTCCTTTATCTGTCAAGCGAGATAGAAAGGTTATGACTGTGTTCTTCTTCCATGTCTTTCCTTCTGGTAAATTACCTATGATATCTTTCGTCGTTACGGGGCCTTTGACGGACCATATAAACTCCATAATTTGTTTTTCTGCATCTGACATTCTCTGTATCTTTTTCATGTAAATACTGCTCCTTTATTTAAGGGACTTAAGGGGAATGTAAATTGGCATACAAAGTAAAACAGCTTCATTTTAATTTGTAAATACTAAAGCTAAATATCCAAGAAACATTAAGATAAAGAAACTGAGCAACACCAATAAGTTTAAGGTTAAAAGTATATTAGATTTTCCACGTATAGAAAAAACGATCCCAATTGGTGCAATAATAAAAGTTAATAACCAAAGAGGTGATGCTATCTGAAATACAATATTAGGTATCCATAGTGTTATACCAATAAAAAAACAAATGAGTGAAATAATCTGATTGATCTTCATGCTCAGACCTCTCATTTAGTTTTATTTGATTTCTTCGCTATTTTTCATCACTAAAGGTATTTATCACTTTGACATTTTTGTCGGTTACCAGAGTACATTGAGAAAAAGCTCGCAGTATCATCTCCTTTCTTGAGAATTCATGGCTCGAATAACGCTTTAATTCAAAATACTTCACAAAAGCGAGCCATATCACGTCAAAACAGATACACAATAAGGTTAAACCAGCGTGAATGCGTTTGTGAAAAGCATTAGATTCTTCAGCCCTTACGTTTCCAATGATCTAATTCGTGCTTCTAAATATCCCTGTTTTTTAACCTACATTGTGTAGTGTTTTTTATTCTACAGTGTGTAGGTTGGAAAGTCAATGGTTAATTTCAATTTTTTTGGACACTATTTTCCCCCTTCACTTCTCCCCTCACCCTAGATAAACTACAACTGCCCCAACAACAGTTAACCACCAACTACAACTGTGAAAGGAGCAGCCGTTATGTCTAGGGAACGTAACCGTAAAGGCGAGGGCAGCATTTATCAACGTAAGGACGGCTACTGGGTAGCTCAAATCTACATCGGAAAGAAAGCTAACGGCAAACACGACTACAAACGTAAATCCTTCAAGGATTACGACGATGCCGTAGCTTGGAAAGCCACTGTCCTTGCCGACCAACAGCTGAACCACAGCTACATCGTCAACAACCAACTAAAGCCTACGTTGGGCCACTGTTCCCTAACAGCTTTAGAAACGTCACAACTACAAACTTTGCTTAACGACCAACTACAATCAGGCTTATCCAATCGAATGGTCGAATTGTTTTTAATTACAGCTAGGTCGGCTTTACGAAAAGCTGTTGAAGAAGGTCATGTAACGGTCAATATTGCCGACACCGTACATAAGCAACGATGGCCAGAAGCTAAAACAAAATCCTATGGACAACTGGATCAGCGATGATTGCTAATTGGATACGACAAAACCCGTCATTTCTGACGGGCTTCTTTTTTCGTAACGTGGGCTTTTACGACTGAACTATATTTATACTGAATTCTCTCTTACAATTGCTGTAAGAGGTGATTGACAAATGCCTACGTCTTCATTGGAAAAAAAGATTGTAATTAAGACATGAGTATATACCGTATTTTAATTTATAAAAAAAACAAATAGGGCAACAACAAACCAAAAAAGGGAACCTGCTGTCACTATAAGAACTAAAAACAAGGCTGTGCTTTTTTGATCTAAATTCTGTAGATACCATCGATAAATATTAAAGATTGCTAACGCAGCTACAATAATTGGTGCTATTAACATAAGGATTTTATTGAGTGTCTTCATAAAATCCTACCTAGCCTGTCCCCAATAGTAGTCAGCCTCTTTTTGATAGTCATAGGCATTCCAAAGGATAATTCCTGTAGTGACCGTTCCTCCTAGGGCTGTTACTGTAGAAAGGAGTACAGAAAGTCCCGGCGGTGTTGTAAATAAAGCTACCACAGTTGACACTATTGTAGTACCACCCGCAGCAATCGCTGATCTTTCTCTTTCAACCATATTATCTATTGCTGTTTTAAAGTTATTCAAATTAGTACTATTACTCGTGGTTAATGTCAGAAACTTTCTTTGATCATTGCTGTTATAAATTTGCCAATATGAGCCACTAATAATATAGCTTCCATCAAAAAATAATCCCTCTTTATGCAAGAAAGACGATTGTACTCCGATACTAGTCGATTCGCCACTCTGAACGTTAAGATTAGTTATTTTGATTTCTGCAGTTTGATTATCTGTTTCCAATATTTCTAAGTTACCAGAAGTTTTGTCGTATGTAGTTATAACAGTTTTTTCATTATTTTCAGTTACTTTGACTTTTCTTACTGACTCATTGTCAACCAAAACCTCGGTTTTAATTACTTTTCCATCGATATAATGAGTTTCTACGCTAGCTGCGAAACTTGGTCCTACAAATGATAGTAATAAACAGAGTGATACTACTAAGCTAAGCAATTTAATGTATGTTCTCATAATTAACCCTCCCAAACATTTTAATTCGATACCTACGCTTTGTAGTCTTTTTTAGTCTACAGTGCGTAGGTTGGAAAGTCAATGGTTAATTTCATTTTTTTGGATACTGTTTTCCCCCCTTCACTTTTCCCCCACCCTAGATAAACTACAACTGCCCCAACAACAGTTAACCACCAACTACAACTGTGAAAGGAGCAGCCGTTATGTCTAGGGAACGTAACCGTAAAGGCGAAGGTAGCATTTATCAACGTAAGGACGGCTACTGGATAGTTCAAATCTACATTGGCAAGAAAGCCAACGGCAAACACGACTACAAACGTAAATCCTTCAAGGATTACGATGATGCCGTAGCTTGGAAAGCCACTGTCCTTGCCGACCAACAGCTACAACCGAACATCACCATACCTGAACCACCGAAAGAACTGTCCTTTTCCGATTGGCTAGCCCTTTGGCTAAGAGATCACGTAAAGCCCAACGTCCGGCCACGAACATGGGAGAACCACAGCTATATCGTAAACAACCACTTAAAGCCTACGTTGGGCCACTGTTCCCTTACAGCATTAGAAACATCACAACTACAAACTTTGCTTAACGACAAACTACAATCAGGCTTATCCAATCGAATGGTCGAATTGATTTTGATTACAGCTAGGTCGGCATTACGAAAAGCTGTTGAAGAAGGTCATGTAACGGTCAACATTGCTGATACCGTACATAAGCCACGAAAAGAAGGGGATAGCACCAACACCGATATGGCCTATATTAGTCCAACGGAAATGGCCACTTTCCTTGCCATCGCCAAAGAGGACAGGCTGTGTATTGCCTTTCAACTGTTGCTGGGAACGGGCTTACGAGTTGGCGAACTGCTGGCCCTTCGGTGGGATGACGTGGATCTCGATAAAAAGATCATTGACCTTCGCTTATCTGCTGTAAGGGTCAGAAACGATGATGAAACTGTAGTGAACGGCAATAACTACAAAGTTATTCTGCAAGAAGCGAACAGAAAAGATCATCAACGGCAGATACCGTTAAACAGCCATCTTATCAAAGCATTACAACGGTGGAAAGTCTATCAGGATTACGATAGGCAACTTGCTGGTGAGCAGTATGTAGATTCAGGCTTTGTGGTTACGACGTGACAAATCGATGAAACCTTATGGAAAGGGATGATGGTGAAAACAAGATGGAAATAATCGCTTCAGCATTACTCGTATTAGTTGTGTATTTCTATTTTGATAATCACTCTAAAATAAAAAAATTAGAAAAAAGAATTGAAGAATTAGAAAGTAAATTCACCAACGACTGAACCCTCTTCCTCCCAGTATTCAAAATATCATTCACTGGCAGGATTTGTTGAAGCAAGATATTTCTCATTTTTTAGAGGAGAAAAAATATATGAAAAACAGATTGTTGGTGGTAGTAGTATTATTCTTTGTTTTGGGTTCTGCAATGGTAAGTAGTATAGATTCACTTAGTTATACTTTTAAGTCGATTTTTTATGGCTTCTCTATGACAGTTTTATTTGTCGTGGGATTAGTAAGCTTGTATAAATATTTTAGAAGAACCAAATACTAGTATAATTAGCCACTTCTTGAACTATCGGGGAGCGATCATAGAAGAGAGAGAATACTGATGAGTTTCTTACTGGATGTTTGGGAATATATCCTTGTTTTTCTGTTAGCCGCAGTTCCATGGATTGAAATTGGTGTAATCATTCCCCTAAGCATACTTAATGGGCTAAATCCTTTATTAGTCGGACTTGTGGCTTTTTTCGGTAATTTAACAACTGTTTATCTCTTGATCATTTTTATTGAAAAATATCAGCAGTGGCATAGTAGTAGAAAAAAGAAGGATGAAAAAAACCTTCAAAGAGACAAGAACGAGCTACAAAAGTGTGGAACAAATATGGATTGCCAGGTCTTTCACTGTTAGGGCCACTTTTAATTGGCTCTCATATAGCAGTAATTGTTGGATTGGCTTTAGGAGCAAAAAAACAAACAACGATTTTCTGGATAACAATTAGTCTTGTTTTGTGGACTATTGTTTTTACAGTCGCGTCATATTTTGGTATAGAAATTTTAGGCGGAATGAATAATTAGATTTTTGAAAAGAGGTAGCGATTAATGAAAGCTGTGATAACAGATGAACATGAATGGTATGCTTCCATAATCGATGGCCCTGAAGAAACTATTAAGAGGCTTAAAGAATATTTACTAGAGTTTGACAAGTATGGACACCCAACATGTTGGGGTACAGAAGAATTTGTGAATTATTTAAATGATATAATTCTGAGGGATAGTGATGAAAAAGTAATTATTCTTGAGCTTTGGACAAAAGACTATGATAAAAGTCTACCGATATTAAAGATTTAGGAATAATAATCTCAGCCAACTTTACTGGCATCAATCAACTCTAAAGATTGATGCCATTTGTTTTGGCACTTTTTCTTTTTTCTAAAATTCCAAATTGCCATTTTAATTGTTTGTGTTATTCTATTTTTATGCTGTTGAGAAGATTGGAGGCGTTCCAAGTGAGAACTTTCAATTCAGATCGCCCTAAAATTACACTTAAAAAAATAAAGAAATCAGTGTTCGAACGATTTCTATCCATAATAAGTATCTTATTATTCATCGGGAGTGTAGTTTTTCTTATTGTGATGTGGAGTAAATTGCCAGTTCAGGTTCCTGCCCATTTTGGCATCACTGGTGAGATAACTCGACATGGCTCCAAATGGGAGTTGGTGATCTTACTGATTGTCGGAGCAGGTCTTTATCTGCTGATGCATGTGCTTGAGAAATATCCGCATTTGCATAACTATCCAATCGAGATTACTGAATCAAATGCAGAAGAAGCGTACCGTATTTCACGTTCGTTGACCGTATATATAAAGAACATTATCCTGCTCTTGTTTGCACTTGTGATGATTAATAGCATGATAATAGCCTTGGGATGGGGAGAAGGTATCGGGTTCGTTCTTATACCACTTGTCTTTTTGGGAACAGGTTTGCCGATTATAAGAGCTTTGGTGAAGTTGATGAAATTAAACTCTTGAGAAAACAAGGAAGCGATAGTTCAACAGCAATATACGTAAAAACCCGCCAGATTTTTCTGACGGGTCTCTCTTTCTAAGCCAAAAACGACTAAAACATTTTAATAATTAGCTCATAGTTTAAATATATCTAAAAAAATTTAATTAGATGTTAAGAGGTGAAAAAATGAGAAAGCATACATTTCTTTTTGTTGGACTTGTCCTTGCAATCACAGGTTACTTCTTTGGACTAAATGAAAATATGAAATGGTTAACTCTTGCCTTTTATCTCTTAGGTGCAATTTGCTTTGTTATCCAAGCTGTATTTGTGATTAAGAACCAAAAAAGGTAAAAAACTGACGGGATTGCCTGTCTAAGAATTGCTGTATATAATGACTATAGCAATATGGAAAAAAAGGAAAAACGCCACCTTTTTGGGAACTACCGACAAGTAGTACCCAGGGGCGTCTTCCAAAAAACACACATGATAAGGTAGAGGCGAAGCTTTACAATATCAACATACCTGAAGTGAAAGAAGGAATATAAGTTGAAAAAGTTTATAATGATGATTTTATTGACAATTCTTGTAGCATTCGGAGTCTCTGCGTGTAATGATGTACAAAGTGATAATGGGACTTACGTTGATACCGAAAAAACAACGGATAAGGCAAACTATGATAGAGTACGTGCATATATGGAAGTAGAATGTAGAGAAGCTTTTTCTCCATACTATGAGTTGTTAGATTTTCAAACATCAGATTATCAGGAAGAAGTTGTAAACGGAAGGGTCGAAGCGACTTTTTCATATAAGCTGATACATAAAAATTACGATAAAAATCCAGATACAGTTGGATATATTAAAGAGGCGAAGGACCGTGAAAATAATAATTACCAACAAATGTATGATGAATATTTGCAACCAAGAGAAATGAATTTTCATTTAAAGGTTGTTATTGATGAAAATGATGCAATAACCTTATATTCTAATATTTCTCCCAAAGGAATCGAATGGGAAGAAACGAAAATGGATGATTTTATCATGAAGTAAGGCAGTTTGAATTATTTCATGGAGAAGTACGGTTGTGTTTCGCAGCATGACTGTAATGACCATAAGATAAAATGAAATACTATGGGCACTTAATCGTAAGTAGCTTATAACTTACGGCAAAAAACTCGCCTGAAACATTTCTGACGGGTCTCTCTCTCTCTACAACCGACAAAATGGTGCACAAAATGTCGGACAGATATATTCAACTACAGTTATTCTATTGATAAATGAGGGAGGTCATCTAATGGATTCGCTTAAGAAAATGAATGATGCAATGAATTACATCGAGGATAACCTCACTAACGAAATAGACTACAAAGTGGTGGCAAGGATCGCTCATTGTTCCGAATATCATTTTAAGAGGATGTTTTCTTTTCTTGCAGGTATTACATTATCAGAATACATCCGCCGAAGACGACTTAGCTTGGCAGCATTTGAGCTTACAAATAGTAATATAAAAATAATTGATATTGCTATTAAATATAGATACAACTCTCCAGACTCTTTTACTAAAGCTTTTCAAAACTTACATGGTGTAACACCATCAGAAGCAAGAAACAATGGTCAGCAATTAAAAGCCTATCCACTGATGACCTTCCAATTAACAATAAGAGGAGGAAATGAAATGAACTACCGTATCGAACAAAAAGAGGCATTTTATATAGTTGGTATTATGAAAAGAGTTCCCATTATTTTTGAAGGGGAAAATCCTGAAATAACAGCTATGTGGCAATCTTTGACTATGGAAAAAATAGACCAATTAAAAAAAATCTCTAATGTTGAACCGAGTGGGATGATTCAAGCATCTACAAACTTTTCTGAAGGACGCATGAAAGAAAAAGGAATGCTTGATCAGTATATAGGAGTAGCAACAACACAAGAATGTCCCGAAAACTTTTCAAAACTTGAAGTTTCTGCCTTAACATGGGCTGTATTCGAATCAATAGGGGCTTTTCCTAGTTCGCCAACGACCGAACCCTCTTCCTCCCTGTATCCAAAATATCGTTCACGGGCGAGGTCAAACTATGTACTTCCCTCACATCACTTTGAGTTAACGCTAGGTATCGTTTCGTCATATTCAAATCAGCATGACCAAGAATACGCTGAATCGCAGGTGTGCCGACCACTATATCTAGTTGTTTTAGCACTAGCAAAGGCATTTTCTGCCTAAATAAAGGGTTGCGAGGACTGTGGTGGCAGTCTTTTTTTCGTTTTGTGGAGATGTGGTGTGAGGGGTGTAGTTATAGGCCGACGGTTTCAAGCATCGTTGCCTTTGGAAGTGTTTGCTCTAATTGGTGAAAAAAAAAGGCGAGAAGCGTTTAACACGCCCTCGCCATTGCTACTTCTGCATATTCAATTTTTGCATCTTTTCTGTACGTTAATACACGTAGATATAATAAGGAAAGAACTCGTCGAGCTAGAGAGAGGCACAGGACGTATTTAAGCTATGTCTGTGTTTTTTTAATTCAGGTATTTGTCTAAGTCTTCGGGTTTGTCAAGTTCAAATATTCTACCAGCAATAACCTCTAAAACATCATAATCCTGCTTCTCTATTTGCTCAACGTATGATTCTGGTAACTTACCGAATTTAACATTAAGTTGATGTAGTAATATCTCTGTTAAGGCTTCTTTTTTTCCTTCTTTTATAATACGCCGATAGGTAGATGACTCTTGAAGATTGATCATTTTATCCACCTCCGCAAAGACTTTTTTAACCAACGAATCTTCGTGAACTATGCCAGCTAGACATACAGGTAATTCTTTACGTTGGTGTATTTCCAAAGCATATCGTAACATGCGATACGGTATTGTCGAATCATTAGAGCTTTGAAATTCGATGTGACAGACCATCTCGCCTTCTGTACTGCTTATTAGAAAAACTCCATCAGCACGACGATTTTCTGTCTTGGGAAACTCTATGGTCATTGTTTCTTCTAGCTTATAGTTTTGCCCTGTGAAAAACTGAATAAAAGCTTCCGAACTATCTTCAAATATTTCTTTTAATGTCGTATCGTACTGGTTCCCAGTTCTTTCAGACCTAGCTTTTGACTGTGTAATGAAGACCACCGCCTTCTTCATTGCTTCTCTATCCTTATTTTAGCATCGGACGGTGGGACGTTAAAGAGGAAAACTCAAGAAGATGACACTGGCTTTGGCAGGCCGTAACATCGTAACAAAATGGTATAAAGCAGCAACGATTTGATCGCTAGACCAGAAGCACCACTGGTTCCGGCATCACCTACACCCAAAACGATTTCCGGTATTTCTGCATTGATTAAAAGCATCTTGATTAAATGTTCTAGCTCTGTAAAGGCAGCTTGCAGTTGACCATCCCACGTGATGTATTGAGGAATCACTTCATCTTTACCCATCATTTCAAAGACTTTATCAATACCTACTCGAAAGATGGGATTGCCTCGTTCATCTTCACCCAACGTGCCTGCCGGAACACTCTTGAGCCGATGTTGACCTTTTCTATCATCAAACGGGCATAAGAAAAGCGTCCGGGCCATAAGACCTCGACGCCTTGATCCATTTCACTTTGATGGGATTTATAAAAATTCATCGCTTCTTCCAGACGATTTTCTTTCTCTGGATTACGACAGATCGTTTCAAATTGCTCCCACAAATCTTCTTTCTCTGGATAAGAAACAATGGCTGAATAGATACGAACTTCAAAATCAGCCCGTAACTTTTGATTGAATTTGAGCTGCAGCGATATCCATTCGATGAACTTCTTCGCCATGGATTCGGTTTCTGAAATAATCAAGATGTACTTTCGTTTGTTGAACACAATCTGGTGTATGGGAAAACAGTTCGATAGATAGGCAGATTTGGCGTGGCCCCTCGGTGCTGCCCAGGCAATTCTAGCTGTAGGGTATGCCCAACTGTGACCACCGTTTTATAGAGCAAATCCCTTTATGGGGATAAAATAAAAATCGCCACAGAATTGAATCTGTAGCGTTCTTATTTATTCACATTGTCCACATTATCCACAGGCTGTTTGTCGTTTTATGTGGATTAAATTGTTCTTTTCCCAAGAATAAGGTTGGTTTCTTTTTGTTTAGCTGTTAATAAGTCCTTGTTGATTATTTGTAAACTGTTTTAGATAAAAAAAGAGGCATCGCTTATTCAACGATGCCCTGCAAGCTTATCTATCGCCAGAAGGATTTGCTAGTGTGCTATATCGGTTTCAATTGTGGTAACCAGTTTTACTCTTGCAAGCTCTTTAATAAAAGATTCATGGTCGTGAAAATCGATGGAATCGCCAGTTTGGATAATCACTCGCTTTTGCACTTTTTCCATGTATTCTTCTACGGTCGTTGCTGCATCCCAAGAATCATGCCAAAGATTTTTTACGACCTCTTCATAGGTTGAGCCGTTCAGAACCGTTCCGTCATTTAAGGTGACTCTAAGCAATGAATACAACCTCTCTGTTGTTACTACAGCCATTATACCCTTCTCCTAACTTGTTTATTGGGGAGGAAGCCGGGTTTTATGCGACCCGGCTTAAAAAGTGTTGTCTCCGCTCTACTTGGTATTGGAAGGCTTGTCCGTATTCATTGTCGAGGCATCCGGCTTTGTAGTTACCAAAGATCATTCTGCGAAATCTTCTTTCTTGCTTGTCTAAGTCTACGCTATCTCTATCATGGCTAAGGCGAACCTTGGTGCCTTTTGATCTTTCTACAATGGATTGGCTAAAGATGATCCAGTTGGTTACTTTTTCGCCATCTAGCGATCCTCCATGCTGTCTGAACTCTAGCGTTCCATGTGTCCAGTAAGATTGAATGTTCAATTTTAGGTATCGGCTGTTCAGTATCATCTGCAAGTCGTTTATGCTATTGGCATTGATTATGGCCTCCTTTTTGTTTGCTTAATATCGTGCCTTATAGTTAGAATGTGACTGCTGCCCGCTAAACTCTATAGCAAGTAATAGTAGTAATAGTTTGCACGTTCAATAAATTCACTCAACTTGATATATTTCAATGCGATAAATACAGACAAAAAACAGATCGCCATAATCAAAAAAGCTTTTAATTTAGTAATCTCTCTACTTCTTTCTTTACTTCGCCATAAAAGAGTCAAAACAACAATCAAAAGAACAATATAGATTCCTAAAAATAACAGGCTGACTCTTTGCTGAATAATTTCATCTACTGCTTCTTTAAACTGATGAAGCTGGTTGTGGTTGTTTCCGTTCTCTCTTATTCCTACCTTGACTTCTTCTTCTGACAGACCAACTGTCCAATTGTATTCTACCGTTTCTACCTTAACTTGTTCTATCTTATAGAAGGAAGTACCACTATTTCCTGTCCATACACTTTTAATTTCATCTCTTTGTATGAACAGAAAAGCTGTAAAAAACAGAGTTATGGTGACAAAAACAGCAATCACCATTGCAATCTGTCGTTTTAATAATGAACTCAAAATAGACATCCCCCCTACTCCCATAAACAGAACGAACATCTTGAATTAGCTCCGTATACTGCCTTCAATTTTCATCTGTGGACATCGCTGCTTTAACTTCGAAACAAAATCTTCCCGGTATTCCGGCGATATGAAAATGCTGTTAGCAGGTTCACCATGAATTATTTCTAAGCGTTCGATAGAAAGTGCAGGCCCAGACTGAAAAGTTCGGATTTTTCGTACCCTTTGAATCTCATGGTAAGATATTGTCTTATTTAAGGGGCCACATTGTATTGACAATGCCTTTTCTCCCAGAGTATATCCGGTTGTAAATTGAAACCAACACCCAACTGCAACAACAATTAAACCAAATGATATAGCAATTGGATTTAGATTGATTATTCCTAGGATTAGGATGCTTGAAAATGTTAACCACAAACATATTAACCAGAAGTCACGTTTTGAACGAAAGTACATCAGGATATCACCCATCTTATTGTTGATTTGTGTTTATTTTACCATGATTAAATTTGCAATTCACCATTTAATCGCCTTATAATGTAGCCTTTTACTTCTTCATCTATTACAACCAGAATCCCCTTCACTTCTCCCCCCACCCTAGATAAACTACAACTGCCCAACAACAGTTAACCACCAACTACAACTGTGAAAGGAGCAGCCGTATGTCTAGGGAACGTAACCATAAGGGCGAAGGCAGCATCTATCAACGTAAGGACGGCTACTGGATAGCTCAAATCTACGTAGGAAAGAAAGCCAACGGCAAACACGACTACAAACGTAAATCCTTCAAGGATTACGACGATGCTGTAGCTTGGAAAGCAACTGTTCTTGCCGACCAACAGCTACAACCGAATATCATCACTGTACCAGACCTACCGAAAGAACTGTCCTTTTCCGATTGGCTAGACCTTTGGTTAAAAGACCATGTAAAGCCCAACGTCCGGCCACGAACATGGGAGAACCACAGCTATATCGTAAACAACCACTTAAAGCCTACGTTGGGCCACTGTTCCCTTACAGCTTTAGAAACATCACAACTACAAACTTTGCTTAACGACAAACTACAATCAGGCTTATCCAATCGAATGGTCGAATTGATTTTGATTACGGCTAGGTCGGCATTACGGAAAGCTGTTGAAGAAGGTCATGTAATGGTCAACATTGCCGACACCGTACATAAACCACGTAAAGAAGAGGATAACGCTAATACCGATATGGCCTATATGAGTCCAACGGAAATGGCCACTTTCCTTGCCATCGCCAAAGAGGACAGGCTGTGTATCGCTTTTCAACTGTTGCTGGGAACGGGGTTACGAGTTGGCGAACTGCTGGCCTTACGGTGGGATGATGTGGATCTCGATAAAAAATTCATCGACCTTCGCTTATCTGCCGTAAGGGTTAGAAACGATGATGATACTGTAGTTAACGGCAATAACTACAAAGTTATTCTGCAAGAAGCGAACAGAAAAGATCATCAACGGCAGATACCGTTAAACAGCCATCTTATCAAAGCATTGCAACGATGGAAGGTCTATCAGGATTACGATAGGCAACTTGCTGGCGAGCAATATGTAGATACAGGCTTTGTGATTACAACGTCGAAAGGGACGGCAGTTCTACAACGGAACCTTACGAGGAAATTTCATCAACTGCTGGCTAAATCAAACCTTCCTTTATATAGCCTATTTTCTTTACGGAAAACATTCGCTGTTCACCTGCTAGAGATGGAGGTCCGACCAGAGGTTATACAGGAGTTGATGGGAATTGACAGCTTGGATTATTTCATGGAGAAGTACGGCTGTGTTTCGCAGAGGTTGAAGGTCAATGCTGTTGAGAAGATTGGGGTGGCGATGAGGGAAAACAGCAGAGTTACGGCATGGGGAAGTTGAGTTAATGGATAACTACAGATAACTCAACGATTTATTCCGATAGCATAGCGAGCATTACGATAGCCACAGGTAGCCAAAACGAAAATGCGAGCAACTGGATCAGTGAGAATGGCTGATCACCATACGCCAAAAACCCGCCAGAATTTTTCTGACGGGCTTTTCTTTCTTTCATACAGATTAACTACAGCCAGTTTGTCAAACGTAACAGAACCTGACCCCCCTTCCTTTTTCGCCCAACTAAAAATACACTATCGCTACTTTATACTAAGCCCAATATGTTACAATAGATCTAGTGAATTGGAAAAGGAGTGGTTTGTTAGTATGGATCGAAAGAATAGTATCATTCTTATTAGTTCTCTTTTGTTGCTATTCTCAAGTGTCTTTTATTTTTACCATGATCATAACCAGAAGGTATTAAAAAGAAGCATATATCCTATAATGCATGAAGATATTAGAGCTAAAGGTGCCAATTTGAATAACATAAAATTTTTTGTGGAAAAATCAATCAATGATTTTGGTGAATTTCAATTTAATGAAAGAGAAGAAGAATTATTCTTAGCCTTAAGACCAAGAAGCATTACCTACAATGTTAATTCAGTTCCAGAGGCGAAGGATATGAATCGATTCAATTCTAAATGGATTGAAGTGTTTGATGTTTTACATCTAAAAATGATAAATATGGAAACCAAAGAAATAGAAGCTCTCATTAAAGAATTCGAATTTTTAATTAACCTACTTAACGAAACTAGCGTTGAATATAGTAGTAATGGTCGTACAACAATTTCAATAAAATCAGAAGAAATATTAGTAAAATTATCACAGATTGATAGTATGTTAAACGGCTAACGACCTAACCCTCTTCCTCCCTGTTCCAAAATATCGTTCACTGGCGAAGTTAAACTGTGCAATGAGATTAATTAAGCTAGAGAATAATAAAGGAGAGTTTGTCTTGAAGAAGATTATTGATAACAGAGGCGAAGAACATGAGTGGATGCTTATAATTGCTACAGTTTGTTCTTTCATTACTTTTAGAAAAATTTCAAAACTCGAACGATATAAAAACAAATTAAAAGGTATATATAAACCTTACTAAAAATTAGGGGGTCTCCTTTCAACAATTGAATTAAGTCGAACCCTAGTGATACACAGAAAAAAACCGCCAGAAATCATTTCTGACGGGCCTCTCTTTCATTAACTACAGCCTTAACTCAACGATTGACTACAACAGTCATTCAGCCAAGTAGAGTCTACTCCATCGCCCTTCCTCTTCCCTATTTTCGCTTTAAGGGGGCATATCTATGAAAATAGAACGGAAATTGCTTTTTTCAATTATTGGTATTATCAATGTCTTTCTTTTGTATTTGGGAATCACTTATTATCAAAGTTCCACAATTGAAAAAGTCGTTAAAGGAAATATCCTGGAAATTATTCCTGTTAATCATAGCGAAAAAGTTGTTATTATTGATTCCAGTGAATTTATTGAAGCTAGTTCATATAAAAAAGGGGTTTTTGGGTGGCGTGTAGATGGTGTTTCTTCGCCTGTTAGTAGGCCAAGATTGAGCGAAGAAGATTTTCGCATTGATTTTATTAGTTCAATAACAGCTTCTGATAGAGGGATTCTGTATGGGTATGCCCCTAAGAGCGTTAATATGATTCGGTTTCAAAACAATGACTTTGATATAAGATATAAAGTACATTCTTACTATTGGTACATACCACTGGAGGGAGAAAATCTTAGTTTTAATCCTGAACAATTTAGTGTGATTTACGACGATGGAAGAGAAGTGTTTCACCATTCTTTTCAATAATCGCTAGCAATGACCATTAGTAAACACCCACATACATATACGGCAAAACCCGCCAGAAATCATTTCTGACGGGTCTCTCTTTCTATAGCAATAACTACGCCTTAACTCAACGATTAACTACAACAGTCATTCAAGCAACTACAGCAAACTACAACACCACCTACCTATTCCCCTGCTTCGCCAACGACCGAACCCTCTTCCTACCTGTATCTAAAATATCATTCAGTGGCGAGGTCAAACTGTGTACCTCCCTCACATCACTTTGAGTCAAAGCCAAGTACCTTTTCGTCATATTCAGATCAGCATGACCAAGTATACGTTGAACCGTAAACACATCTGCTCCATTTCGCAAATGATGCAAGGCTGAGGCGTGTCTGAACATATATGGCGTTACGTGAACATCAATATTCTTACCATACGCTTTAACCTTCTTCCCCCAACTTTCGACAGCTAACTTTCTGCCATCCTCCGTACAGAAAATCGGTACATCGCTGCCCCATTCATCAGGCCTGTAACGTAGAAACTCATTGATCGCATTGGCCACCTGTGGAAGCAACGGAAGTGTTCGCTGTTCATGGGTCTTAGCATGTTCCTCCCGAATGATTAACTCACGTGATCGGAAATTGTAGTCATTTTTCTCATCGTCTTTTCATCGCCTTTCTGACAAGTTTTCTGGCCAGAAATAACGAAAAAACCGCTGACCTACTTTGTAAATAGGCCAACGGTTTACTCAATTTTATCACAGTTTTAACGATTTTTCGGTGCTTTACTTGAGGCTTACGAAAAGCCCACAAAGCTCGAACCATCAATGGTTTCAAAGGTTTTGGCAGGGGAGACAGGACTTGAACCCGCAACCTACGGTTTTGGAGGTCAAATATGTAAAACCGTTGGCTAAAACTGCGACGTTATTGAGTTTTTCCCTTATCCGTGGCCAGATTACGCTACGATCTCAACTCGTACGTTTTTTTGAATCGTAGGTGTGCTGACCACTATATCTAGTTGTTTTAGCACTAGCAACGGCATTTTCTTCCTAAATAAAGGGTTGCGGGGGCTGTGGTGGCAGTCTTTTTTTCGTTTTATGGGGGTGTGGTGTGAAGGGTGTAGTTATAGGGCAACGGTTTCAAGCACCGTTGACCCCCTACGACAAAAGAAAACAAGGGTCATTAACACCGTTGGCAAAAGTTTTCAAAAATTAAATTCCAGTATTATCTTTTGAGTATTTTAAGTATATAAATTGCAGTTTCCTCTTAAAACTATGTACTTCATATAGGATTCTTTCAACGTCATTTTTATATTCTTCAATAAATTGTTTACGGACAGTTTTAGACTCTTCTGTTAAAACCATATTTCCGTACTCATTTTCTTCAACATAATTTATTTTTGTATTGTAATCATCATGCCACTTTTGTAATTTTTCACCTAATTTCTCTAATGCTTTATAAATATTTACTTCCAGCTCACAAGCTTCATCTCGTAGCTTTCGAAGATTAGACTTTTCTTCTCTGATAAAATTCTCCATATTGTAAGGAACACTAAACACATCGTTATAACCTTTATTAATTACTTCTGATAAACCATCAGTAAGATTATTTACACTTTTTATTTTCTTAGGATAAATGTCAATAAATTTTTCAATTTTTTGTTTTTGTATTGTCCACCACACACCCAAAAATGTAAATCCACCACTTAATATTCCGCCAATTATAGCCCCATAGTAACCTGCATGAAATAGTAACCAAGGACTATCACCAATGTATGTAAGTGACCACGAGCTTGACATGATTATATTTATAGTGATAGGTACGCCTATAAAAACAATACCTAGTATAATGCCTATAAAAATAACTATTTTTTTATTCATATACTCAGTCCTCTACAATAATCTACTGTGTAAATTCTACCAACTCTTTAACGTAAGGACAAGCTGTGGTGCTTTACTTAACAAGAAATAAACGTGAGGCTTAATGCCCCACGCTTCTCGTAAACCCTATACATACAACGCGTATGAATCAAAGACTAACCTTCCTTCTTCTGCTTATCTAAAACATTCAAATACTCGTCATGAGCCTCAGTCCAAGTATCAATTTTATAAATTACCTCAGCAAAGTCCTCCTTGAAAGGGTAATGAATCGATGCATTGAACTCATAGTCTCTCTCTTTATCATAGCTTTTCCTTTTTCTGAACTCCCAGAAGTATCCTTCCAGATAAAAAAGAAGCGTGAGGCTTAGTGCCCCACGCTTCTCGTAAACATCTGTACCCATGCTCCTTGATAGTACCCTACACCGATGGTATCAAAGTTCGCATTCAAAATATTCGCCCTATGTCCTGAACTATTCATCCATGCCGTCATAACTTCCTGTGGCGTTCGCTGTCCCCTTGCAATATTCTCGCCTGCCGTTGTATATCGAATCCCATAGCTTTTCATCATATCGAACGGTGATCCATGAGTAGGTGACGTATGGGAGAAGTAATTATTCTGTATCATATCCTGTGCCTTAATCAACGCTACTTTGCTTAACTCGGCATCGTATCGTAAAGGTCGTAACCCTGCTTTGGCTCTTTCTACGTTAACCAAGTTGGCCACCTGTTCTGCAAAGTCAGGTTGTGATGTTGGAGTCGGTACTGGCTGTGGTGTAGGAGTTGGTTGTGTTGGTGTTGCCGTAGGCTGATTAGGTACGTTGATTAACTGCCCTACGTAAAGCATGTTCGGATTCGTAAGATTATTGGCCCTTATCAACTCAACCAAGGTTACGCCTTGGTGCTGTGCAATTCTAAACAATGTATCCCCCGACTGTACTCTATAAGCTGGTTGAGGTAACTTTAAGCTCTGCCCTACAAGAATCATATCGCCAGTTAAGCCGTTCAACTCTCGAATCTGTTGAACCGTCGTTCCATGATTCGTGGCAATCCTCCACAGCGAATCGCCTGCTTTTACGTTATACAACGAGTTTGCATTTGCTGTTCCAGCTACAATGAAAGCTAAGAAGGCGATTATTATGATTCCAAACATTATCTTCGTTACGTACTCCCTCACCCAATCAACCACCTTTTGTTTATTTTAAGCTGTCTGGGAAAGATGCTTATAGGACTTTTTCTGTTTCTTCGGCTTTCGATCTCTTGCATTGGTAGCCATTTGTTCTAGCTTTTCAAAAGCTACTTCCCTACGTTGACGAACCTTTAACTGCACATCGCTAAAAATTGGATATTCTGTATTGGCCACTTTATCAGGATGTCTGTCCTTTAATTCGTCTGACAGAATGTAATTGGCCAGTCGTTCAAGTTGTTTGCTTTCAGGCATCTCACCGATTCGTTGAACATATATGTCCGTTAAGATTTTCACAGCTTCTATCCTCCAAGGTAGAGGCTGTTCTTTTTTTATGAGAACGTCCACTTCTTCCTCAAACTCTTGTTTGTACTCACCATCAGGATAAAACTTATCTTCGTACAAACTAGGCCACCTCCTTTCGTCGATTGAGTGTTGCTATCTTACGAATGGCTGCATTAACGTGGTCACTTACAGCTTGCTGGGTAATGTTCAACTTTCCGGCTACTTCCTGTTGCATCATGTCCTTGATAAAAACGTGGTAGAGGATTTCTTTTTGTCTTTTCGTTAGCTTTGCTTCATGCAAGGAGTTATAAAAGTCCAGCAACAAAACGCTGGCATCGTACTCCCCTCGAATATATCGAGCTTCTCGAAGATGGTAGAAGTTTAGTAATAAGGCGTAAATACCGTAGTCTCTGTCCAAGGGATAGGCTTCTTCGAATCGCTTCTGCTTGCTGATTAAGTCGGCTTTACTACCAGCTATCTTACTTCACCGTCCTTCTGCTTTTTATATACGGTGTAACCAAGCATCAACTTGTCGATGAAGCTCTTGCAGTTCCCCTACATTGACGATTTCATAGTCTACGACAAGAGCATCAATACCTTGTTCTGTTTCATGGTAGAGGTCGTTGTAATCAAAGTTATCTCCTAATGTTTTCATCCTTTCACGTCGAGTCTTTTCGTTGGCCCATATACGACCGATGGTAAAGCCTGTCGTAAGCACGTGCTGATATTCGTTGAATTGGCGAAGGTCTGTAATTACGATATTGTCATCTAGCGTGGTTTCATTTTCAATTTGACGAAGCAAAGTCTTTACCCATACATTCCTATCTTGTTTCCGTAGTGCTTGTCCCACTTGCTGATAGAGAAAGCGAGGTTTACCCTCCTCAATCTGTTCTGGGTAGAGTTGTTGGCAGATTTCTCGTACAGCATCGCCAAAAGCAAACCGTTTGAAGCCGTACTTGTTAACCAAGTATTCACCGGCTGTATCTTTGCCACTTCGCATCTTGCCTGTTAAAGCGATTTTTACACCTTTCAATTAGCTGGCCACCTTTCTATATCGTGGATCATTTTTAGACCATCGCTGCAACAACTCATACTTTTTCTGCAATCTTTCATAGTAAGCCAGTTCAGACGGAGTTACATTGATCTTTCGTTCTTCACCGGGCTTCATATCTTTTGCCAGTGAGTTCATAAAGGTTACGAATAAACGAGCTTCTCCTTCTACCTTTGACAAGACCTTTCGATAATCAAGCACATTTCCGTTCATTACGACCTCCTAGCTCTGTCCACACGTAATCATCGCTTTGTAACTCATAACACTTCTTGCCTCCCCATGGGATAAAAGGGATTGGCGTTTTGGTAGCTTTGATCGTTTCCATATCCTTAGTTTTAAGTACAGTAAACTTCGGAGTTTTCGTTGTATAGCCGTTCACCCATAAAACAGAAGCATCTTGTTTCAAGTAACTATTGAGTTGATCAGCTTTGAAGCGAAACTTCTTCAACCATTCGTTGTTGTACTTTACCTCAACGAGTTTTCCATTCACTTTGAAATCAGCCTTGGTAGATACTTTTTTACGAGAAAGAAGTTGACCACTGTTGTCACATCCATTGTCCTCGATAACAGGTCGTTTGTTGTATGTCCTCTCGTAGTAGGCAACGTACAGTTCAATGATATCTCGCTCTACCCTTGCAGCCTTTTCGATATCTTTGGCGAACTGTTCTAAGGTTCTGCCGTCCATTCGATAACGGTCATAGGCATTAGCTGAACTCATTTTTTTCACCTCCCTCAATTGGCTCTCAACTATTCATGTCGAAAGAGAACCACCGTTTGTCCCAAGTTTGGTGAAAAAATAAAAAAGAAGGCGAGAAGCGTTTAACACGCCCTCGCCATTGCAACCTCTGCATATTCTTCTTCTCGCTCTATGAGGATGAAATCGTAACCTTTCTGTTTGGCAGCTACTGCCGTACTACCACTTCCCCCAAAGGGATCTAAAACGATACCGTCAGGTGGCGTAACCAAAGTAATCAACCACGCCATCAATGCCACAGGTTTTACGGTTGGGTGATGGTTACGGCTTACCACAGGCTTTCGCTCTTTGCCGTCCATGGTGTACTTACTGTTGATTACGCCACGGCCCGTTCCGGGATAGGTACGCCTTTCGTCAAGGTTAATGATATTGCCCTGCCAATCGCTGTTGCGATCTTTTTTCGTTGCCTTCTTAGACAATTCTTTCGGTGAAATATTAAAGAACTTGCTGTACCACTCGTTTTCTTCAATGGTTACACAGTTAGCTGGAAAACGGCCTTCCTCTGGTGGCAAACCTTCTTCGTTCATATAGCCCATCACTTTACTGGTGTTTTTCCAGCTTTCACTGTTGTTTTCTACTGGCTTATGTCGTAGCCTTCTTCTTTCCCCTTCATCTTCAAAAGCAATACGACAGTCCTTGATGTTGATTGCACCTGTATTATACTTTTCAACGGTGTCACAAGTATTGCCCTCTAATGCTTTCTCGCCAGAATAATTGGCTCGTGTGCAGGCTTTAGGGAGGTTCCCCAACCATCCCATTGCTTCGCCAATTCTGTCGTAGGTTCGCCAATATAATGAATGACCGTACCTGTCTTTTCGCCTGCAAACAGCGATGAACCGTAAGCCCTGCCGTGGCCGTTACGTTTATCTGGTACTCCTCTTTGTCCAATAATATGCCTTTCTACACCAGCTCTTTTATCGAAGCCTTTACTGATATCCATACTTTTAGGAAAACCACTGGTGTAGAGCCATTCGATTACATCACGAATTTCAAAGCCACCTAAGCGAAGTGAGATGGTCATTAAGTCTTGAGTTCTCGTTCCGGCAAAACAGAGGATGTGGCCACCGGGCTTTAAGACACGATATACTTCACGCCAGATCGCTGGTCCCGGAACGAAAGAGTCCCAGCTCTTGCCCATAAACCCTTTATCACGATGTTCGTAATCTTCACCAGCCATCCATTTCGTTAATACTTCTTGGATATCCGGTTCTTTGGAAAGACCGTAAGGAGGATCGGTTACGCAGGAATCAATAGAGTTATCAGGTAGTTCTTTCAGCTTTTCTAAACAGTCACCTGTAAGAATTTTATTTTTGTTTAATTCTTCTTTCAAAATAATCCTCCTATAATTTGTTGAAATAATAAAGATATACCGTTATAATATTCAACGCGAGAAGGAGCTACCGGAGGTGATCCGTAGCTTTGAAACTTATTCTTGTCAATCCTAATGGTTATTACATAAGATTAGAAATTGGACGTTTCGTATGTTTTTTACTTTTTTTATTATTGGGTAACCGTTTATTCTCCTGATTAAGTTAAACATTTCATTTAAAATAGATTGTTAATACTTTAGCTCCATTCTCGCTTTTTTAAGGTCGACTATCGTTAATCTTAAAAAAGCGGGTAAATGGAATATAATATATAATGATAGAGCCTAATATTTTATTAAAAATCCTATTCCCACATCGTTTTTGGCAATCTTCCCACTGTAGTCATCAATAACTCATAAACGTCCAGATCGTAAACATCGGTCTGGTCGTTTTTTATTTGCTTCAATAACTGCCCTAGCTTCGGTCGCTGTTCTCGTAGCTTTTGCATCGCTCTGTTATGGCTAACTATGTGAGGGCCATGATATTCCTTGATACAACTCCACTTTTCTGGGTCAAGTTGATAGAGAGCATCGTACATATCCTGCACGATTTCTACCGTTTCTCCTTGTGCCCCCTTTTCCCAGATACGTTGCTTGAAGATGTGTTTAGCGAGAGCTTCTTCGGAAAAGTCCAACATGAAAGGTGGTACGATTACACCTGTTGGATAAAGGGAGCGAACAGCCTGTAGTTGTTCAGCTCGCTTTCCTTCATCCTTTTCCCTCTCAGCACCTTGAACGAGAGCTTCACAGCAAGCCAACTGGCTTTCCATCAATCTGCGATAAACTTGTTTGTCTTTCGCCTCTTCTGGAATCACGAAGCCCCACGGCTTATTGGCTCGTAATCCACCAGCTACTCGACGGTTCCGAATGGTATAAGTAATCAAGTGATCGTAGGTTGGTTTTCCTACACATATATAAAGGAAAGAAATCGTCTCGCCACGGATAGGTTCATAGGAATGACCTGCTCTAACCATGCCTTTAAGAAAGCGATCTGTGTTGTTCATATCATCATATTTACCGAGATATAAGGCAGAAGCAAAGGCACTGGACTTACGACCTTTATCGGTGTTTCGTAAAACGATTACTCGACCAGACTGAACAGGTCTATATCCTTCTGCTACATAGTTTTCATTGATAAACTTTTCAATGTTTTTTATATCATCAATTCTCTCTTGGTTCAGGTGAACATTGGAATTCTTCGTCAACGCCTCGATGTCAATCATAAATTTGTTCAAGAATTATCCCCTTTCACCCCTGTATGACCAAAGCCTCCTGCACCACGTTCAGTTGTAGTTAATTCCGTTAACTCCACTAACTCAATATCATGCCTTACAGCTTGGAAAACCAGTTGAGCCACTCTATCTCCTTTTTGAATGATGGTAGGTTCTTGACCAAGATTAATCAAGATTACGCCAACATCACCTGTGTAGTCGGCATCAATCGTACCTGGTGTGTTTAAAACGGTAATTCCTTGCTTCAAGGCAAGTCCACTACGAGGTCGAACTTGGGCTTCCATACCATCGGTCATTTGTAAGGCTATGGCCGTTCTGACCAGCACTCGCTCCCCTGGTTGAAGTTCGATCAACTTAAAGTCCTCGTTGTACGTATTTTTGAGTTGAGCAGTTGTAACTGCATCAAAGCAATAAAGGTCAAAACCACTGGATAACTGGGTCTGTCGTTTGGGAACCATCGCTTCTTCATGGAGCTTCTTAAAACCAACTTTATTACTCATTTTTAACCACCTTTTCAACTGATACCTTCTCTATGCACATTTCTCGCGAGGCAATCTTGCAGTCTTAACCATTTTTTCTAAAATCCACTCTACACAAGGAATTGCAATACTGTTACCCAATGCTTTATAACGAGCTGTATCAGAACCACAATCTGTCCAACCATCCGGGAAACCTTGTAATCTTTCACATTCCAAAGGTGTTAATCGACGTACAGCTAAATTTAAAGATATCAAATCCGTTGGGCTTTTATAGTCCCTACTGGCTATCGTACTTGCAATAGTAGATTCTTCGTAACTGTCTGATCTTTGTATTCTAATATAATTTATAAACTGTGCTACTGCATGTCGATCCCCTGCCGTTAATGTAGGAAATGGGTCACCTTCTTTCCCTATGCCTAATCCATTGCCACTGCCATCACTATTACGAGTATAGCCTCCACCTTTATATCTAGTAGCTTTATCGTTGATAGGGATAACCTGTACTACACGGGTTTGTCGCTGTTCCCCCTGCGATTTGTTTAACGTCGGGCAGATTTCTTTTTCGTGGATTCTTGGAATTCTGTCTTGGCTTCTTGGTTCAAAAAGAATGATATTTGTCTTTTTAGAGCTTTTTCCAACAGATGTGGTAACTGCTTCCCTCTTTTCTCTGATCTGCAAAGAATCCCTTGACATGCCTTCTGACTCAAAAAGTATTTTTGTGGCACTTGTGCCTCTAAAATCTGCGATAAGAAAGATTCTTTTTCTACGTTGGGGGACACCCCAATATTGGGCATCGAGAGTTCTCCAAGCGATTTCACACTCTCCCACTCTGACCATTCCAGCTCTTGCCCATTTTCCACTAGCAGGCAGTGGAATTTTGCTCTGGCTGATTTCCTCGATAACTCTCCTGAAATCTTCTCCTTTATTAGAACTATAGGCTCCGGGGACGTTTTCCCAAAGTACATATCGCGGAAACTCTCCCTTCGTCGCTTTTCTCATTTCTTTTATAATTCGTATCGCTTCAAGAAATAGACTGGATCGTTCCCCTTTAAGCCCTTCTCGCTTCCCTGCTACACTTAAATCTTGGCAGGGACTTCCGAATGTTATCAAGTCAACAGGCTCGATTTTTGCACCGTCAATATTTACGATATCTCCTAAATGAATCATTCTAGGAAAGTGCTTTTGAGTAACTTTTATAGGAAATGGTTCTATTTCACTTGCCCATAAGCAGGCGATCCCTACTTTTTGTCCTGCTAAGGGAAAGCCTCCTATACCGTCAAAAAGACTTCCCATCTTCATTTAGGCTACCTCCCGATCAGCTTTTTCTACTTCACGAAACTTTCGTTGAGGATATTCGTAGTTTTTACGAAATTCTCCCCATGATGAAACTTTGGTAAAGTAGCCAATCACTCTGGTCAAATAATCTTGAACGGGCTGCCCACAGAGTAGGCACGTCTTACCTGTACCAACAACAGTGGTATGTCCATCTGTGCAAACACCGAATCCGTAGTTGATAGCAAAATGCTCTACCCCTTCTGAAAGAGTAAGGCGAATAAGCTTTTTCATAACATCTGGATCTTCAATGCGATCTTGAATGTTTAGGTGAAGGATACCTCCCCCACTAACGTGTTTCATAAAACGACCTGTAAGCTTTATTCGATCTATCGTCCCCACATCGGCAATGAGCGGAATGTACTGATTGGAGTACAATTCAAAAGGTTGTTCTTCGCCATAGAGCAGCTTATCTTTCTTCGCCAATGTAATAGCCGTACTCTCAGCAGGGATTTCTTCGGTGTTAAAGGAGTGACCAGTTTCTTCGCTAAAGGCAAGAGCATATTGTTCTGTTTTCTTCAAAACTTCTTCCGTAAAGTCCTGCCCTTCTTCTGATTCCATCGGCATCCCTAGAAAATGGCACATCTCATAATGACCGTGAATACCTATGGTGGAAAAGAGCATGTCCAATGAAAACCACTGCAAGGGCTTAAAGAATTTCAAAAAACCTTTTTCAACTCGTCGTCGTAGAATCTCTTCTCGATGAACAACAAGGAGGTCACGAGCCATCTTTGCTCGTTTGTCTAGGATTTCAAAAAAGTGTTTTTTACTATGAGCTTCTAACGCCAATCGAGGAAAGTTAATCGTTACTACTCGATGGGAGCCAATGTTTAATCCTCCATTACCAAAGCTGTCGGCTCTGTAGTTCATCCGTTCTCTATCGTTTACAAAACGGCAGCACATTGCAATCTTAGAACCTTCGTTGGCGTAGATGTTCAGAAATCCTAACTTACGGTTAATCCGGCTGATAAAATCCAAAAAATCTTCATCCAATGGCTCTCGCTGTTCGTTCACAGAAAGGTTGGCTGTCATTACAGGGAAACGATAAGGCAAGCCGGTAGTCGGATCGCCTTTGGCAAAGAATAAGGCAATCAGCTTTTGTACTGCCATCACGTATTCAACGTCAACGCTAGAGCCATCGGGGTAACGATAGTCGTTAAATATTTTTTGTAGATTCACTCGATCAAAGATAGATACGTTGGTAAAAGGGCTTTGGCCTGATACACGAAACTTGTTGTTAGCAACATGAATAAACTTCTGCCAGATATTGATGATGTAATCTTTATCATCGTTATTTCGCAAATCTCTACCTTCTCGCTGTAGATACCAGCAAAGGTTCACAATAAAATCACTCGGTGCAACAGCCCCGGCAAACTCTTGACTTAAATCCATAACCACTTCTGTTACCTGTGCTGCGAAGCTATCTGATCGTTTCGGTACAACAGAACTTAGTTGACCGTAAGGCCGTCCTTCTGTCATTAAGTTGGCTGTGGAAAAAGCGAAGCAGTAAGGAATTTGAATCCCCTGCCCTGAACTATCGTGAAAGTACAGTTCTCCACGCCAGATAGAAGTAATCAATTCATTGGCTCTACGAAGGCCAAATCTCTTTTTTGCATATCGCCATAGAAGGTAATAACCCTCTAACTTCAAAATTCCTTTTGTTACTTCGGCCTGATAGTTGTTGGCCGACAGTTCTTCATTGGAGTTGGCGTTTTGATCAACCGTGGCATCGGCTAGTCGTTTGGTAAAGTAATCGTGAGACATCTGCCCTACGTCTACCTTTTTCGGGCTGATACCTTCCAGTTCAAGAAAACGAAGCCCCCTTTCGTCTTTGGCAAACTTGTTGTAAAGTCGGTCAAAGCCTGGTTCAAACGTAAGTGTAAGTTTCACGCTGCTTCTCCCTTCCGTCTGTCCATAACAACTTGATTGGAACTAGCAGGAAACGAGTTGGTCTTTAATTCTTCCTTATAAGGGCCAGCAACGATAACATCACATAAGGCAAGAAACTCGCTCGGTACTTCGTCTATTTCATAGCCTGTATAAAGCCAAGTAGCAAGGCCAAGATTTTTCCCTTCATTTAATAACTGCTGTAATGCACTCTTTTGATCCAATGGCTCACCACCAACAAAGACAAGGGCATCGTAAAACTTTCTATGTTTCTTTATTCTTGCAACAATATCTGAAATGGCGACAGCTTGGCCTCCGTCAAAAGATTGTAACTCCGGGTTATGGCATCCAAGGCACCGAATAGAGCAACCTTGAAAGAAAACAGTAAAAGCGATTCCCACGGCATCGGTCGTATTCAAATCGTTAAAACCTGCTACTTGAACGGTTCTAGTCTCAGCAACGATTTAGGCAACCTCCTTTACGACTTCATCTGTGACCTTCCATTTCCGAAAGCCCTCTCTATCCACCCACACCCAGAACTCAAAGTCTATCTTTTCCCCCAACTCATACTCTTGAAGAATTTCTTGAATCTGCTGAATCTCTTTTTTATAGACAGAAGGCGTAAACTTCTTCGTTCTTTTCGATTGAACAGCTACGATACGTTGTTTGCTGATTCCCAAGACATCAATCTTCGAATGTGATCCGGCAGAACGTAAAACGAGATAGCCTTGGTCTGTTAGTTGATGAACAATCTTTCGTTCGATTTCATAACCTCGCTGATAATTCGTTCTGGCCACTTATGCTGCCACCTCACCTTCTAGAGCTTGGCAGTAAGGCTTGTAAGGACAGAAAAAACATTTGCTTTCATCGGCTGGTGGTATTTCGTCGTTGTCAATCATTGCAGCAACAGTAGCAAACTTATCTAACAAGCGTTGCTGTTCTTCTTTTGTAACAGCCAGATAAAAAGCCCTCATATCGGGTTTTGCATCGATTCCTTTTGTCCAACCGTCTTTGGCTAAAGATTCATAAACAACGAGAAACTCTGTAACGCCAAAGAGAAGCGAATAGGCCACACACTGTTCTTTGTGATCAGGCTGTAACTCTTTCATGCGATAATTACCGATGGCTCCTAAAGTAGTCGACTTGGTCTTAAACTCAAAACCAATCTTGCTGTTGTCTTTCTGGTATATCAGAACACCGTCCATCATGCCGTAAAGTTGAAACGACTGGTCTTGGTGAGTAAACTGTTTTCCCGTTCTGATATTCTTTTCCCAAGCAGGACGGTTTTCTTTTTTGGTACGAGCTACTTTGAACAAAGGCTTGTCCAAGTATTTCTCGGCATACAATAGATCCTTTTGAGTAGCACCGTGAACGGCTGTTCCGTTTCTGGCCCACCTACGTTGATAAGGAAAACGATCTTCTTGAATCTTGGCGTACCTTTTTGCCTTGAAGTACAGTTCTCGTTCGCATTTATAAGCTGACGACGGTGAGAAAGAAGTAATGCCTTTAGGAAAGATACGTTCACTATCTTTTTGTAGGCCCGATAGTTCATCTTGTAAAATGATTTCTTCTATTACACGATCTGTGACAACATCAAAGCTGTTGATATTATCGAAGTGCTCTAAGATGGCTGTCGTTAATTCCGTTCCTCTATCTTCTCGATGGGATAATACCTCATCTCGCAGTTCTTTGGCTCCCTTTCGATTGATTAAGCTACTGATTGAAACCACTCCTTCTTTGGCTTTCCTTCACCCCAACGAACCATAACCTCGGTATCTACTTTCAGAGGTACTTCCAAGGAAACGGTAGAAGTCATCGCTCTTTCAAGTTCTAATACTTCATCTATCGTGATGGTTTCATCAACGACCATCAAGGCTTCATCGTGTACGGTTCCACAAAGTGACCAGCCTTTTTGCCGGCAATGGCTGTGCAAATTTAAGAGAGCTTGCTTCATTATGTCGGCAGCCGTCCCTTGAATAATGGCGTTTACACTTTGCCTGCGAACAGACTCAACGTCTCCTTTGATATCTTGAAACTTACGTTTTAGGTCGTAAGGTAGTTTTTTATGCTCCCAAAGATTGATAGGTACTTCTTCTACGCCTAAATGATCGCAGATTTGTTTGGCTAGTTTATCGTAAACAATTGCCTTTTCTTTGTGACCTGGGAAACGTCGTTTCCTACCAAAGAGTGTTTCTACATACTCTTTTTCTTTGACCTTACGATGGGTTCCCTTAATAAAAGCATCAACATCAGGATAGGTCTTAAAGAAGTCTTGAATAAACTTCTGAGCTTCTTCAACCGTAATCCCTAGCTGGCTCGATAAAGTAAACATGCTCGTTCCATACATCACAGCAAGTAAGCCAACCTTCATCATCTTTCGATATTTCGAGCCATCGCCACAATCTTGTAAAGGAACGTTAAACACTCGGCTGGCTAGAGTAGAATACAAGTCTTGCCCTTGTAGGTACGGTTCTTGTAGTTCTTTATCTCCACTGATATGAGCCAACACACGAGGTTCAATTTGAGAAAAATCACTTCCTAGCATCACTTTACCGTTCGGTGCAACAAAGAGCTTTCGAGCGTTTTGTGGCAAGTTTTGAAGGTTTGGTTCGTTGCTAGAAAATCGACCCGTGACGGTAGATACTTGATTAAAAGAGCCGTGAATCTTACCGTCTTTTTTAATTCTCTCTGGCAAGGACTCGACGTACGTTCCGAGTAACTTCGTGGACTCACGATATTTCAACAAATGCTTAATGCCATCGTGATGTTCTTGTAGAGCTTTTAAGGTTTTTACATCGGTAGAACGAGCTTTTACTTCAGGTAGTTTCAATTCATCATAAAAGAGTTTGGCAAGCTGCAACGGTGAGTTAAAGTTGATATCGCCAAAGTGGTGACGGAGAGCCTTTGCTTCCTCTTCGATTTCTCTTTTTAACTCTTTGCCATACTCTTTGGCATAGTCCTGATCAATTAAAAAACCGAATTGCTCCATATCAACACAGAGTTCAATCAAAGGATTTTCTAGCTCTTGATAAAGCCGACGTAGTTTCTCCCTATCATCAAAGAACGTCTTTTGCCACTGGTAGAGCTTCCAGGTCAAATGGGTATCTTTCGCTGCATAGACCAAAGCCACATCAAGATCAATTTCGTCAAAAGAGGTCTTGCCAAACAAGTCATCATACGTATGACTGTCCTCTTGAAAACCGAATAGCCTCCCATACTTGGTGGCCAAGTTTTTAAGAGCATAAGAATGTTCATTTTCGTTTAAGATGGCCATGGCTACACGAGTGTCGTGATACAATCCTTCCATTTTGATCCCATGTCGAAGCAGCATGTGCATATCG
Organism: Heliorestis convoluta; assembly: GCF_009649955.1. Lineage (NCBI taxonomy): Bacteria > Bacillati > Bacillota > Clostridia > Eubacteriales > Heliobacteriaceae > Heliorestis > Heliorestis convoluta. Next base: position 1,503,020 of record NZ_CP045875.1, on the reverse strand, counting down.
TATTTCGCATTATGAAGAACTTTGCCTATATCGGGATTGGTAAGCACAGGTTTTAAGGCTAATAATACGGTTTTTCGTTCAAGCTGTGTTCCCTTTTTATGGGCCACGGGGATATAAACGTGGTAATCGGCTATAGGTAAAGTAATTGATAAACCGACGATAACATCCTTATAAACGTCTAGACCCGTTGTTTCGGTATCTAAAGCAATGATCGGTTCTTTCGTCAGGTCGTTAATCAATTGATTTAATGCTTTTTCCGTCTGGACTAAAAGATAATTCTTCGGCGTACTCTCGACCATCTCTTTGAGAATTTTATCTTTCCTTTTTTCCTGTAAATCACGCCAGAGCCGTAAAGCATGGGCTTTGCTAAACTTTTTCATGCTTTCTACGCCAGTACCTATTTCGCCATCTTCAATCGCTTTTTTTACGATAAGAAGCCGTTCTTTATCTGTAGCCGACATTTTCGACTGAAAGATTGCTTTCTTAAAGGTTCCCTTATGATTAGTCCATCCGATTTCCCACATCTCTTCCCACGTTGGCTCTTTCTTTGAAAGCTCTTTATTTTCTTGAGCTTCTAAAGCTCGTCCCCAAGCTGTTGAATCTTCTTCTTGCATTGTTAAGTTAGGTGTTAGAACTTCTTCCATGATGAGAAATGCCTCCTTTCTTCACGATATAAGGGAAAGGGAAGAGAGGGAGTAAAGCCCCCTCTAAAAGATATTGTCTGGGCTGTTATCTTCGTTAATAGCTGTCACACCATCTTCTAATACTTCATCATCAAAGTAATCGCTTACTGGAAAGCCTGCTTTTTGTAAATCTTCAATCTGTTGCTGTCTTGTTCTTGCCTGTAAAACTGTTTCATAGAACTCAATCTCTACCTTTTCATTTTCAAAACGATTGAACTTCTCTTGATCGTCTTTTTTGAGTTTTAGAATAGGATTTAATGTGTAGGTCGTATCTGTTTTCGTTCCGGTACGCTTAAAGATAAAGGCTACATCCTCAATATCTTCAACATACTGTTCAATCGTATTGATTAATCCTTGGGCCTGTCCTCGGCTAGCATCAAAGACACGAACAATGCCTTCATCAATATCGGCAAAAGCAAAGAGGTAACGCTTTTTCGCTCGTAAAACTTGAAACTCTTCGATCTTAGAATCGGCAGCTTCACAAATGGCACATTTTTGACCAGAAGGAACGATACAAGGCTGGGTGTATATTTCGTGATGAAAAGAACTGTGGGCACGATATTCCACGTAATCTTCTGGTGATAACAGCCGGACACGTACAGAATCGCCATCTTTTAATCGGAAGTAGACCTTTTTGAAATCGATTTGATTATTTTTCTTATTCGCAGATTCCTTGGCTGCTTTTCCTTTGGCTGTGATTACTCCCATTCATTACATCCCCCTAAATTTGTTTTTATAAGTTATAATAATTTAAGAAACAGTCTCAATTAGATACTTTTTGAATTTTTCTTTTGCCCTATTAACAATATTCCGAACTGTAGAATCATACTTATTCCGACCAAAGACACCTGCAATGTCTTGGTTGGAACAACCGAAATTAAGAAGTTTAATTACTTTTCCATGCCGTTCATTGGTTCGCTCGAAATCATGGATCTTCTTTTCTACCTCTTGACAGTCTAAATACTCTTGCTCCGTAGAAGTTTGTTGTATAGCTACTTGATCGAGAACTATGTCACCGTTTTCTACATCAATGGATTCTTCTTTATAAAGGCTTCGTTTTTGGCTTTTATGGTAGCGATAGAGGTCGGTCTGAGCTGATTTGATGTGAAAATAAAACCGTTGAAGAAATCGAGAAGTCCCGTCATAAAAGATAGCTGCTTTCCATACTTCCTCTGCAAAAATGCTCTCGTATTCCTCCACAGCAATTCCTGTAGAGTAGTGGTACTTTAGGGCTTGCTTTCTGACAATGGGCTTCATTTTCTCAAAGAGTTGATTGAAGGCATTTTCATCACCTGTTTTGTTAAACTGTAAAGCCAGTTGGTCTAACTCTTTATCCAAATCCATTTTCTTTTCCCCCTTCCCCCTTATTTCGCCCTCATTAATTCATGTCGAAAAAGGGGTATGATTTGTCTCGTTATTTCAAAAAATATTTATTCTTTTTTTCTTCCATGTCTTGATTGACGTGAAGTTCGAAAAATAAGGACAAGTAAGGAACAAAAAGGGACAAAATAACGTTATTGCGTGCAAGCTACAAATAACGTTACAAATTCACTAAATTCGTACAGCAAAGGATTGACTCCCCTTGACCAACCTAGAAGATCGCTCCAAAGAGTTACTGCTTCTTGCTAGTGCTGGTCAATACCTCAAAGAATTACGGTTGAAAAAAGAGCTTTCTCTGGCTCAATTAAGCAAAGAGGTTGGTGTTGGTGCCCCTTATTTATCAGAGCTTGAAAGAGGATTAAAATCTCCCAGCGATCATCTCATTCATCAGTTGGCGGATTTTTACGACCTCGAAGAAGACGTTCTCTTTGCCAAGTTTGGTAAAATCCCTATTGCAGCAAGAGTTGTGTTAGGAAATGAGCCAATGCTCTTAAAAACACTTGTGGGTATTGGCAAGCATAAAAAAATTCCGGAAGATAAAAAACAGGAGCTATACGATTATTTACATGATTTGTATAAACTCCTTGACGATGAGAAAAACTCTTAGTTAGTTAAATGAGTACCCATCGGAGTGGCTTTGTTTTGATAGACCTAATAACAAACTATTTGGTTGAAACTTTTGGTTATCGTCCAGCAGTACAAATTAAAAACTTATATAGCATTTTTTCTAATACTGCTGTTGGTTTTTTGTTAGGTATCTTGTACTTTTCCACCATCGTTCCTCGAATCAGACGTATCTTGGAAGTGAAAGATCGACAATTCAGACTCAATGAAAGTCTCTCTTTCTTGGCCTATAAAAGAAACGGTAAAGTGGAAGCTTTGGTAGATCCCAAAACAAAGGAAGAAGTTCTCGATCTCTTTCTTGCTTGGCATCTTCACATTTTGTATCCTGAGAAAACTTTTTTTATGAAAGATCCTAAAAGGGTCTGGTGGATGTTTGTCATTACCGTTGGTATCGCTTCTATCCTTGCTTTTATTGGGTTATTGTTGGCTATTCACGTGATTGAGTAAAGAAATAAGATACTTCTACTGACTCTGTAATGATTTTTAACAACCTATCTTGGCTTAAATCATTTACGTCTTTCACTTCATCTGGAAGACGTATTTTTTTTATTTTCTTATAACCGTTTAGCTGATTTACAATAGTTTGAGCAATACGTTCTCCAGCTTTATCATTATCTGTAGCGAGAATCAACTCTTCTACAGGAGATTGAATAAGCAGTTCTTTTTGCCGTCGACTAAGATTGGCTCCCCCTAAAGCAATGGCAGCGAAACCTGCTTGACAAAGTGTGAGAACGTCAATCTCGCTTTCTACGATAAAGGCACTTTTCTGTTCTTCTTGGTAGATACAATGGAGTCCATAGAGATGATCTTTCACTGGTTGACCGCCTCGAAAG